>CAYYHX010000022.1:0-18175 GCA_964471835.1 uncultured Hungatella sp.
CCCGCGGCATACTCCGCCGCGTGAGCCGGATCTTCACGGGACAGGGTATCCGCGACCACCCGCACGAATTCCATGGCATTCACAGGCGACGTCCAGACATGCTCATCGTACTCGACCGCAGCTTCGCCGCCGTCATGGATGAGATCGGAACCATCGTCGGTACGACCGGTTTCGACTCCGCGTTCCTCACGGACAGCCTCAGGAAGCCGGCCGGCATGTTCGCTTCCGGAACTGTGGTCCTCCTGCGCCAGACCGCTCTCCGCGTACTCATGGTCATGCTCCTCGTCCTCCATGCCTTCGACGATCTCTTCCTGCACCGCGTCCACATAGTCCATCATCGTCACGACCGTCAGATCCGGCGCATCCACGGCATCAAGCACCTGGCCAACCCAGTATTCCATGGCTCCGCCGTTCATGACCAGCACATCCGCCTCCTGAATCGCGCGCATATCCGCCGGCGTCGGCTCAAAAGAATGGCTGTCCATGCCAGCCGGCACGACCATCTTAAGCTCCACCAGATCGCCTGCGACCTGTCTTACAAAATCATAATACGGAAATATCGTCGCGGCCACCTTAAGACGCCTTCCGGAGCCTTGCGCCTCTCCGCCCGCAAAACCGGCAGCCTCTTCTTCCTCAGCCTCGCCTGAAGCCCCTTGCATTCCTCCGCCGCATCCGCCAGCCGGCAGACATACCAGAAGCATCGCCAGGCAGACGATCACAGGAACCCTTTGCCATCCGTATCCCCCGCGCTTTGGCACGGTTCCCGCCCTTCGCCCGACCGTTCCGCTCCGGCGGATCCATTTCCCCAAACCGTCCCGCAACTTCTCTCACACCTTGTCAATAACTTCCGCCGCCTGAAGGCCGCGGGTGATGATATACCGGTAATGCCCGCTCACATTCCGGTACTCCTCCGGTCGAAACGGCCTTCCGTCCAAAAGCGCGCAGGACAGATGATAGATATAATATTCCCCGTCCATATGCTCCTCCGCCAGCAGTTCCCCCTGGAACCGCATATCATCCGTATTCTGTTCCCTGCCGAGCGCCATATCATTCAATGTCTGCAGCATGATGGCGAAATGTTCCTCATCCCACGCCGACAGATACATGCATTTGCATAGTCCCTTCGTAAAAAACGGATATTCCGAATAGCAGTCCAGCAGTTCCCTGAACCGTGTCATATGCTCCGGACTCTCAAACAGATGCGCTTTCTCGAGCGCAGCGACATACTCTTCCGTCCTGCCCATAGTCTCCTCCCGCGGTTCCCCGCGCTCTCCTCCCGCGGCCTGCGCACCGCGCTGCGAATCATAACCTTACCTTAGAGCCTTCCATATTATACAACGGGCGCGCAAATCTGTCATTCCTTTTTCTTAACTTTGCAGGGCATGGCGGCATTATAATCGTAACAGTTCTGAACTGTTACTTATAATCCGCCGTCTCACCATCAATGCGGCGTTCCCCGCGGGTTCAGTTCCATCCGAGAATCCGGATCAGAGACCTGCCTGCCGACGGATAGGCACTGACCGGGAAATCCCGTACATCCGTAGTATTCGAGCAGATCAAGTAATCGACGGCCTTTCCGTTTTCATCTTTCACCACCTCGGAGATAACGACCACATGATTCCAATCCTCGGGAGTCCCCATCATGATCAGGTCGCCTTTCTCTCCGCTGAAATAACCGGCATCCACGACCGCCGCCAGACCCTCTCCCCGATTGTCACGGGCATAGGCGCGGAAACCGTCTACATTAATCCAGGACAGGGCGCATCCGGCGGTTTCCGATCCGTCAGACAGCGCCTCTCCGTACCAGTACCACTTCGCGTCGCCCGCGCCATCCATCGGTATCCCTCCGGCCAACAGGCACTGAGAAGCAAAATTCTGGCAGTTTCCGCCCTCGTTGCTGTAATCATGCCAGTCTCCGCTCCGCTCGCCCGCATGCGCCCGCGCATAAGCCACAGCCGCTTCGCGGTCGTACGCGTGAAGCGGGATTTCATCCGGAACCGGCGCACTGACGGAAGTTTCCGTGCGTTTTCGCAGATCATCCGCCGCGTCATTCAGAAGCAGTTCCCTGCGCTCTGCAAATATCCCTTCCGCGTCCGCAAGCTGCTCCAGATCCTGATCCTGATATCCCTTCAGCATATTCCAGAAAGCGCCTTCCCACTGTACGTGCCGCGCGAGAACCCACCGGCCATTCTCCGGTACAAGCGTAAAATCATGCCGGCAGGCCGGATACTCCGACGTGGTTTCCGGCATCAGCGCAAACCGGAGCCGGTTCTGTTCGTCCGCTCCTATATCGACACTTCCGTCCTCCCGCATCTGAACCTCCAGAACCCGTATCTGATAGGAATAATCGTCCAGCCGCAGATCGACCGTCTGCATTTTGCGTAACGCAATCATATATTCCAGGGTATTCTCGTGAAAAGCCAGCTGGCCGGCGGCGTCTTCAGCAAAAAGATCCGACAGATCCTTCATTTCAAGAGAAGAAAGCGCTTCATAATACCGATCCATGTAACAAAGGATGGCTTCCTGCTGCCCCTTTGTCAGGTTCCCGCCCTCCAGCGTCCCCCTGTGAACGGTTTCTTCCGCCTTTTCCTCCCAGTTCCCTTCTCCATACGGATTTCCCGCATCTTCCTTTGGTGGATTGGCTTCAGCCCTGCCTTCCGCCCCCGGCACAAACTCCTGCGCCGGGAGGGGATTTATCCCCGCTCCCTGAACCGCCGCCGCTTCCCTGCCGTTTCCAGCGCAGCAACAGAGAAGGCAAAGCACTGTCAGATAAAGAACGGACAGGCTTATTCCCCGTTTCGTTTTTGTTTTAGAGAGATCATCCTTAACCCGCATCATTCTCTCACCGCCTCCGCCATTCGTAGATTCCGGACGCCATCCATTCTACCATATCTCATCCCCATTGTCATGATGATTTTGCATCCTTTCACAAAACCTGATGCATTTCCTGCAGGGATATGGTATACTGTTTTCGTCTGCACAACCCCAAACCATCCGGCTTTAGCCGTGTCACCGCCGCACAGGAGGCTTCATATCTTATGGCAAGCATCGGCTTCGACAATGAAAAATACCAGCTCACCCAGTCACGGCAGATCCGTGAGCGCATCCGTCAGTTCGGGGACAAACTCTATCTGGAATTCGGAGGGAAACTCTTCGACGACTACCACGCCTCCCGCGTCCTGCCGGGTTTCAGGCCAGACAGCAAGCTTCAGATGCTCCTGCAGCTAGCGGATCAGGCGGAGATCGTCATCGCCATCAATGCCGCTGACATCGAGAAGAACAAGATCCGCTATGATCTGGGAATCCCTTATGATGAGGACGTCCTGCGTCTGATCCAGTCCTTCCGGGATAAAGGGCTTTATGTAGGAAGCGTCGTCATTACCCAGTACGCGGGCCAGCCGGCGGCAGATACGTTCCGGAACAAGTTAGAACACATGGGCGTCACGGTCTACCGCCACTACCGCATCGACGGCTATCCAAACAATGTCTCCCTCATCGTAAGCGCGGACGGGTTCGGCAGAAACGATTATATCCGCACCGCCCGTCCTCTCGTGATCGTCACGGCGCCGGGACCGGGCAGCGGCAAGATGGCCGCCTGCCTTTCCCAGCTGTACCACGAGAACCAGCGCGGCATCAAGGCCGGCTATGCCAAATTCGAGACATTTCCGATCTGGAACCTGCCGCTGAAGCATCCGGTAAACCTGGCCTACGAAGCCGCTACGGCGGATCTGAACGACGTCAATATGATCGACCCTTTCCATCTGGAGGCCTATGGCGAGACAACCGTGAATTATAACCGCGATGTGGAGATCTTCCCGGTACTAAACGCCATCTTTGAGGGCATCTACGGTGAGAGTCCCTACAAGTCCCCGACGGACATGGGCGTGAATATGGCAGGATACTGCATCATCGATGACGCGGCCTGCCGGGAAGCATCCCTGCAGGAGATCGTGCGGAGATATTACCATGCGCTGGAGAACATGGCCCGCGGCGAGAAAACAGAAGATGAAGTTTACAAGATCGAACTGCTGATGAAGCAGGCGCGGATCACGCCCGATTACCGGAAAGTAGTCAGCGCAGCCAAGGTCAAGGCCCGGATATCCGGAGGTCCGGCGGCAGCGATGGAACTTCCCGACGGAAGGATCGTGACCGGCCGTACCAGCGACCTGCTGGGTGCCTCGGCGGCGCTCCTGCTGAATGCGGTGAAGGCCCTGGGCGGGATTCCGGACAAAGTACACCTGATCGCGCCGTCGGCAATCGAGCCGATCCAGCGCCTGAAAGTCGGCTATCTCGGCAGCAGGAACCCGCGTCTCCATACGGATGAAGTCCTGATTGCCCTCTCGATGTGTGCCGCTTCCGACCCCAACGCCCAGAAAGCGCTGGATCAGCTGTCAAAGCTCTCAGGCTGCCAGGCCCACACCTCGGTCATCCTGTCGAGAGTCGATATCCGTTCGTTCCGGAAACTGGGCGTAGATGTAACCTCGGAACCTGTTTTTGAGCAAAAGAAGATCTATCACTGACCAATAAACCCTTCTTTCCATGATAAAAGCACAAAAGAACGAATCCGCGGAACATGGATCATCCCCGTGCGCCGATCACATCCGCCATCGAATAAAGTCCCGCTGGCTTTCCTGCCAGGAAGACCGCCGCTTCCACGGCTCCCTTGGCAAACACCGTCCGCGAGTAGGCAGCGTGGCTCAGCGTCACGACCTCATCCTGTCCCGCGAAGATCACGTCATGCTCTCCGACGATACTGCCGCCGCGCACCGCCGAGATGCCGATTTCCTTCGGATCCCTCTTCGCGTGGCGCCCGTGGCGGTCATATTCGTAATGATACGCGCCATTCATGGCCTCGTTTAACGAATCCGCCAGCGCGAGAGCGGTTCCGCTGGGCGCGTCCAGCTTCCGGTTATGGTGCTTTTCCACGATCTCCATGTCGAACCCGGCTTCCGCCAGCACCTTCGCCGCGTCCTGCACGAGTTTTAAGAGCAGGTTCACCCCCAGCGACATATTCGCCGAGCGCAGTACCGCAACATGACCGGCACAGTCCCGCACCCTGTCCAGCTGCGCGTCAGAAAGCCCCGTCGTGCAGAGTACCAGAGGCATCTTCCTCGACTCCGCGAAACACAGCAGGCCGTCCACGGCCGACGCCGCCGCGAAATCAACGATCACATCCGCGTCCTGCGTGACGTCCGGCAGACGCCCGTACACCGGATAACCGTCCGCCTGCTCCGTATTCACGTCCACACCGGCGACGATCTCCGCTTCGTCCATTCCTTTCACAATATCCGACACAGCCCGCCCCATCGCGCCGCTGCAGCCGTGAAGAAGTATCCTTACCATCGTACCGCCTGTCCTTTCCATATATCTATCAACTTCCGCAATCACATTGTCACAAGCTCCCGCATTCCGCCTGCGGAGGATGCTGTTGTCTTCCTTACAGGATTCCGTACGCGCGCATCGCCGCCGCCAGCTTCTCCCGATTCTGCGGTTCCATCTCCGTAAGCGGCAGCCTGAGCGGTCCGACTTCCTTGCCCATCAGGTTCATCGCCGCCTTCACCGGGATCGGATTCACCTCGCTGAAGAGCGCCGAGATCAGCGGGATCGCTTCCAGCTGCATCTTCCGGCTGCCCTCTACGTCGCCGTCAAAGAACTTCCGGCACAGATCATGGGTCTGCCCGGGCGCCACATTGGACAGCACCGAGATCACGCCCTTGCCGCCCAGCGCCAGTATCGGTACGATCTGGTCATCGTTGCCGGAATATAGGTCAATGCAGCCGTCCGCCAGATTCATCATCGTCGCGATGGACGAGAAGTTCCCGCTGGCCTCTTTCACGCCCACGATATTCGGCACCTCCCTGCACAGCGTCGCCATGGTCTGCGGCGTCATCGTCACGCCGGTCCGGCCCGGAATATGGTACAGGAGAATCGGAATCTTCACCGCGGCCGCAATCGTCCGGTAGTGGACAATAAGTCCGCCCTGGGTCGCTTTGTTGTAATAAGGCGTCACCAGAAGCAGTCCGTCCGACCCGGCCTTCTCCGCCTCCTCCGACAGATAAACGGCCTCTTTCGTCGAGTTGGAACCGGTTCCCGCGATCACGGGAATCCTGCCTTTCACGCGCTCGCACGCGAACCGGATCACGTCCAGATGTTCCGCGTGGGACATGGTAGAAGACTCCCCGGTCGTCCCGCAGATGATCACCGCATCCGTTCCGCCCGCGATCTGCTCTTCCAGAATCTCATCCAGCTTGTCGTAATTCACGTCTCCGTTTTCCTGAAACGGAGTAATCAGCGCAGCGCCCGCTCCTTTGAAAATAGCCATAACAGCCCTCCTTGTATCTTCTTACGAAACCTTAACCTTCTTCCCAGCCGTGACAGCGGCGCGCCGGAATATCCCGGTACAAAAATCTTCCTCACAGAAACTGCCATCATAAGATCCGTCAAAAGAACCGGCTTCGGAAAGCCGGTTCTTAAAGTCTGCGCATCATTTACGCTTTCAGTGTAGCTCTCCACCCTGATCGGATGACAGTCATACGGCTGTTTACCGTATGCCCAGATTCGTGCCGGCAGGACACACTCCTCTTCGGCGCTTTCCCTTTCAGAAGGCTTCGTCTGCACCTGCTGCATCCGCCCCTTACTCATGATATCGCGCAACCTCTATCACTTCTGTTCAATTTTCTACATCCTACCATCATTCCCGCAGTTTGTCAACCGTCAGATGAAACCATGAAATCGGGACGCCGGTTCCGCCAGGCGGGACGGAACCGCTGCATCCATCATGCGGGACTGCGCCGCCGCGTCTGCCATGCGGGACGGAACCGCTGCATCCATCAAGCGGGGCTGCGCCGCCGCGTCCGCCAGACAAGACCGGTACCCCGCCTCCATATAATAGGCAGGAGCCGCCGTCTCCAGCCGGTTAACCGATACCTCATACGCGACCCGCTTCTCATACTGCGTTTCATCCAGCTTCTTCGAATACTCCCGGCTCTGGACACGTCCCCAGACGCGGAGCCTGGTTCCCACCCCGAAACCGGATATATAGCTGGCATTGTGTCCCCAGGCGATGCAGGGAATATAATCTGATTTGCCGAAGGGCCGGTTCACGGCCAGGATAAGATCCGCGATCTCCCGGCCCAGCGGCGTCATGCGGTGAACCGGCGCCTTGCACAAACGGCCGTTCAGAAAGATCCGGTTGGCCTTCGTATAGTCGGTGAATTCATCCAGAAAACGGATATGGCGCACGAATACGGACAGAACCAGATGGCTGCCTGCGCTCTCATGGAAATTATAGGAACGGAATTGGCCGGCCGCCTCCACCGTGCGGCCGATGTAATTCTCCGATATGTCAATCAGTCTGTCCGAAACCAGAAGCGGTATGATATCCGCCTGATCGCTTAGCCGGCTGACCTTCACATCGACCAGAAAGAAACCCTCTCCGTATACTTCGTGGCTGTATGTGAAACCGCTCACGATCTTGCCGGTCACACTGACTTTATTGTTATCTATCGCATTTCTTGACATGGCATCTCCTTTTCATTCTTTCTGTTTTATGGGAAAATGAAATGGAGATTCCGGGAAACGGCCGCGCGGTTCCCGCTACTCTGTTCTGACCGGATCCTTCTTGAATGACGCGCGTTTCCGTAAAGTCGGATCAAGAATCCTCTTGCGTATCCGCAGACTTTTCGGCGTCACTTCCAGGAGTTCGTCGGTATCTATAAAGTCCAAGCACTGTTCCAGACTCATCTCCCGGGGCGGCGATAACTTCAGAGCCTCATCCGCGCCGGCGGAGCGCATATTGGTCAGCTTCTTCGTCTTGCAGACGTTCAGCTCGATGTCATCCGGCTTGGGACTCTGGCCGATGACCATGCCCGCATAGACCTTCACGCCGGGTCCGACGAAAAGCACGCCGCGGTCCTGCGCCGCGAACAGGCCGTAAGCCACCGTCTCGCCGCCCTCATAGGCGATCAGGGAACCGGTCTTGCGGTAGCTTAGATCCCCCTTGTAGGGCGCGTAGCCGTCAAAGACCGTATTCATGATGCCGTTGCCCCTGGTATCCGTGAGGAACTCGTCCCGGTAGCCGATCAGGCCGCGGGAAGGGATCGAGAACTCCAGCCTGGTGTATCCGCCCTGAGCCGGACTCATCCCCTGCAGCTCCCCTTTCCTGGATGTCATCTTCTGGATGACCACGCCGGTAAATTCCTCCGGCACGTCGATGTAGGCCAGTTCCATGGGCTCCAGTCTCTGGCCGCGCTCGTTATACTTATAGAGTACCTCCGCCTTGCTGACTGCGAACTCGTAGCCCTCGCGGCGCATATTTTCAATCAAAACAGACAGATGCAGCTCGCCCCGTCCCGACACCTTGAAGCAGTCAGGCGAATCGGTTTCCTCCACCCGCAGGCTCACATCCGTGTTCAGCTCACGGAAAAGCCTGTCCCGAATATGGCGGGAAGTGACAAATCTGCCCTCCTGCCCCGCCATCGGACTGTCATTAACCATGAAATTCATGGCAATCGTTGGCTCGGAAATCTTCTGGAACGGAATCGCCTCCGGCTTGTCCAGAGAACAGAGCGTATCCCCGATATGCAGATCGGTAATGCCGGAAATGGCCACGATGGCCCCTACCGTCGCTTCCTGAACCTCCACCTTGTTCAGACCGTCAAACTCATACAGCTTGCTGATCTTCACTTTACGCATCTTATCCGGCTCATGATGGTTGACCAGCGCACATTCCTGGTTCACGCAGATGCGGCCGTTGTCCACCTTGCCGACGCCGATGCGCCCTACATAATCATTATAATCAATGGTGCTGATCAGCACCTGGGTACCCGCCTCCGGATCCCCCTCCGGAGCGGGAATATGCTCGATAATCGTCTCGAAGAGCGGCCCCATATCCACGCCCGGATCGCCCGGGTTCTTCACCGCGAATCCGGCCTTGGCGGACGCGTAGACAAACGGGCAGTCCAGCTGCTTGTCGGAGGCATTCAGATCCATCAGAAGTTCCAGCACCTCGTCCACCACTTCTTCCGGCCTCGCCTCCGGGCGGTCGATCTTATTGATACAGACAATGACGTACAGATCCAGTTCCAATGCCTTCCGGAGCACGAATTTGGTCTGGGGCATCGGTCCTTCGTAGGCGTCCACCACCAGGATGACGCCGTCCACCATCTTCAGCACGCGCTCGACCTCCCCGCCGAAATCGGCGTGGCCGGGCGTGTCCACGATATTGATCTTCGTCCCTTTATAGGATACCGCCGTGTTCTTCGATAATATGGTAATGCCGCGCTCACGCTCGATGTCGTTGGAATCCATGACGCGCTCTACCACTTCCTGGTTCGCGCGGAATACGCCGCTCTGACGGAGCAGTCCGTCCACAAGCGTCGTCTTGCCATGGTCCACGTGGGCGATAATGGCAACGTTCCTGACGTCTTCTCGTTTCATCCTCATAACTGACTGTCTTCTTCCCCGCATCGCGGCCCGCGGGCCGCGGAAGATCGGGCATGTCCCGGTCTTTTACAATTTCCTACTATAACACCGGGACAGGGCAAAAGCAAGGGAATCTTGATTAAAATAAAACGGCCTCCCCGTCAATCACACTGTAATACGCCGGATCGCCAAGGGTGATCCGCGCCCTGCCTGCGGTCTGCTCCGTGATCTCGGCCTTCAGACGCTCCGCCTCATCCGCCGGGACCATCACGGATACGTCCGCCCGGTCCGTATACCTCGTATCCAGCACAGGCAGCTTTCTTTTGGCGAGAAGGTACTGAACCTTTCCGATGCCCGTGTAGTCGGTTTCGATCTCCATGCGGCGGCCGGGACATTTTTCGACAATCTTACTGTTCTTCAGCGCCTCCCGCACCGCGCCGGAATACGCGCGCACCAGCCCGCCGGTGCCAAGAAGCACGCCGCCGAAATACCGGGTGACGACCACGCAGATATCGCGCACGCCATCGCCCAGAAGCACGTCCAGCATCGGCCTGCCCGCCGTCTGGCCCGGCTCGCCGTCATCGCTGCATTTCTGCAGGCGCCCCTGCTCGCCCAGAACATAGGCATAGCAGTTGTGCCTCGCGTCCCAGTATTTCCTGCGCATACTCTCGATGAACGCCGCCGCCTCTTCCTCCGTCGCCGCCGGCTGCGCCGTCGCGATAAAACGCGACTTCTTCTCCACCAGCTCGCCCGTTCCGCCTTCCCACAAGATCCTGTACCCGCTTGCCATGCCGTCTCCTTTCCATCCAACGCGGGGCGTGAACTCCCACATCGGTGGCCGTGTCCATCATAATACAGAATCCCTCTCTCTGCAACCATGAGAATGCATAACAGTTCCGACGATATAACAGTTCAGACGGCGTAACCGTTCCGGCGGCACATCTTCTTACACGGCCGCTGGACGCAAAAGAAGCATCCGATGATATCCGATGTGGGAACGGGGCCAAAACATGCTTATAAGTAAGATTAATGCCTGTTTTGACTCTTGTTCTTCTGCCGTCTGAACCGTTCCCGAGATACGGCGGCTCAAGAAACCCGTAAAAAACCGGATATTGAATTGCCTGCAGGATTTTGCTATAATGGGGCGGTGAAGGGGGCTTTTCCATGAATTACGGGAGAAAATCGACCGAGAAAAAGATAAAGGACGCCACCTCCAGCACCCGGAAGCTCGGCAATAAAGTGCTTCTGACCGCTGTGAAGGTGTTCCTTCTGCTCCTTGTCCTGTGCGCCGGATTCGGAACCAGCCTGGGCGTGGGCATCATCAAGTCCATCATCGACGAATCGCCCGAGATCAACATCGACAGCATCGTACCGCAGGGCCTGGCCACCACCGTCTATGACAGCAAGGGGAACCTGATCGCCACTCTGGTGCAGGCGGATTCCAACCGCGATCCGGCGACCTACGACGAATTCCCCCAGGACCTGATCGACGCCTTCGTCGCCATCGAGGATTCGCGCTTCTGGCAGCACAACGGCATCGATATCCGTTCCATCCTGCGCGCGGTGCGCGGCGTCCTGACCCACAACACCTCCGACGGCGGCGGCAGCACCATCACCCAGCAGCTGATTAAGAACAATGTCTTCTCCGGCGGCCGGGAGGCCAGCCTGGGAGAAACCCTTGAGAGAAAGTTCCAGGAACAGTATCTGGCCGTGAAGCTGACCAAAACCATGGACAGGAAGCTGATCCTGACCAACTATCTGAACACGATCAACCTGGGAAATAACTGCCTGGGCGTCAAGGTGGCTTCGAGGCGCTATTTTAATAAGGAAGTTTCGGATCTGACGCTGTCGGAATGCGCGGTCATCGCCGGCATCACCCAGAATCCCTCGACACTGAACCCGATCACCGGTCAGGAGAAGAACGCGGAGAAGAGGGAAGTCATTCTCCTGTACATGAAAGAACAGGGATACATTACCGAGGAAGAGTATAATGAGGCCATGGCCGACGACGTCTACTCCCGCATCCAGCTGGTCGATTCCACGGTGAAGGACACCAACAAGGTCAACAGCTACTATGTGGATGAGCTGACCAGCCAGGTCAGGGACGCCTTGGTCAACCGGCTTGGCTACAGCGAAACGCAGGCGCACAACCTGCTTTACAGCGGCGGCCTGCAGATCGTGGCCGCCCAGGACCCGGATCTCCAGGCCATCGTTGACGAGGAAGTGAACAACCCGGATAACTACCAGAACACCAAGTATTCCCTGGAATACCGTCTTTCCGTAACACACGCGGACGGGACGACCGAACATTTTAATCACGGCCATATCCGCAACTGGCACGAGGAGGTTCTGGGCGACAGCAGCTTCAATGCCCTCTACGTCAGTGAAGAAGCGGCCCGCGAGGATATCGAGAGTTACAAGGACTATCTCCTCAAGGACGGGGATGAGGTGATCGGCGAATACGTCAACATCACCCTTCAGCCGCAGGTTTCCTTTGTCCTGATGGACCAGGCGACCGGACAGGTGAAAGCCATCAGCGGCGGCCGCGGCACCAAGACCGCGAACCTGACGCTGAACCGCGCAACTAACGTACCCCGGCAGCCCGGCTCCACCTTCAAGGTTATCTCCTCCTTCGCCCCGGCGCTCGACGCCTGCAATGCGACGCTGGGTACCGTTTATTACGACGCGCCGTACTCCGTAGGCGCCAAAACCTTCCGCAACTGGTACCAATCCGGCTATCAGGGATACTCCAGCATCCGCGAAGGGATCATTTATTCCATGAACATCGTAGCCGTACGGTGCATGATGGAGACGGTGACGCCTCAGCTCGGCGTAGAATACGGCCAGAATTTCGGCATCACCACGCTGTCCGCCTCCGATTATAACGCGGCTACCGCCCTGGGCGGCCTTACGGAAGGCGTCACGAACCTGGAACTGACCGGAGCTTTCGCCACCATCGCCAACGGCGGCATCTATAAAGAGCCGATTTTCTTCACGCAGATTCTGGACCACAACGGCAAGATCCTTCTGGACAATGAACCCGAAACCCGTCGTGTACTGAAGGATTCCACCGCCTTTTTGCTGACGGACGCGATGAAGGATTCCATGATCCCCATGCGCAAATTCAGTTCCGGCGGCGGTCCCACCTCCACGAGTACGGCGGCCCGGCTGGACAATATGTCCTGCGCCGGCAAGAGCGGCACGACCACTTCCAACACCAACGTATGGTTCGTGGGATTTACGCCTTATTACACCGCCGGCGTATGGGCCGGTTACGATCTGAACCAGAGCCTGGACGCCGATTACGGCGAGACCTCCTTCCATAAGGTCATCTGGAAGAAGATCATGAGCCGGATCCATGACGGCCTCTCCGACCCCGGTTTCACACAGCCTTACAGCGTGGAAACGGCGGTTATCTGCCGCAAGTCCGGCAAACTGGCGATCGACGGCGTCTGCAATCAGGATCCGCGCGGGGACGCCACCTACACCGAATATTTCGCCAGGGGAACCGCGCCCAAGGATGTATGCGACGTCCATGTGGCGGTAACGGTCTGTCCTGAGTCGGGACAGCTTCCCACCAGCTACTGTCCCGAACGCGCCTCCAGGGTCTGCATCAAGCTCCCGGAAGGCGAAGATGTTTCCGCCGGAACCGATGATTCCGCGTATACGGTTCCCGGCTACTGCACCATACACTCCGGCTATTCCGGCGACATGCCAAGCCCCCTGGAGATAGAAGATCCCGGAATGGAACCGGCCGGTTCCTACATCCCCGAAGGGCCGCCCGAAGAAACAGCCAGCCCGTTCTCTGCGCCCGGCTGAAAAACAATGGCTGCAAGATTTATATTTTAAAACTCAATCCAGTCTATATCCTGCTTTTTTGACTGGTTTTCCGAGGCAGTGTTATATTCCTCTTCGGTTGCGGATTTGTGATCGACTACAAACGTATCAAATCCCTTGTAATCTCCGGTGGCATATGTGAATTTATCCAGCGTATATCCCGTATCGCTGAAATCAGAGACGCGGCATATGCCGACTTCTGACACGCCGGTGGGATCGGAGTATGTGCCGGTTCCATCGGTTTTAATCTCTGCAAGCGTCCGGTTATCCGTTTTGTAACCGTAGATGGTTTTACCGTCTTGATGAAGGATAATCTGACCGCCCGTATCGCCCGCCACACCATAAACCGAGAGGATTGCCTCCTCCTTGCCGTCGCCGTCCAGATCTGCCGCAGCATATTTCCATATCTTTGTTTCATAATGGCCGTCCGGGTCAAAAATGGCCGGAACGTCGCCGATTGTTTTGGATTCGGCAGTTCCTTCCGATATAAAAAGGAATTCAGCGTTTCCCTCTATTACGGCACTGTAATCAACATCGGGTTCCGAAGCCGAACATGCTGTAAAAACAGACAACAGTACCATTCCGGAAATGAATACGGCAAAAATACTGAAATTAGAAAATTTCATGTATCGCTTCATTGAACTTATCCCCCTTATTCTCTTTTTCTTCCATGACGTTTGTTTCTTCCCCGACAAACCGGAATGCCTGCAGGAAGACAGCAACCGGCTCACTGCAGCTGTGCCAGCCTCTCCTTCACCTGCTCCATCATCTGCTCATACTTCTGCTTCTTCTCGTGTTCTTCGGCGATCTTGGCCGCGGGCGCTTTGCTCACGAACCGCTCATTGCCAAGCAGCCCGTCCACACGCGCAAGCTCGCCCTTCAGCCGTTCCTCCTCCTTCCGGAGCCTCTCGATCTCCTTCTCGACGTCCACCAGTTCCTTCAGAGGAATGTAGATCACGGCACGGGCGATCACCGCCGACACCGCATCTTCGGGGATGCCGGTCTTGTCGGTCTGCAGGCTGACCTCGCTCGCGTACCCGAGGAGCGCAAAGAACGCTTTGCTGCGGGCAAAGATATCCAGCAGCTCCTGATCCCCGGAAACCACATACACATGCGCTTTCCGGCTCGGTGATACCGTCATGGAAGTCCGCACCGTGCGGATCGCGCGCACCGCTTCCTTGATGGTCTCCACCTCGGCTTCCTCCTTCGCGAAGTTCCACGCCGGACGGTACACCGGCCAGGACGAAATCATGATGGATCGTTCCGTACTCTCGCTCTCCGTCACGGTCCCGTCCGGATGCATCTGTGCCACGGTTACCGTCTCGTTGTCATCCAGAAGATTGCAGAATATTTCCTCCGTAATAAACGGAATGTACGGGTGCAGGAGCTTCAGGGACTGCACCAGCACCGTCTTAAGCGTCCAGACCGCCGCCGTATGCGTCTCATCTTCATCGTCCCAAAGACGGGCCTTCACCATCTCGATGTACCAGTCGCAGAACTCCTCCCACACGAAATCATAGACCTTTTGCATCGCGATGCCCAGCTCGTATTTATCCAGGTTGACGGTCACTTCGCGGGCCAGATCGTTGACGCGGGAGAGAATCCATTTATCCGCAAGGGTCAGTTGCGGCGCAGCACTCCCGTCTGCGCAGGCCCCGCCGCCGTCCGCCGCGGCAGAAGGCTTCAGGCCGAAGGCAACGTCATAGGCCCTCAGCTGCTCCGGCGATGCCTTCTCCAGATGCATCATGATGAATCTGGACGCGTTCCAGATCTTATTCGCGAAATTGCGGCTGTTCTCCACGCGCTCCCAGTAGAAGCGCATATCGCTGCCGGGAGCGTTGCCGGTCACAAGCGTCAGACGCAGCGCGTCGGCACCGTATTTGTCAATCACATCCAGCGGATCGATGCCGTTGCCCAGGGACTTGCTCATCTTGCGGCCCAGGGAATCGCGGATCAGGCCGTGGAACAGCACCGTGTGGAACGGCTTCTGCCCGGTCTGCTCGTAGCCGGAGAAGATCATGCGGATGACCCAGAAGAAAATGATGTCGTAGCCGGTCACAAGCACGTCGGTCGGGTAAAAATACTTCAGATCTTCGGTCTCTTCCGGCCATCCGAGCGTGGAGAACGGCCACAAGGCGGACGAGAACCAGGTATCCAGCGTATCTTCATCCTGATCCAGATGCGTGCCGCCGCATTTCGGGCATTTCTCCGGGCGGATCTTCGAGACGGTCATCTCGCCGCAGTCCGCACAGTAATACGCCGGGATGCGGTGTCCCCACCAGAGCTGGCGGGAGATGCACCAGTCACGGATGTTGTCGGTCCAGCTGAAGAAATTCTTCTCCATACGCTGGGGAAGCAGCGTAATCTCCCCGTTTTTCACGGCCTCCACGGCAGGCTTGATCATTTCCGACATCTTCACGAACCACTGGGGCTTGATGAGCGGCTCCACGGTCGTGCCGCAGCGGTCATGGGTACCCACGGCGTGGGTATGGGGAACCACCTTCACCAGCAGGCCCATCCGGTCCAGATCCTCCACGATGGCTTTGCGCGCCTCGTAGCGGTCCATGCCGTCATACCTGCTGCCCGGCAGATGGATCGTCGCGTCGTCATGCATGATATTGATCTCCGCCAGGCCGTGCCGCTTCCCCACCTCGAAATCATTCGGGTCGTGGGCCGGCGTGATCTTTACACAGCCGGTTCCGAATTCCTTATCCACATAGGAATCGGCGATCACCGGGATCTGCCGCCCGGTCAGCGGCAGCTCGAGCATTTTCCCGACCAGATCCTGATAACGCGCATCCTCCGGGTTCACGGCCACCGCCGTATCGCCCAAGAGAGTCTCCGGGCGGGTCGTGGCGATCTCCACGAAGCGGCCTTCCTCGCCTACGATCGGATAATTGATATGCCAGAAATGGCCCTCCTGATCCTCATGGATCACCTCCGCGTCGGAGATGGACGTCCGGCAGACCGGACACCAGTTGATGATGCGGCTGCCCTTATAGATCCAGCCTTTCCGGTAAAGGCGCTCGAACACCTCCAGCACCGCCTCCGAACAGCCCTCGTCCATCGTGAACCGCTCGCGGTCCCAGTCGGCGGAAGAACCCATCTTGTGCAGCTGGTTGATGATGCGGCCGCCGTACTCCCGCCGCCAGTCCCAGCATTTCTCCAGAAAACCGTCGCGCCCCAGATCCTCCTTCTCGATGCCCTGCTCCTTCAGGCTTTCCGTCACCTTCACCTCGGTCGCGATGGCCGCGTGGTCCGTGCCGGGCTGCCACAACGTCTCATAGCCCTGCATACGGCGGTAGCGGATGATGATGTCCTGCATCGTGTTGTCCAGGGCGTGACCCATGTGCAGCTGCCCGGTGATGTTGGGCGGCGGCATCACGATCGTGAACGGCTTCTTGTCCGGGTTGGGCTTCGCCTTAAAGTAGCCGCGGCTCATCCAGCGGTCATAGAGTTTTCCTTCGATTTCCGAGGGGTTGTAATTCTTCTCCAGTTCCTTCATGCTGCCTTCTGTCTCCTTTTTATTTCATTTTCAAGTTTTAATGGCATTTTCCGTTTTCAGGTTTCCGGTTCACATCTGATGCCGCACCACGGCATATTCGTCGCCGCCGCGGTAGTAAGGGCATACGAAGAACCGGTCCGTCATCAGGCGGCCATAGTCGTCCTCATCCATGCTGACATCGCAGACATATTCCTCATAATCTTCGTCATAGACCAGATTGGCGCAGCTGTCGCAGCTGGCTGCCGCTTTCTTTTTCTTCCCGTCTGCCTGCACCGAACCACCTCCCCTGCAGGCCGCTTTGGACTCTTTCTCTTCCAATGCCCGCGACGGACTGCCTTCGGAGCCTTCGGCCTCCGCAAGCGGCGCCGATGGCTCCACGCTCCCTCGATGCTTTCTCTCCGAATACGCGCCTCCCTCGGGTACGCTTCGCGGAAAAAAAGCCCTTTGCATGATCAATCTCTCATGCAAAGGGCGAATCAACCGCGGTACCACCTTTATTCATGAAACGTCGCCTGAGCCTGCTGCCTGTACTGTACAAGCAGACATTCATGCGCAGCCGATACTCTCAGCCAATCTGCACGACCCGCGCCGGACCTCTGCCACGCCTCATCTTTCACGGCCTTCTAACGCAAGCCACACGAAAGCAGTTACTATGCGCAGATCCTTCTCTCTCGCTGCTCCGCACCCTTACAATATCTCTGCGCAGCAAGCCCGGCAATCCGCACGGTTCCCCGCTCCGGTTCCGAAGCGACCTTCCACCCACACTTCCTCGGGCTGCCTTCCATCCGATGGGCCGCCCTCTCTGGCAGGGTTATGGATGTACTCCTCTCCGTCCCAACCTTTCTCATCCCACATCATAAACCACGGACAGGGAGATTGTCAAGGATTTTCTGCCGGTCTAAATCCTATTAAGCTGGTACGCCGCCCGAAATGCCTCATGGATGGCATCGGGAATTCTGCGGCCGCCCTTTTGCGCATCGCCGGCCACGAGGACCCTGCAGTCCCCCTCCAGCTGCTCTTTCAGGGGATTGGCGGAGCGCACCCCAAGGGCCACGACGACGGCATCGCAGGGTTCTTCGATCCGGTACCCCGCGTTGTCTTCCAGCAGGATGCTGTTTTCGCGGATCTCCAGCAGCTTATGACCCGGCATGGTCCGCACGCCCAGCCTGGCGAGGGCCGTGGTGGCGTCCATGATCATCAGCGGGAAGCCAACCGCTCCCATGGCATCCACCATTTCCACCTCGAATACTTCATTGCCGGCCTCCTGGAGATATTCGGCAGTTTCCATACCGGTCAGCCCTCCGCCGATCACGGCGACGGTTTTTTCAGAGAACTTCACCTTTCCGGTCAGCACGTCCTCAGGCACATAGACATTGCTGCCGCCGATTCCCGGGATGCTTCCGGGAAGAA
>CAYYHX010000023.1:0-1849 GCA_964471835.1 uncultured Hungatella sp.
GCCTGTATCCGGTGCAGGATGTCCATGAACTCCTTGCCCGTGATCGTCTCTCTCTGGATCAGGAATTCCGCGATCTCATCCATCGCGTCACGGTTCTCGCCGAGCAGCCGCTTGGCCTCCGCGTATGCCTCCTTCAGCATCCGCATGACTTCCTGATCGATCTCGGCCGCCGTGGCCTCGCCGCAGTTCAGCACCATGCGCCCGCTCAGATACTGATCCTCCTGCGTCGCCAGCCCGATCAGACCGAATTTCTCTGACATACCGTACTGCGTCACCATGGCCCGCGCGATCTTCGTGGCTTTCTCGATGTCATTGGCCGCGCCCGTGGTCACGGTGTCAAAAACCAGCTCCTCGGAGGCGCGTCCGGCCAGGCTGACCACCAGCATGGCCTTCAGTTCCTTCTCGGAATTCAGGTACTTCTCTTCCTCCGGCACCTGCATCACATAACCTAGCGCGCCCATCGTGCGAGGTACGATCGTGATCTTCTGCACCGGCTCCGCGTCCTTCTGCAGCGCGCTGACCAGCGCGTGGCCTACTTCATGGTAGGAGACGATCCGCCGCTCCTCTTTGCTTAAGACGCGATCCTTCTTCTCCTTACCGACCAGAACCACTTCCACGGCCTCGAACAGATCTTTCTGGCTCACCGCCTGGCGGCCGTTCTTCACGGCCAGGATCGCGGCCTCATTGATCATGTTCGCCAGATCGGAACCTACCGCGCCGGAAGTCGCCAGCGCGATCGCCTCCAGATCCACTGTTTCGTCCAGAGCCACATTCTTCGAGTGGACCTTCAATATATCCACACGTCCCTTGAGATCCGGCTTATCCACGATGATCCGACGGTCGAAACGGCCCGGCCGCAGAAGCGCCGGATCGAGGATCTCCGGCCGGTTGGTCGCCGCCAGCACCAGAAGACCCTTGGACGAATCGAAACCGTCCATCTCCGAAAGAAGCTGGTTCAGCGTCTGCTCCCGCTCATCGTTGACGCCGCCGTAGCGCGAATCACGGCTCTTGCCGATGGCGTCCACCTCGTCGATGAAGATAATGCACGGCGCGTTGTCCTGCGCCTGCTTAAAGAGGTCACGGACACGGGACGCGCCCACGCCCACGAACATTTCCACAAAATCCGAACCGGACAGGGAGTAGAACGGCACATGCGCCTCCCCGGCCACGGCCTTCGCCAAAAGCGTCTTGCCGGTTCCGGGCGGCCCCACGAGCAGAGCGCCCTTGGGCAGCTTCGCGCCAATATGGGTATAGCGCCCCGGATTGTGCAGAAAATCCACGATCTCCACGAGAGATTCCTTGGCCTCGTCCTGCCCCGCCACGTCGGCGAATGTGACGCCGGTCTCCTTCTGCATATACATCTTGGCCGTGCTCTTGCCCACGCCCATGACGCCGCCGCCCATGCGGCGCATCATCATATTCATCAGGAAGATCAGCGCGCCGAACATCAGCACCGTACTCAGGATGCTCCACAGCGCCGTGTTCTGCTCGATCTGCTCATAGATGACCCCGGCTTCCTCAAGCCGCAGGGTCAGCTGGTCGCCGCTCTCCATGCGTACCGTCGTCAGCGTGAGGGACATGCCGGGAAGCGACCGCTCGCTCTTCAGCGTAAAATAGATATCATTCCCCTCAACCGTGACGGACTCCACCTGATCCGCCTCCAGGTAGTCCAGGAATTCATTATACGGAACCGTCGTCTGGCGGTTCATGAAATTGCTCATCATCATCACGACAATCAGCGTAATCAGGCCTGCCGTAAGGATGATCCCGAATATCTGATTATAATTTTTCCCGTTCTGGTTATTACGGTTTCGATCATTCATAAGTTCCGTTCTCCTGCTCTTATCCT
>CAYYHX010000023.1:1949-18102 GCA_964471835.1 uncultured Hungatella sp.
CTGGTTATTACGGTTTCGATCATTCATAAGTTCCGTTCTCCTGCTCTTATCCTATCCCTGCCGCTCTGCCCGCTCCGCAGGCAGGGTCCTTCCTCCCGTATCGAATTCAGGCATACCGCTTTTTATTATACTTAGAGTTTCCCCATAAATCAAGAACCGACTTCACAAAAATCCCTTAAAAAAATGTAAAAAAAGTACTGGATTTTCCGTCGGAAGCTGTATTATAATGAAAACGTTGTTTTTCACGAGGGAGGTTCCTTATCATGCCCGTTAAATATATCTTTGTCACAGGAGGAGTCGTCTCCGGACTGGGGAAAGGCATCACCGCCGCATCCCTGGGTCGTCTGTTAAAAGCCCGCGGTTATCAGATAACCATGCAGAAGCTCGATCCTTACATCAATATCGATCCCGGAACCATGAACCCCGTCCAGCACGGCGAGGTTTTCGTCACTGACGACGGCGCCGAAACCGACCTTGACCTGGGACACTACGAGCGGTTCATCGATGAGAGCCTCACGAAAGATTCCAACGTCACCACCGGTAAGATCTACTGGAGCGTACTGCACAAGGAACGCCGCGGCGACTACGGCGGCGGAACTGTCCAGGTTATCCCTCATATCACCAACGAGATAAAAAGCCGCTTTTACCGCGACCGGGATGACGCGGCCGGTGAAATGCTGCCTGACGGGAGCCAGCCGCTCGGAGAAGAAAACGCCCCTGGCTGCCTCGCCGCGGCAGACGACACCGTAAAACATACGAAGATCGTCATCATCGAGGTCGGCGGCACCGTCGGCGACATCGAGGGTCAGCCATTTCTGGAGGCCATCCGCCAGTTCATGCGCGAGGAAGGCCCCGGCAACACCATGCTGATCCATGTAACCCTTGTTCCGTACCTGAAAGCCTCCGGCGAGCTGAAGACCAAGCCGACGCAGGCCAGCGTCAAGGATCTGCAGGGCATGGGTATCCAGCCGGACATCATCATGTGCCGGACCGAACACCCGCTGGACGACGGCATCCGTGCCAAGATCGCCCTGTTCTGCAACGTCCCCCAGTCCCATGTCCTTCAGAATATGGACGTGGACGTACTCTATGAGGTTCCCCTGGAGATGGAGAACGAGCATCTGGCCGAGGTGGCCTGCGAGTGCCTGCATCTGCCCTGTCCCGAACCGGATCTGGCCGACTGGCGCGCCATGATCGACGCCTGGAAGCATCCGCGGTGTGACGTCACCGTCGCCCTGGTCGGCAAATACATCCAGCTCCACGACGCCTACATTTCCGTCGTCGAAGCGCTAAAACACGGCGGCGTGGCCCATCACGCCTCGGTTCATATCAAATGGGTGGATTCCGAGACCGTCACCCCGGAAAATGTGGATGAAATCCTCGGTGGCGTCAGCGGCATCCTTGTGCCGGGCGGCTTCGGGGACCGCGGCATCGACGGCAAGATCTACGCGATCCGCTACGCCCGCGAGCACGGCGTCCCCTTTCTCGGGCTCTGCCTCGGCCTGCAGCTGGCCATCGTGGAATTCGCCCGCGACGTCCTGGGACTGGCCGACGCCCACAGCATCGAGCTGAATCCCGGCACGACGAACCCGGTCATCCACCTGATGCCGGAACAGAACGGCGTCAAGAACATCGGAGGCACCCTGCGGCTCGGCTCCTACCCCTGTGTGCTGGACGAGCGCTCCAAAGCCTACGCCCTCTACGGGAAGAAAGAGATCGCTGAGCGGCACCGCCACCGCTATGAAGTAAACAATGACTACCGCGATGCGCTGACTTCGCACGGTATGCTGCTCTCCGGGCTCTCTCCCGACGGCCGCATCGTCGAGATGATCGAGCTGCCGGATCACCCGTGGTTCATCGCCACTCAGGCACATCCGGAATTAAAGTCGCGCCCCAATAAACCGCATCCGCTGTTCGCCGGCTTTATCGGCGCGGCGCTTGAGATGGAAGGAAGGTCAACCGGCGCGTGATCCTCAGTTCACCCGCGCTCCCTTGGTCATTCGCAAAACCCGCCCCTTACGGGGCTCCTGCGCTGCTTCGCAGCTCCGTTTTGCTCATGCGGGGGCGCTCCCTGCGCCGGTTGACATTCCGGATCGTCCTTGTGCAAGCACAAACGCTCCGGAAGGTTAACCGGCGCGTGAACTGAGGAAGTCATACTGCGACATATATAACTCGTAATACGCGCCGCGCTTCTCCAGGAGTTCCTCGTGTGTTCCCCTCTCCACGATTCCGCCGTTATCCACATACAGAATGCAGTCCGCGTTCTTGATTGTGGACAGGCGGTGCGCGATGATGAAGGAGGTCCGCCCTTTCAGAAGTTCCGCCAGCCCCTTTTGCAGCAGAAGCTCCGTCTCGGTGTCGATGCTGGAAGTCGCTTCGTCCAGAATGAGAATCTTCGGGTCCGCAAGCAGCGCCCGCGCGAACGAGATCAGCTGCCGCTGCCCTGCCGAAAGCCTGCTGCCGCGCTCATTCACCGGCGTGTCGTACCCGTTCTCCATCTGCATAATGAAATCATGCGCCCGGACGGTCTTCGCCGCCGCGACCACCTGTTCGTCGGTCGCCTCCTGGTTGCCGTAGCGGATATTGTCCATGATCGTCCCGGAGAAGATAAAGCTGTCCTGCATCATGACGCCCATCTGCGTCCGCAGGGAGTGGATCGTCACCGTCGAGATATCGACGCCGTCGATCAGGATTTCGCCCGAATCCACATTGTAGAAACGGCTCAGAAGGTTCACAATCGTCGATTTGCCTGCGCCGGTCGGCCCGACGATCGCGTATGTCTCCCCCTGATTCACCCTGAAATTGATCCGGTGCAGGACTTCGTGGCCCTCATCGTAGCTGAAGCTGACATCCCGGAATTCCACATCCCCGTGGATCGGCGGCATTTCCCCGGCCCCCGGCGCGTCCTTTACCAGAACAGGTTCGTCGATCGTCTCGAAGATCCGCTCCAGATAGGAGATCGCCGTCAGCAGGTTGTTGTAGAAGGCCGCCAGCGTATTGATCGGCGCCCAGAAACGTCCGATGTAGGAGGTGAACAGGATCAGCGTGCCGGTTGTCAGCGAATGTTCCGGCCCGATGATCCACTGGATGCCCAGCATATAGATGAACGCCGTCGTGATCGAGGAAATGATATCCACACTCGGCCCCATCGCGAAGTTAAACATCACGGCCCGCATCCATGCTTGGCGGTAACTGCCGCTTAAGCGGTTGAAGATGCCCGTATTTTCCTTCTCGCGCACGAAAGACTGCGTCACGCGGATGCCGTTGATGCTCTCGGCGATATAGGCATTCAGGTTCGACTGCTTGTTGGACTGGATCTGCCATGCCCGCCTCTGCCTGCGTTTGATGAAAATGATTACGGCTGCCAGCACGGGCAGGCCGCACATACAGATACCGGTGAGCCGGACGTCATTGATCAGCATGAAAGCCACGATGAAAACCAGGTTGCAGAGATCGGTGATCGTGTTGACGATGCCGTTGCTCAAAAGATCGCTCAAACTGTTCACGTAATTGACGACGCGAACCTGGATCTTGCCGTGGGGACGGTCGTCGTAGTACGAGAACGGCAGCTCCTGCAGGTGGCAGAAAAGATCGGACCGTATCTTGTGGATGATGCTCTGCCCGATGACGCTCATGGCCCGCACCTTCAGCCGCGTGCAGGTGGAGGAATATATGGCGATCACGAGGGTCAGCACGCTCACCAGGATCACCCCGTTCATATTCTTCTCCGGAATGTACACATCCATGATCTGCTTCAGAAACATCGGAACCACCATTGTCAGGGCGCCCGCGCTCAGCATCATGAAGATAACGCCGGTCATCCTGCCGGTGTAGGGTTTGATGTACTGCAGCAGGCGTTTCAGCTGTTTCAGATCAAATCCGGTTTCCAGAGTTTCGTCTACATCGTACCGGTTGCGCGCCATAATTATTTCCTCCTTTCCTCCCGCTCTTTCAGCAGGTCGTAGGGGATCTCGCCGTACTGGCTGCGGAACGTCCCGGCATAGTAGCCGTTCCGCCGCAGCAGTTCCTCGTGAGTCCCGCGCTCGATGATGCGGCCGTGGTCCATGACAAGGATCAGGTCGGCGTCCCGGATCGACGAGATCCGGTACGCGATCACGAACACGGTGCAGCCCTTGGACTGCTGGATATTCTTCAACTGCTTCTGGATGTAGCTCTCCGTCTCCATATCGACAGCCGAAGTGGTGTCGTCCAGGATCAGGATCGCCGGATCTTTCAGAAGCGCACGCGCCAGCGAGATGCGCTGCTTCTGGCCGCCGGAGAGCCCCACGCCGCGTTCGCCCACGATGGTGTCGTAGCCGTCGGGCATTTCTTTGATGAAATGATTGGCGTCCGCCATGACAGCCGCCTGATGCACCTCCTCGAAATCGCAGTCGGGACGGCCGTAGGCGATATTGCCCTCGATCGTGTCGGAGAACAGGAATACTTCCTGCATGGCCATGCCGATGTTGTCACGCAGGTTGTAGAGGTCATGCTGGCGGACGTCCATGCCATCGATCAGCACCTGCCCGGAGGTCGTGTCGTAGAAACGGCACAACAGGTTCATCAGCGTCGATTTCCCGGAACCGGTGGTGCCGATGATGCCGATGGTCTGCCCCGGCTCCGCCCGGAAGCTCACGTCCGTCACGATGTCCACGCCGTCGTCCGCCTGGTAGGAGACATCGCGGAATTCCACGCTGCCGGCGAGCTTCTTGTGGATACCGCCGATGCGCGGCGGGAGAACCTTCGGCTCTTCGCTGTAGGTAGAATAGATCTTCTCCACGGAGGTGATGAAGTTCTGCACGTCATTGACCCACCAGCCGGCCATTCGCAGCGGATTGTTCAGCATCCATAGATAGCCGTTGACCTTGACCATGTCGCCCAGGGTAATCTCCCCGTGAATCACCATATAGCCGCCGGCAAGCATCAGGATCACATTCAGCGCGTAGGAGAGGATTTCAAAGTTCGGGATATATTTGCTCCAGATCCGCGAAGCGCGGACCTGGCAGTCGCGGAATTTGTCGTTCTCGACGTTGAACTTGCTGATCTCGTAATCTTCCTTGGCGAATGCTTTCACGACGCGGTTGCCGCTGATATTTTCCTGCACAAATGCGTTCAGCGAGGAAAAACATTCCCGGTTTTTGCGGAACGCCGGCCGGACCCTCGTGGCCTGCATATAGGTATTGGCCGCGGTAAACGGAAGCACGGCGAGCATCATCAGGGCAAGCCTGACATTGACCGTAAATACCATCAGCAGGGCAAAGAAAAACAGCAGCACATTCTGGTAAACCGCGTAGATGATCGACGCCACGAAGTTGCGGATCGCGTCCATATCGCCGGTCTGGCGGCTCATCAGGTCGCCGGTGCGGCTGCGGTTGTAGAACGAGAAATCTTCCATCAGCAGCTTGCGGTACACCGCGTCGCGCATGTCATAGAGGACGCCCTGCGAAGCGGTCTCAAACGTCACCTGACAGAGAAAGCGCAGGGAACCGATGAGGAATGTCACAAGCACCAGACAGCCGACGAGCCCGGGGAGCCTCCCGTAATTGCCCAAACCGATCACATCGTCAATGATCACGCCGGAGATGTAGGGATTGACGATGGAGAGGACGGCCAGACATGTCGTCAGAACCAGGCCGGTGACGATGAGGCGCCGGTACTTCTTCAGAAACGAGAGGAACCATTTGATTGGTGCCATAGCAGAGATAACCTCCGTTTTGAATGATTCCTAATAAATTAACCGCAACCGCTGAAAAATGAAATGGAATATCTTGTTCAAAAGATGGTTTTTTTTGGCGGCGGCCCGGAATCCGCTTTACATTTTTTCCGTCACCCATTACAATGGGTAGGAATTTGCGAAGCGGTACGCCGCGGAGGTAACTGATCCATGTGTGAGAAGAATCTGTTCCCGCAGGAATTGAATCCGACCTTCCTGTTCGCCTGGAAGGGCCGCAGAACCGGCGAGCGGGAGGAAATCCACGTCCATGATTATATGAAGCTGGTGTTCATCATCTCCGGCCGCAGCCGCTACCGGGTCGAGGGGACGGTCTGCGATCTTGCGGAAGGCGACGTGCTGATCCTCAACCCCGGGACAAAACACCAGCCGATCCCGGAGGAAGAAGACGCGGCTCCCTGCGTGGAATTCTATATCGGGGCCAATGATTTCCAGATCCGCGACCTGCCCGCCGGCTGCCTGCCGCTGCCGCCGGACGGTTATGTGCTGCACACGGAGGGGGAACTGCGCCAGCGTCTGGAACGGATCTGCGCGGCCATGGAGGCGGAGAACGCCGTGTACCGCCGGGGGCGTTACTATATGATGCGCTCCTATCTGGTGCAGGTGATGGTTCTTCTGGTGCGGGAACAATGCGAGACGGAGGAACAGCGCGGCGGTTTCCCCTTCGAATCCGCCAGCCGCAAATATGTGGTGGAACAGATCATGAACTATTTTGAAGAACATTACAGCGAGAAGATTTCTCTGGATCAGATCGCGGAAAATATGTACCTGAGCCCCTATTACATTTCCAAAATCTTCAAGGCGGAGACCGGCGAGGCGCCCATCCGGCACCTGATCGACATCCGGCTGTCCCGGGCCAAGGAGCTTCTGGAAAACGGCTGGACCGGCAGCATCAAAGAGGTAGCCGCCACCGTGGGCTACGATGACGCCTACCACTTCAGCAAGCTGTTTAAGAAGAAATACGGCGTATCGCCGGCGTCTATTCGACGGTCTTCAGGCTTTCCACCATATCGATCTTCTTCAGTTTGAAATGCGCCGCGATATTGACAATCACGGAGAACAGCGCCGTGAGGACGGCCGCCAGCACATAGGCGTAAGGCGGCGCGGTGCGGCCGAACATGACGCGGGTCACTTCCACGGTCAGGATCAGCCAGGAATGCAGAAGCCGTCCCAGAACCAGCCCCAGCAGGATGCCGAAAATCGTCAGGAAAATGTTCTCGCGGTAGACATAGGCGGTCGTCTCGCGGTCGTAGAACCCCAGCACCTTCAGCGTCGCCAGCTCACGGGTGCGCTCGGTGATGTTGATATTGGTCAGGTTGTAGAGAACCACGAAGGCCAGGGCCGCGGCCGACGTGATGACGATCATCACGGCATAATCGATCGCGTTCATACTGTTCGTAAAATTGTCGCGGATCGTGGCGATATAAGAATAGGAAGTAACGGCATCCATCTCCATCAGATCTACGGACACCCGCTCGGACTGTTCGGCGCCGGCATCCCCGTTATAGCGGATCAGAACCACATTGGCCTCCGGCTGCCCGCCGAACAGTTCCTCATAGACGCCGCCGGACAGATAGACATAATGCTGCACATAGTTTTCCACGATATCGGCAACCACCGTCGTGACGCGCTCGTCATCCTTCTCCAGCGTAAACGTATCGCCCGCATGGACTCCCAGAAGTTCGGACAGTTTCTCCGTGATAATCACTCCATCCTCCGGAAGCGTCACCTCGCCGTCGTCCAGGCGGTGGCGCAGACGTATAAACTGCGTAAATTGATCCATATCGCCAACCGCGAACAGATTGACATCGTAGGCCGGGCCGTCCGTTGACGCTTCCGCCATCGACTCACTGGAGATCAGGTACTGTTCGATGCTGTCGCTGCCGGAGAGGTATTCTTCCACGAGGGCGGTTTCCTCCGGAGCGGCGTCGGGATCCAGGCCGGCGGTCGCATCGTAGAGAAAGATCTCGTCGAACTGCCGGTTGAGGATCGAGAAAATGGAGTCGTGCAGGCCGAAGCCGGTGACGATCAGGGCCGTGCAGCCGCCGATTCCGATCACGGTCATCCAGAAGCGTTTCTTATAGCGGAACAGGTTGCGCATCGTTACTTTCCAGGTGAAGGACAGGCGGTTCCACAGCGGCGTGATGCGCTCCAGAAGGACGCGCTTGCCCGGCTTGGGGGCGCGGGGGCGCATCAGGTTGGCCGGCGTATCCACCAGTGTCGAGAGGCAGGCCCAGAGTGCCGCGCCGGTCGTGCAGGCCACGGCAGCCAGCACCGAGAAGACATAGATCCCCATCTGGTTCTTGAAACGCAGCGCGGGGATATTGTACATAATATTAAATGCGTTGGCGATGACGAGAGGGATCAGCGTGCAGCCCAGCGCCAGCCCCAGCACGCCGCCGATCAGGCTGGCCGCGAACGCGTAACCGATGTATTTCTTCGAAATGGCCAGCCGCGAGAATCCCATGGCTTTCAGCGCGCCGATCTGGGTGCGCTGCTCCTCCACCATACGGGTCATCGTCGTCAGGCAGGCCAGAGCCGCCACCAGGAAGAAGATCAGCGGGAAGATATCCGCCAGGTTGCCGACGCGCTCGGAATCCTGGCCGTAACCCATGATGCCCATGTTGGTATCCCGCCCGAGGACATACCATTCGCATTCGTCGATATCGTCAAGTTCCGCCTGAGCGTCATCCACCTCCGCCTGGGCATCGTCCAGCTTCTTCTGGGCGTCGGCGATCTCCTCGTCCGCTTCCTTCTTGCCGTCCTCGTAGTCGGCCAGGCCGTCGTGATATTCCTTCTCGCCGTCGGTCAGCTCCGCCAGCGCGTCGTCCAGCTCTTTCTGGCCATCGACGCGGGCGTCCGCAAGCTCCCGCTCGCCGTCATGGTACTCGGCCCATCCATCGGCCAGCTCCTTTTCGCCGTCCTCGATCTCAATACGGGCATCCTCCAGCTCCTGCCAGGCATCGTCAAGCTCGCTCTTGCCGTCGGCCAGTTCCGCTTCCGCGTCATCCAGCTCCTGTTGGGAGTCGTCCAGCTCCTGCTTCGCGTCGTCCAGTTCCTGCCTCGAATCGTCCAGTTCCTGCTTCGCGTCGTCCAGTTCCTGCCTCGAGTCTTCCAGTTCCTTTTTCGCGTCGTCCAGTTCCTTTTTGGATTCGTCCAGCTGCGCACGGCCGGATTCGATCTCAGACTGGGCGGCGGAGAGCTGGCTTCCGGCGGAACTAAGCTCGCTTTCCGCGGATTGCAGCTGAGCCTGGGCTGAGGAAAGCTGCGCAAAACCGTCCTGCAGTGTCGCCTCCGCATCATCCAGCTGCCTCTTTGCGTCGGCGGCGGAGGCAACACCCGCGTCCAGAATTGCCTGCTGCCTGTCAAGCTCTTCCCTGCCGCTGTCCAGTTCCGCGGCGCCTTTATCCAGCATGTCCTTCCATTTATTATATAAGAGAGTACCTTCAAATTCGGGATTGGCCGCTGTGAACTGGTCAAAGTTCGCTTTCTGTTCGTCATAGCTGGCCTGCTGCTTCTCCAGTTCCGCCCTTCCCTGCGCCAGCTGAGCCTGGCCGGCTTCCAGCTCTTTCATCTTACTCTCATACTCAGCCTTACCGGCCTCCCACTGAGCCTGGCCGGCCTCAAGTTTTGCGGCATTTTCCTCATAGGCAGCCAGTCCCTGCTCGTACTGCTCCCTTCCGGCGGCATACTTTTCCAATCCGGATTCGTACTCTGCTATTCCATCGTTAAGACTGTTCTGCCCGCTGATATACTGGCTCCAGCCGTCGTCATACTGTTTCTTTCCATCCGCATATTGCGCTTCTCCGTCCTCGTATTTCTGCAGGCCGTCTTCGTATTCCTGCAAGCCGTCCTCGTATTCCTGCAGGCCGTCCTCATAAGCGGTCTTGCCGTCCTCGTACTCGGCCACACCGTCCTCATACTCAGCCTGTGCATCCTGGAATTCCTGCATCCCGTCCGCATATTCCTGTTTCCCGTCCGCCAGTTCCTGCTCTCCGTCCCTAAGTTTCCGGTACGCGTCCGCCAGATCCGCCTCCGCATCCCGGATCTCCCTAGCGTAAGTAACCTTACCTTCCCGGTAATCCTCCCAGCCGTCGTCCAGTTCCTGCCGGGCATCTGCCAGCTCCTGCTCCGCGTCCGCCAGTTCTTTCTCCGCGTCCGCGCGCGCGTCATCCAATTCCTGCCGGGCATCGTCCAGTTCCGCCTGCGCGTCGTCGATCTCCTTCTGCGCGTCGCCTGTGACCGAAGCATAACGAATCTGCGCCCGCTCATCCGCCAGCCCCTCCAGGCTGTCGGTCAGCGCATCCAGCCGGTCCTGATACACATCGCCGTAGCTGTCCAGCTCCCGAAGCCCTTCGCCGGTAAAATAGGCCATGGTATAATAATCATAATTAAAATTCTCTCCGGGGATGAATACGAACCCGTCAACGGAGCCGCCCCCCAGGGAAGACGTTCCCCTGTCGGTGCTCACATAGAGCGGACTGTTCACGATGCCTACGATGGTATAAGACAGATTAGACAGATCGTCCTTGTTGTCTTCGCCGGGAGCCAGTTCCAGACGGTCGCCGATCTGAAGACCCAGTTCGGCGAGGAGAAGCCGTTCCGTCACACATTCATCGGCCGTCTCCGGCAGACGCCCTTCCTCGACTTCAAGCCGGTTCAGACGCACGGGCATGGAACGGACGGTGACAATCGCGTCCTTCGCGATGGCGTCTATTGTCCAGATGCCTTCCACCTCGCCGATCCCTTCCGCATCTTCGAGCGCTTCCAGATCTTCATCCGTCAGCCCCAGCGTGGAAACCACATAGCCATCCATCAGATCCGTGCGGTCATAGTACCCGTCGGCCGTATACTGCATATCCGGCGCCGTAGTCCGCAGACCCGCCAGGAACGCCACCGCCAGCGCGGACAATATTAAAATAGACAGGAACCGGCTGAACGTGTTTCTGACCTCGCGCAACGCATCCGTTGTAAGGCGGTTTTTCCTGCGGCCTACCATTCGATCTCCTCCACCGGGGTCGGATGCGCGTTCTGTTCGATCGCCGCAACCTTGCCGTTCTTCACATGGATCACGCGGTCCGCCATCGGGGTGATCGCGGTGTTATGAGTGATGACCACGACAGTCATGCCGCCCTTGCGGCAGGTATCCTGCAGAAGCTGCAGGATCGCCTTGCCTGTCACATAATCCAGAGCCCCCGTTGGCTCGTCGCACAGCAGAAGCTTCGGGTTCTTCGCCAGCGCTCTGGCAATTGCCACACGCTGCTGCTCGCCCCCGGAAAGCTGCCCCGGGAAATTCCCCAGCCGGTCGCCCAGACCCACATGCTCCAGTACGCTCTTTGCGTCGAGAGGGTCGTCGCAGATCTGGGCGGCCAGCTCTACATTTTCCAGAGCCGTCAGGTTCTGGACAAGATTGTAGAACTGGAACACGAACCCGATATCGTGCCGCCGGTAACCGGTCAGCTGACGCGCGTTATAATCGCTGACTTTCTTGCCATCCACGATGATCGTACCCCCGGAGCAGGAATCCATGCCGCCAAGCATGTTGAGCACCGTCGTCTTGCCGGCTCCGGAAGGGCCAACGATAACGGCGAATTCTCCCTTCTCGATCTCGAAATTTACGCCGTCCACCGCATTGATGGTAACTTCGCCCATCTGATATATTTTTTTTACATCCTGAAATGATATGTAACTCAAGCAATCACCGCCTGCGCAGCCTGTGCGCCCCGAATCCGTATTCCGTTTCCGTTTTTTCCGCTTTATTTCCATACCCGTGAATTCCCTTACTCATGGCATTCACGGCCGCAACTCTCATCGTCTCTCGTCCGGGTTCTTGTACGTTCTAATCATCTATTCCCCGAGTTCTTGTCTGTTCTAATCATCTATTTCCCGGGTTCTTGTCTGTTCTAATCATCTGTTCCCTGATTTCTTGTCCATTCTAATCTATTTTCTGGATTCTTGTCCGTTCAAATCATCCATTCATTCTCTGGGTTCTTGTCCATCCCTGACACTCTTTCTGTCTGTTTATCTTATCCTTTTGGGGGTTTTATTGTCAAGAATCCGAAAGAAGATTTCATATTTTTTTCATGTTTCCGGGTAACAGTTCCGAACTGTTGCGTTTCCAGTTACATAGACGGCCCATTCTGGCTTGCCCATACAACCTCCGCCAGCATCTCGGCCGACATGCCGACGCCGGCCGGTTTCATCCCGGCTGCCCGAAGCAGCACTTCCCGCCTCGGCTCATCGCAGGGTTTCTTCTCCATCACCAGTTCCGCCAGTTTCCGGTACGCTTCCCGCCTGTCTCCGGTCAGGACACGTTTCATCTCCGACGCCACCATGCCGGCTACGACCTGGGCGCCGCAGATGTTCGTATGCGTATAATCTCCGGGTACGAACAGCGGCTGCGAGCCCTCATTTCCATGCTCTAAAATATAGCGGGCAGAGACACCGTGCAGATCCAGCACCGGCACATCCATCTCTTCTCCCAGTTCCAGACAGACCGCCGCATTGTCCGCCAGGAGATCATGATAGCCGCCGTCGCGGTTCCACGTATTGCGCGCCAGGGGCGTTACCAGCACCGGATACAGTCCGGCCGCACGGTTTTCCTCGATATAGCGGATCAGATTCTCGCGATATCCCCCGCGCGCCCGCAGATGCCTCAGCTTCTGATCGTTATGCCCGAACTGGAAGAAGATGAAATCCCCCTCTTTCCGGCAGCCCTCCGCGATGCTGTAATAGCCCTTCTGGCGGAATGTCTCCGTCGTCAGGCCGGAGTAAGCATGGTTCGCCACGGCGATTCCTCCGCCCAGATAGTAAGGGAGCATCTGTCCCCATCCGGCGTAACTGGTTTCCGGCTCGCAAGGCCGGCTGACGATCTGATCCGTCACGGTTGAATCTCCCGCCAGATGCAGCACCGGGCAGACAATCTCCTCCGCCTCGATCCCGCTGATGCAGGGATGGTCGGCCACCACCGAGACGTCCACCGTCCGGTCCTTCCGGATCTCCGTCTCACCGGCGGGAATCACGTCGCAGACCTCCACATAAAATGGGAAACGATAGGTTTCGCCCGCCCGAAGCAGCTCCGCCGCCGCGTATAGGCGTCTCTTTCTAGCGAAGACGCGTACATCCCGCATCTCCCGCTCCGGTCTGATGGTCAGCTTCACAAGATACTGGCCTGCGTGCGGTACTTCCAGAACCGCACATAATTCATTGTCCTGTACAAGTTTTGTCTCCATAGTTTTCCTTCTCCCTAAACTTTCATCATTGTGTTCTCGTTTACTATTGGATTGTCACTCTGAAATTGCCGTTCGCATGTGACCCTTTTGGCACAGTACCTCATCCATTCCGAAAATGGCATCCGATATGTTTGATTCTTCCGCAGTTTCCCCTTTTCTTCTCAACCGCACAAAAAGACACGCCGCCGGAACTGTTACAATAAAAAATTCACTGCGCACGATAAAATGCCCCGATACCAAAGTGATAGAATACTGATTTTCTGAGGGGAGAATGGAATGTCTCTCCTTGAAATACATCGGATTGATCCGAAGAGAACGATTCTTTCAAAATGACGGTGGATAAAGGGATTCGAACCCTTGGCCTCCAGAGCCACAATCTGGCGCGCTAACCAGCTGCGCTATATCCACCATATTCAATACACAACGAGCCTGAAGGGATTCGAACCCCCGACCCACGGCTTAGAAGGCCGTTGCTCTATCCGGCTGAGCTACAGACTCATGCGTCCGCATCTCATGCCATACGGCAGAAATCTATCCCGATCTATCCTGATAATTCCTTCCGCATGGAAATGCAGATAAAACAGGTGGCGGGAGCCAAGGGACTTCCCCTGTTCTGTTAAATCCCCCTTACCCGGTTAACCACCCGTTTCCCACAGGATTGGTAAGAGTTTATCACATAAAATTTCGGCTGTCAATAAGAAAAACGGCATCTTCAGGGAAGATTTAACGCTGTACTGCAGCAGGCGGCCAAGACAGAATTGAAAAAATCGAAAAATTTTATATCACGATTACATGATATATTATTGCGTTCGTTGAAATGGCGTGCTATAATATATCCTGTCTTTTTGTGAGCTTATATAGCGCGGAGGATAGCACGCATGACATACAGTTACAATAAGTTATGGAAACTGCTCATTGACAAGCGCATGACGAAAACGCAAATGCGCAAGGCGGCGGGGATAAGCACGAATATCCTTGCCAAAATGGGAAAAGATGAACCCGTCGCAATGGACACGTTAGCAAAAATCGCAACCGCCCTGCAGTGCGGGCTTGACGATATTGTGGAAATACAGAGCGACGCGGAGAAAGGTGAACACTATGGGAATAAACCTTGATAAACCACAATTATGGAAGAATGACATAAATTCATCTGTTGACCTTTACAATTCATGGTTTATGGAATTTACGCCGAAGGCCTTTAGAGAAGCGCGAGTTACAACCGTCCAAAGCGTTGAGCAAGCATTACAAGCAACAAGTTATTTGAATAAGCGTCGTAAAGAAGAAGCCGTAAAAATGCAACAACTTAAAAATCTTTTGGCAATGACGTTTCGTATTCACTGTTTTTGTGCGGCTATTTTGACTCTGGTTATTTAGGTTATGAAGCTGCGGAGGGAATTGATTGGATATGGGAGCACAGAATAAGCGATTTGGAAAAGTTGGGAATATGATTGACGCAGAAAAGGCCCGTGAACAAGAACAATTAAGAATAGATGAGGAGAAAGATATTGAAGAACGGAGAAAGCACGGACAATTTGCAACACCGTTTTCTTTAGCGAGAGAAATAATTTCTTATGGACTAGATTTGCTTGATGAAAATGTTGTTTCGTTTTTAGAACCATCATTAGGTACTGGAGTTTTTTATTCGGCACTTCTACACGAAACAAGCGTCACGGGAAAAATAATAAAGCAGGCAACGGGTATTGAAATTGACACGACGTATTTCAATAGTGCAAAATCAATATGGAATGATAAATGCTTACAAGTATATAATGCCGACTTTACGCATTTTCCACCTGACGGAAACTATAATTTACTGATTGCGAATGCTAGAAGTGTATATGGACAAACACGAAAAAATGCCGTATTTATGCGGGTTTCAAGGCATCTGACCGATTTTCAATTTTCTCAGGCTGCCTGATTTAATCCGCAAAACTGAATAATGAGCCGTAAAGCGTCTGTGATCTTCTCCCGATGAGGGAGCGGTGAACGGGCGCTTTTTTTGTCCTCGAAAGCGTACATAGGCGTGTATCTGCTCCCCCTAACCGGCGGACTGGATATGCGCCTTTTTCATTCCTGCCAAAAATCATAAGCAGAAAGTGAGGTAACGGAAAATGGACGAGACCGTAAGGGAGCCGCCTCAGAGCGGAAAGGATTCTGGGAAGCAGGGAGCTGCCGAAATCATGGCAGCTGAAGAAGGAGCGTGGTGATGATTAAGAATAAGGAAAAGAATGGTGAGGAAACACGGGAAGCCAATCAGGAGCAGATACAGAGCATCCGACTTTCCGACCTGCACCCATTTGAGGGACATCCGTTCAAGGTCGTAGACGATGAGGCGATGGCGCAGACGGTTGAGAGCATCCGGGATTACGGGATCACTACTCCGCTTCTGGTGCGCCCTGACCCGGACGGCGGCTTCGAGATCATCTCCGGCCACCGGCGCTGCCACGCGGCGGAGCTTTCCGGCATGGATACCGTACCCTGCATTGTTCGCGAGATGGACGACGATACCGCCATCATCACGATGGTGGACAGCAACCTGCAACGGGAACACATCCTGCCGAGTGAGCGGGCGTATGCTTACAAGATGAAGATGGACGCCATTAAACATCAGGGGCAGCGGACGGATCTAACTTCTGGACAAGTTGGCCAGAAGTTAAAGGCAGAGGATTCGAGAGATAAGGTTGGAGAACTTTCCGGTGACAGTGGTCGAACTGTCCAGCGTTTTATCCGTCTCACGAACCTGATCCCGGAAGTGATGGACATGGTGGATGAGAAAAAGATTTCTTTCAATCCAGCAGTGGAGCTTTCCTATCTCAAGCCGCAGGAGCAGAGGGATTTCCTCGAAGCGATGGACTACGCACAGGCCGCGCCGTCGCTCTCACAGGCACAGCGGATGAAGAAACTGAGCCAAGAGGGAGCCTGTACCCTCGACGCCATGTGCGATGTGATGGACGAGATCAAGAAGGACGACATGGGGCAGATCTCCTTTAAGACCAGCGAGATCCAGAAGTTCTTCCCCAAGTCCTACACACCGAAACAGATGAGCGACACCATCCTCCGGCTGCTGGAGCAGTATCAAAGGAGGCGGGAACGCGACCAAAACAGATAACAACCCGAAGCCAAAAATGAAACTTGTAATCGAGTAGGGGAGATTTTCTCTCCCCTCTCACACCACTTATTCCGACTTTTC
>CAYYHX010000024.1:0-16906 GCA_964471835.1 uncultured Hungatella sp.
GCTTCCGGTACGGCCTCACATTCATGGATCTGGACTATGCCAGCCCCTATCTGGTGAATATCCTGCGCGACGCGGGATATGACAGCAGCAACAATAATGGCAGCAGCGACAACTATGGCAACAGCAACAACAGTTCTGAGAGCATCCCCTCCTACGACCAGCTGGACGCAGCTTCCCGCCGCCTCTTTGACATCCCGCTGCCTTCCCTGATCTCCGATGAGGATTATGAGTCCAAAGCAGAATCCATTTTCCATCCCGATCTGACAGCGTGGCTTGATACGGGGGACACGCCGGAGCGGGTGGCGCAGCTGGCCCGGCAAATCACTGAACAGGAAGAAACCCCCTATGACAAATGCACAGCCATCGAGCGTTACCTCCGCCAGTACCCTTATTCCAGGGACGTCGATTACCGGAACTATGTCAACTTCGTTGACGCCTTCCTCTTTGAGAAACAGCAGGGCTACTGCATCCATTACGCTTCCGCGATGGTCATGATGCTGCGCAGCCTCGGCATCCCCGCGCGGCTTGTGGAAGGGTACCGTTATGACTACGGGATTCCGCAGGACAACGGATACGACATTCCCGGACGGTACGCCCACACCTGGCCCGAAGCCTGGCTGGACGGCTTCGGCTGGGTAGGCTTCGAGCCGACCGGCTCCGTCGCCTCCGCCGAAGCATACGGATGGAACCTCCTCGCGCCGGGGGACACGCCGCTGACCGCCGCGGCGGCAGGGAATGGCGACAGCGGCGGAGACGGCGGCACAGGCGATGGAAACGGTGCCGCTTCGCCGGCCGATGCCGGCGATTTCGGTGCGACGCCCCCGATCACGGAATCTTCCGATTCGGAAGAACGCGCGAATCCTTTCGGGATCTGGCTTTTCTTTGCCGCATGGATTCCGGTTCTTTATCTGCTGCTCCTGCTGATCATCCGGCCCGTTTTTATGCGCTGCCGGTATCACGGGATAAAGGCGAAAGAGCCTGCCCGGCTCGGCAGGGAACTTGCGGACATCCTCTGGCTGACCCGGCGCATCTGCCCGGATGCGAACGGGAACCGCCCGCTTCTCGATTACGCGGTCTTCGTTCCGGATGCCGGCGATGCCGAGGCCATGCGGCGGGTCTGCCTCGCCTATTACCGTCTCCGCTACCTCGGCGGAAATGTGGAGCCGGATCTCTGGCAGACCTCTCTGCGCCTGCGGCAGTCCCTGTACCGGCAGTACACCGGTTCCGCGAAACGCGGCCGGATCCGCCGCAGGCTCCTGACGTATATCAGCCTGAAATGTCCGCTTCGTTAGATAATAGATACGCCTGTGACGCGCCTAGGTTATCCTGTTCCTGCCTGCTGCATACGTTACTGTTCACTTGCCGCGAATCCTGTGAAACAGCGAACACCTCGAAAACACGACCCCCTTGAAGCCGCGAACCCTTTGAAACTGCGAATCCTACGAAGCTGCGACTCCTTTGAAGCCGAAACCTTTCGCCAAAAATAAGTCCGGTAGTTCAATGAAGCATAAACTTCCTTGCCGCCTGGATCCCCAGCTTATAGGGCAGCGGCCGGAGCGCCCGGTCGGCCTCTTTCAGTTTCTCCCTGATCGGAAGGTGCTGGGGACAGTGCTGCTCGCATTTCCCGCAGCCGACGCACTGGGAAGCGAAGCCGGGTTCCCTGCGCACCCCCATGTTCTGGGCAAATTCAATGCGGGCGGCGCTCTTATTTTCCATATACATCAGGTTGTAATAATAGAAATTGCCGGGGATGTCCACGCCTTTCGGACACGGCATACAGTAACGGCAGCCCGTGCAGCCGACCTTCTCCCGCTCGCGTATGATCTTCCGGATCTGCTCGACGATCCGTAGGTCTTCTTCGGTTAGATCCCCCGGTTCGGCCTCCGACGCGACGCGGAGATTCTCCTTCACCATGTCCGTGGAATTCATGCCGGACAGCACACAAGTGACCTCCGGCTGGTTCCACAGCCACCGCAGCCCCAGCTCGGCGGGCGTATAGGCATGGCTGTCGGCAGCCAGGACCTGCTTCGCCTTCTCCGGAAGATTCACCAGCTTGCCTCCCCGCAGCGGCTCCATGATGATAACCGGAATTCCTTTCGCGGCAGCGGCCTGAAGTCCGCGCCGTCCGGCCTGCGTATGCTCATCCAGATAATTGTACTGGATCTGGCAGAAATCCCAGTCGTAGGCGTCAAGGATCCGCAGGAACATTTCCGTCTCGCCGTGATAGGAAAAACCGATATTGCGGATGCGCCCCTCCGCCTTCTGACGGCTGATCCAGTCCTCGATCCCCAGCTTCTTTAAGTTCTCCCATTCCGCCAGATCCGTAAACATGTGCATCAGGTAATAGTCGATATGATCCGTGCGGAGGCGGGAAAGTTCTTCGCCAAATGTCTTGTCAATGGCCGCCCGAGAACGCATCAGGTACTGGGGGAGCTTGGTGGCGATATTGACCTTGCCGCGGCACCGGTTCTCATCCAGGATCCGCCCAAGGCACTCCTCGCTGCCCGGGTAGATATAGGCAGTATCAAAATAATTGACGCCCCCTTCGATGGCGAGCAGCACCTCCTTCTCGGCCTTCTCGTAGTCGATGGCGTTCCCTTTCTTCTCAAACCGCATGCACCCGTATCCCAGCTGGGAAATCGGATTGCCACCGCGGTCCGTCCTGTATTTCATAGCAGCACCTCCTTGTCAAAATGTTTATCATTGTCCAAACTCAATTCCATATCGCCCTCGATAGAATTCCCGGACTTACCGACATCCTCATATTCCCCGACAATCTCATCGACAAAGGCTTTAAATAACCGCCGATCTGACGACAAACCGGAAATTTTTACTTCATAATCTGCCAATATCCATGTCGTTTCCCGCCGACACGCTCAACATACCCCAATCTGTTCAGGTCGCTTATTTTTCTCTGAATCGTTCTTCTTGCAACACCAAGTCTCTCGGCCATCATTTCTTGTGAAATGGAAGGATTACTCCTAATTTCTTCTATCACTTTTAATGCTAAAGCGTCATTTAATGTGACATTCATTGCGACATCTAATGCGACATCCTCCGTGGCGCTTTTTCGTTCCAATTTACCAGAATCTTCAATCAAAGCGCTCACCAGTGCCTTGAACCGAACACGTAATCCATCTCCCACCAACTGATATTCCGGCAAATCGGCGCCAAGTTCCGCACATGCTTCACAGATTTTTTGAATACCGCGTCCCCACGTTTCAATATAGCCCGCCCGATAGAATACATTTTCGATATCCGGATTATACGGAACAGAATCATGAGGCTCCATCAAGGTCTCAACTGTCCATCCATCTGGCAAAATGCAGCGGTTGCTTATAATAATCGCTTTTTCTTCTATACGAATCTGAATCGGCGTTCCAAACATATAACAATTATGGGCGATTGCATTATACACAGCCTCACGGATTCCCTCCCTGGCAAACGGATAAGTCTCCACCCGTTTATCATGTTCATAGCTGATCTTTGCTTTCAAATATTTCAGATAAATCAGGTCTATTACTCGATCGGAAATTTTAATCAAAGAATCTTCCAATGTATCTTGATACTGTAAATCTGCTCCTTCGCCAAATTTTCCTATCTTCACATAACATCCGTTTTGGATAATGCTTGGATCATGATAAAAAAGCAGCACGGCAGATCTTTTTAATTTTCCATCTCTCATCAAATGTAATTTTCGGAGAAGTTCTTCGTTTGATATATTCAATTCCTCCGGTGTCATCCTCTTACTTCGGATTGCCTCCCTACGAAAGATTCTAAAACTTTCTTCATCTAAATCACGTACTGAAATATGGTCGATGACGGCATCCTCCCAGCAAATTCCAGTTTTACGCATGATAAATTCCGACAGGGCAATTCCTGTCAGTCTCTGTTTTGTGCTGCCGCTTCGATAATGATATTCCCCATGATAACTCACTGGGAAACTGCTTGGCTTAACATAAATTTCTATATAGTTCAAGCCGTTTTGTGCCTTTACATTCACATCCGCAACAATCCCCAGTCCGGATTGAATCTTATTCGGAATATCTTCTGACAGTTTCTTTATATTATCTACACCCACTACTTCTCCGGCATCATCTACACCGATATAAATAATGCCTCCCTGTGCGTTAGCAAATCCGCATATCCATTTCAGGTACTCATCACGCCACGATTCCTTATATTCAATATTTTGATTCTCCGACATTTATAACTCATTCTCCCCTTATTAACCCTTTACGGAGTTTGATCTGCGCAAGTTCCATTTCGACATGCTGCTTGACATTGAGTTTGGGGGTTCAACGAGTTTCTTCCGCCAGCCCCCGGCACAGGAAGATCCCAGCCGACTTCGTGATCCGGATGCCGCCTTTCTCGTGAATTTTCCGCTCAAGAAACCGACGGAACTCCTCTTTCCTCTGATTCAGGTACTCTCCCTGGTTCCCATGGCATGACAAGATATAATCCATGAGCGGTTCCGCCTCATCCACCAGCAGCTCATCATCGTACAGAACCGTTTCCACCCGTCCAAAAACCTGCTCCAGCTGCTCCCTCCCATTCTCCAGCCCGAACACCTCATAGAGGGCAATCTCCGAGAGCGTCACGCGCGGGTCAAACTCCTGGACCAGGGAAGTGATCTCCTTCATGTGGGTACGGCCATAAGTGCTGCAATAGAATACACCGTCCGGCCGGAGTACACGGCGGACCTCACGAAGCGCGCGGGGAATGTCTTTCAGATAGAACAGGACGTGATTCGCGATGACAGCGTCAAAGGAATCCGCGGCCCATGACAGATTCTGCACGTCCTCTGCCCGAAAATGCAGTCCCCTGGAATCGTCCGCACCACCCGTCCTGCAGCCTTCCCGTGCTGTCTTACTCCCTCCTCCGCTGCGCACACATCCGCTTCCGCCCGCCAGCTCTGCCAGACGCTCCGCTGCGTCTTCCACCATGCCTTCCGACACGTCTGTCACCCATATCCGGCGCGCGGCAGCCGTCTCCGGCGGGACATATTTCCATAACTCCCCGTTGCCGCAGCCCACCTCCAGGATATCCTGCGCGCCGGAGAAATCGATCTGCGAAGCCAGCCATGCAAACCAGCCGGTCGGATTGCGGGAGAAACGCCGGTGCAGATTGATCCGCACATCAATATTCACGGCGGACTTGTACTGCTCCACCAGCGCGTGTTCCATATTCGTGATATGGATCAGCTTCAGGATCCGGCTCCAGTCCACCTGCCGCGATTCCTCCACCATCCGCTGCGCATCCGCAAGCGCCCGGTTCATGCTCTCCAGATGGCGTATCCGCTTCTCGATAAGTCCCTTCTGCATCGCCAGCGATTGAGCCACATCGTCCGCATTGTCGCCCGCCGGCATCGCCATGATCTCATCCAGCGAAAAACCAAGATAGCGCAGTGACAGGATCCGCTGCAGCCGCCCGAAATCTTCATCCGTATACAGCCTGTAGCCGTTCTCCCCGACCTTAGCCGGTTTCAGGATCCCCAGTTTATCGTAGAAACGAACCGTCCGAACCGTGACATTCGCCTTCTTCGCGAATTCCCCGGACGTATAATATCCATCCTGCATCTCTGTTTCTCCCGCGTCCCGCCCAGCATTGCAGCCGCATTCCTTTCAAAAAAGCATCCTTCCGGACGCCATGCCCGCCGTACCCGCATCTTTCTCCTTCAACCTGCCGCCCGCTCCCCGCTTCTACGTCCATTATATCAGTTCCCCGGAAAATTTCTACTCCTTTCCGCCGCATTATCCGCCTTCCTCTTATCCATCCCTTAGCGCATATCGCTTATCGCCTTCCCCTTATCATCTCCTGCCCGTCATCCGCCGCGTCATTCGATCCGCCGAAAAAAACATTTATTCCGCCGAAAAAATTCATTTATCCTTGCAAATCACAATATGATATTATAAAATGCGATATATATGGCGCTATTCATAGATATTTCCTATATAATTCTTTTCAGTACCCTTTGCACTTAAAGCAAGGAAATGTACTGATTAGAAAGGAACACCAGAAAGGAGCATTCCCTTGACAAGCCGTGAACTGCTCTACGTTAAGACCATCGCGGAAGAAAAAAGCATCACCGCGGCCGCCCGCCGGCTCTATGTGGCCCAGCCGTCCCTAAGCCAGGCGCTCCAGAAACTGGAAAGCCAGCTCGGAACGCCGCTTTTCAAGCGCACGACCGGCGGGCTGGTGCTCACCTATGCCGGCGAGCGTTACTACTATATGGCCTGCCAGATGTTAAAAATGTACGATAACTTCGAGATCGAGGTCAGCGACATCAACAACTTAAAGACCGGCCGCATTCATTTTGGCATCACGAACCACCTGGGGATGCTCCTGCTGCCGCAGACCATGAAGCGCTTCCGGGAACTCTGCCCCCATGTGGAAGTCTTCGTCGCCGAGGACACAACCGCGTTTCTGGAGAAACGCCTGCTGTCCGGAGAACTGGATTTCCTGATTATGCACACGCCGGCCCAGACCAGCGAGAACCCGATCTGTTACGAGACCCTGCAGCGCGATCCCTTCGTCGTCGTTCTGTCGTCCGACCACCCGCTTACGAGAAAGGCCGTATCGTCCGCGGACTCTCCCTACCCGGTTCTGGATATCCGTCTGCTGGAACAGGAACCGATGATCCGCCTGAACCCTGAGCAGCGCATCCGCCAAGTCACCGATGCAGTCCTGCGGCGCGCCGGCATCCGCAGCATCCACACGGTTATGACCCTGCGCAACCATGTCACCGCCCAGCTCCTGGCAGCCGAGGGCGTCGGCGTCACGATGGTGCCGCTGCAGTATTCGCAGCTGACCATTGCCCACCGGCGGCAGCCGGTTCTCTGCTCCATCGAGGAACGCTACCAAGCCTGGTGGGATCTGTGTATCGCGACCACCCGGGACAGCTTCCTCTCCAAAGCGGATCAGATGTTCCTGCACTGTGTGAGAGAGGTCGCTGTTGAGTGAAATGTTTGTCCGGGAAGTCGCTATTGAATGAGATTCCGGTCTATGATATGATGGATGTACGCCATTCCGGACACGCCGCGTGAGCGGCGCACAGTAATTTACCAAGGGGGCAGGCAGCCGCCATGAACGTCAAACACGCGCAATATATGCTTACAATTCTCCAGGAAGGCAGCATCACCGCGGCCGCCCGGAAACTCTATGTCTCCCAGCCCTCCTTAAGCCAGATGGTAAAGCTGGTGGAAACCAATCTGGGGACGCCAATCTTTAACCGCAACACCGACCCGATTACGCTGACCTACGCGGGCCAGAAGTATATGGAAGCCGCCCGCCAGATCCTGACGATCAACCAGAACCTCGCCAAGGAGATCCGGGAGATCAACCAGGAGGATCACGGCTCAATCGAGCTGGGCATCCCGGTTCAGCGCGCGATGCAGGTCATGCCCTACGTCATGCCCCGCTTTCTGCGCCTCTACCCCCAGGTGGAGGTCCATACCCACGAATTCGGCTCCGCCACGCTGGAAACCATGGTACTGGAAGGAACCGTGGACTTCGCCTGCCTGACCACATTTCCGCTCCATGAAGAACTGGAATACATTCTGATCGAAACCGAGGAACTGGTGCTTCTGACCGGCCCCGGCTCGGCGATCGCCAGGCGCATCCCGGCCGGCACGCCCATCGATATCACCGAGGCGAAGGATGAGATGTTTGTCAATATCAAATCCGGCCACAGCGTCCGCACGACCCAGGACATGCTTTTCGTCCGAAAGAACATGCAGCCGAAGATCCTGCTGGAAACCATCAGCATCGAGGTCGCCAAACGCACGGCTGTCGCCTGCAACGCGGTCATGATCTGCCCGCAGAACTATATCAAGATGACGCCGGAACTGCTGCCGGAATGTGTCATGTACCCGCTTCTGGATATCGACATCCGCCGAAGTTTTTACATCTGCCGCCGCAAGGACCGCTATCTTCCCAGATATATGCGGGACTTCATCGGCCTTCTCACGGAGAAGAAGCAGCCGTTTATTGCTTAGCGGCTTAGCCGCATTCCCTGCCCAAATCATACCGGCAGAAGGCACTCCGGATGTAGAAAATGCTTGCCGCCTGCCGCGCAGCGGCTTAGCCGCATCCCCTACCCGATCAGCAGCCCCAGCACCGCCGCGACGAGGATCGTCTTCGGGATCGACAGCTTGAATTTCAGCAGGAGCACGCCGGCGATGACCGCGATCAGCACCAGGTTCCACGATATATCTCCGGCCAGCGCCTGCAGCGAGAACCCGCTCAGATCGATCTCCCCGCCGGCGACAAAGGTCGATATGCTCAGCGTGACCGCCGTCGCCGCCAGCATCCCGAGGCTGGCCGGACGGACGCCGCGCATCGCGCTCTCCAGGTATTTATTCCCTTTCATGCGAAGGATGAAATGGGCGGCCAGCATCGAAAGCGTCAGGGACGGCATCATCACGCCAAGGCTGGCGGAAAGCGCCCCCGCGATGCCCGCCGTCCGCAGACCCACGAAGGTGGCGCAATTGATCCCCAGCGATCCCGGCGTCATCTCCGCCACCGCCACGATATCCATGACCTCCGCCGGCGTCATCCATCCGTAACGCAGTACCTCGTCGTTGATGACGGGGATCATCGTCATGCCGCCGAAACTGCAGAAGCCGATTTTCATAAAAGACAGGAATAAGTTAAGCAGGGTCATCATTTTCATCAATCCTCCCTCGCCAGATCAGAAGCCCGAGCACCAGCGCAATCAGGATCAGCAGCAGTTTGCTGAACCCGGTCAGCGCACATAACAGAAAGCTTCCGATCAGGATGAACCACGCCGACCGCCCGCGCAGGGCCGTCCCCCACATCCGGACGCAGGCACTGATGATGATCGGAATCACCACGCTCCGGACGCCGTTCAGGACTTTCGCGACATATGGATTGTCCCGCAGCGACTCGTAGAAATACGTCACGACCGCGATCGCGGCCAGCGCCGGCAATGACAGGCCGAAGGCAGCGACCACGGCGCCCGCCACGCCGGCCATCGCATAGCCGCAGAACACCGCCATATTGATAATCATGATCCCCGGAAATGATTTGGCCAGGGACATGTAGTCCACGATCTGTTCCTCCGTCATCCAGCCCCGCTTATCCACAAACTCATTCTGGATCTGGGCGATTATGCTCCACCCTCCCCCGAACGTGAAAAGGCCGATCTTGGCCATGATAAAGAAAATGGCCGGAAGCCGTTTGCCTTTCTCCATCTTCCCGCCGTCCTTTCTATACAGAAGTAATCATGCCGTCCGCATACCCAGGCGAACCGGCCCGCAGGCCCGCCGCATGACCACGATTATCATACCGCCCTTTCGCCTGTTCGTCAAATAGGGAATGGCGATGGCGTCCATAGAAAAATCCTATGGTTATTACGAAGGAAAAAGGCATTTCTTAGGAAAAGATTCATCGTTTCTTAGGATTTTCCTAACACCTGCCGATCCGGATTCGTGCTATACTTTTATAAAATGTATGTCCGCCCGCCGGTTTCCCGAACCAGCGTCATCCGGAACCGGATTCATGAACCCCAAAAGCTAGTCTTCCTGATTCCGGATTCACGGACCCACAAACCTTGTCTTCCTGATTCCGGATTCACGGACTCACAACTCAAGTTTGCCTGAATCCGGATGCACGTAACCACGAAACCGGTACCTCCGAACGCGGACACCGGGAAACTGGAGAGGATAAGCACAGAAAGGAGCCGCCCGACATGCCATATAAAATCCTCGTCGTCGATGACGAAGCCGCCATCGCCGACCTGGTGGAAGTCTATCTGCAGAACGAGAACTATACTGTATTCAAGTTCTATACCGCCCGCGACGCCCTCGCCTGCATCGAAAAAGAAGAACTGGATCTGGCGATCCTGGACGTCATGCTGCCGGACAGGAACGGTTACGATCTCTGCCGCCGCATCCGCGAAAAACATACCTATCCGGTCATCATGCTGACGGCCCGGGACGAGGAGACGGACATGATCACCGGCCTGACGCTGGGCGCGGACGACTACATTACCAAGCCGTTCCGCCCGCTGGAACTCGTAGCCCGCGTGAAAGCCCAGCTGCGCCGCTACAAGCGCTACAACCCGGCCGGCGGCGTGTCCCCCGAAGGAGATGCGGACGTACTCTCCTGTTCCGGACTCCTGCTGAACCGAAGGACACACGAGTGCCTGCTAAACGAACGGCCCCTGACGCTGACACCCACGGAATTTTCGATCCTGCGGATCCTTCTGGAAAACCGCGGCAGCGTGGTCAGTGCAGAAGAACTGTTCCATCAGATCTGGCAGGATGAATATTACAGCAAAAGCAACAATACGATCACGGTGCATATCCGCCATCTGCGCGAGAAGATGGGCGACACGGCGGATAAGCCCAAATACATCAAAACAATCTGGGGAGTGGGGTATAAAATTGAAAAATAACCGCCGGTCCGACTATTCTGATTTCAAGCGGAAACTGTTTCTCCGCCTCCTGTGCATCGGTGTCGCCGCGCCGGTCCTTATCTATTTCTTTTACAAGAATTTCTGGCATCAGAAAGGCGGGAACAGGCTGGTAAACCTGTTCCGGCGGATTTTCCCCATAAGCGACGAAGAAGCGCACCGGCTCTACTCGATCCTTTTCCGCGGCAACCAGACCTTTTTCTGGGTCGCCGCGGTCCTGATCCTGTTCCTTCTGTTCCTATGGCTGCTTCTGCGCTGGTTCACCTCCTATCTGGATGCCATCAACCAGGGCATCGACGAGCTTCTGGACGATGAAAAAGAGATCCGGCTCCCGCAGGAGATGGCCGCCACGGAGCGCCGGCTCAATGCCGTGAAATCCGAGCTGCGCAAACGGACCGTGGACGCCCGGCTGGCCGAACAGCGCAAAAACGACCTCGTCATCTATCTGGCGCACGACATCCGCACGCCGCTGACATCTGTCATCGGCTATCTAAACCTGCTGTCGGAAGCCCCGGACATGCCGGCGGAGCAGCGCGCCCGCTATGTGGGCATCACGCTGGACAAAGCCTGCCGTCTGGAGAAAATGATTAACGAGTTCTTCGAGATCACGCGCTACAACCTCCAGCAGATCAGTCTGAACAAAGAAACCATCGACCTCTACTATATGCTGGTGCAGCTGACCGACGAGCTCACGCCCCTGCTGCAAAGCCATGGGAACACTGCCGTCTTAAACGCCGACGAGAACCTAACTGTCTACGGCGACCCGGACCGGCTGGCCCGCGTATTTAACAATGTTCTGAAAAATGCGGCCGCTTACAGCTATCCGGATACCGAGATCGGGATCATCGCGGAGAAGAACAGCGGCGCAACCCGGATCACCTTCCGCAACCACGGTCGGACGATCCCCAAGGAAAAACTCACCTCCATCTTCGAGAAGTTCTACCGGCTTGATGAGGCCCGCACCTCCGATACCGGCGGCGCCGGGCTGGGCCTCGCAATCGCCAAAGAGATCGTCACGCTCCACGGCGGCACGATCACCGCGGACAGCCACGATGAGACCATAGAGTTTGTAATAACACTGCCCGACGCGTAAAGATTTATCTTTTCTTAAGAATTTAACAACGGGATATTAAGGAACGCGCGCCTCCCGCCATGTACAATAGGCATGACAGGAGGCGCAAGTCATGAGCAGAACATCGGAGCAGGGCAGGTACCAGGATTGGGAAATAAGTCAGGAACCGTGTCAGGGCAGAAAACAAGAGCAGAACCCGTATCAGAGCAGGAAACAACGCCAGAATCAGACCACATACCAAAACCGGAATCAACGGCAGAATCAGAACCCGGACAAATGCCGCAATAACACAAAAGACGAACGCAAGATAACCCGCAGACGGCGCCGCCGCCTGTATCTTCCGGCCATCTGTCTCGCGACCGCCGCCGTCCTTCTCTGCGGTTCCGTCTTACTGACCCGCATCCTTCCCGAAAATGCGTCGTCCGGTTCTCTTACGTTCTTCCTGCGGGAACATTTGCCTGAATCCGCGAACCGCATCTTTAATCCAAACGAAAAGAACCGAGAAGGCATGGAAAATGACAGTGCGGACAGCAACAGCAGAGACCGTAACCTAAGTGACGGCAGCATCAACTCTAACGATACTGACAGCCCAAGTGCCAGAAGCATCAACTTTAACGATACTAACAGCCCAAGTGCCGGCAACGGCAACTCTAACAGCAGCGCCACCGACAGCGGCAGTTCTAACGATACTGACAGCCTGAACACCGGCAACGGCAACTCTAACGAACGCAACGCCGGCAGCATCAACTCTAACGACACTGACGTCCTAAGCAACGGCAGCGACAACTCCAACGACACCGCCACCGGCAATCTAAGCGCCGGCACGGACACGCCGGACGGAACCGACGAAATCGCCGCGCCGGACGAAGCCGCTGAAACCGGCGCGCCCTGGTACCTCCTTCTCGTCAACCGCTCGCATCCGCTCCCGGACGGGTATCAGGACAGCCTCGAACTGACCGAACTGGACAACGGCCAGTCCGTCGATTCCCGCATCTATCCTTCCCTCCAGGCCATGTTCGACGCAATGCGCGGCGACGGCGTCTACCCCGTCGTAGCGTCCGGCTTCCGCACCGCCGAGAAACAGCAGAGCCTGATGGACGAGAAGATCGCGTCGCTCAAGGCGGAAGGCTATTCCGACGCCGATGCCAGAAAAGAGGCCGAAACCTGGGTCGCCGTTCCCGGCGCCAGCGAGCACCAGCTCGGCTCGGCCGTGGATATCAACGCCGACGGCATCCATTCCGCAGGTTACGAGGTTTACGAATGGCTCGACGCGCACGCCCACGAGTACGGCTTCATCCGCCGCTACCCTCCCGACAAAGCCGAGATCACGGGCATCAGCAGCGAGCCGTGGCACTACCGCTATGTCGGCACAGATGCCGCGGCGGAGATCCACCGCCGCGGCATCTGTCTGGAAGAATATCTGGGTGAAACCGAGTAATTTCCCTTTTACCTTGTAATCGTTCCCTTGCAATCGTTACCCCGGAATAGTTACCCTGGAATAGTTACCTTGCAATCGTCCCCTTGCAATCGTTACCTTGTAATAATATCCACCGGCACGTTAAAGATCTTCGCGACCTTCAGAATCGTGTCGATATGGCGGCCGACGGCGGCCGCCATGTGGTGGGTCGGGCCGGCCTCGCTCCAGCGGTTGCAGAATTCCCGTGCGCCGCAGGTGAAGCGGGTGCGCATGTTCGTATCGCCGAACGTGAAGATCGGGCCGGGCTCATTGACGCCCTCCGCCACGACAAACTTGAAATGGCCGTCCCGGTCCTGGGTGATGCCCAGATACGTCACCGGACCGGTCGGGGGGTAGAACTGAGTCAGGTAGCCGCCGCCGGTCTTGCCGTGGAACACGGGTACAATCTTCATCGTCGGCTTCTTCGCCTGGGAAATGTCTGCGTCGCCGGAGCCGGAATGGCCGATGATGCAGATATCCTCATTGAAATCGATGGAATACATCTCGGAAAGCTGGCCGGTGCCGGCGATGGTCTTCAGAATGCTCATGGCCATGGCCACCTTGATGTCGCCCTCCACCGCGCAGGCGGTTCCCTGCTTGATCAGCATCGAGAAGGCGGGGATCAGCATACTGTCCAGCTTCCCGGCGACCCCCTTCGCGAAGCCGTCATAATGGGAGGCCACCAGGGCAAGCTGCTCGTCCTTCACCCACTGCTCGAATGCCACGACGTAACGGGCCATATCCCAGACTTTCTCAATCGTGCCGCCGCCCTCGATATCGAAGGTATCCAGGATGTCCTGCGCCTTGGCGTGAATCGCCTCCTCATCGGTGACATTGTCGGCAATCGCCCACATTTTCTCCCAGTCAAACTGCTTCGTGTAGAGGAACATCCGGTGGTACAGGTTCGTCTCATCGATGTACAGATCCATCATGCCCGGGTACGGGCGCCCGATCTGCGCCAGGTTCGTGTCACGGAAACGGCGCCGCACCTGCGCCGCGCGGCACCAGTCCTCGATCTCCGCCTTCGCCTGCTCGTCGCCGCCCTCAACCACGCCGGTGATCACCGCGTGGCGCTTGCCGGCGCGCTCCAGATCCGCCACCATCTCGCCCACCGCGCCGCAGGCATACAGCTCGCCCAGCCAGGTGGCCGTGTCGGTATTGGCGTAATCCGGGGCTTTCTTTTTCTGGAGATTGACCAGCACCACCGGGACGTCCAGGTCACGGACCGCCGGCAGCATATTGTAGGACGTCGCGTAGGTCAGAAGCTGGAGGATGACCAGATCCACATCCGCGGCGCGGAACTTGTCCCCGGCCGCCATCGACAGCTCCTTCGTCGTGACCAGGCCGCCGTCGATCACATCCACCGTGTCCGGCAGCGTCTTCTTGAATGCCTCATACTGGGACTGAAACTCCGGCACCAGCGACGGGAACTGCGGCAGGTACGCGCCCAGCGCGATCGCGAACACGCCGACTCTTGCTTTGGTTTCAACTAACATAACGGGATACCTCCTTTTTCTGCTGACATTTTTTATAATAAAATTATAAATTTATAAATGAATCCGTATCAGAAAATAAGGTTTCCATCTGCGGGCTGCCGCGGGCCGCACGGGTCAGGCCGGTCCGGATGATAATGTGATTTACCGCCGACCGTTGAGGCGGCACAGAACGCAATGATGAAAGAATCAATCTGAATGCCGGTGGTGGGACTCGAACCCACACACCCTTGCGGATAACAGATTTTGAGTCTGTCTCGTCTGCCAGTTCCGACACACCGGCAATTCCTGCTGCGATTCGCTGCAATCTCCAATCCCCCAAGCCACCCGTCCCGGATGCAAACAAACGGACAGGCAGGAGAGATCTCTTCCTGCCTGTCCACTGTACCACATCTTTTCCTCTTTGGCAAGCGGTTTTCACGGAACATGAATGATTTAATGACAGCATCATACCCCCGGAAGGGTGTTTGATGCTGTCATTTTTTAAGCTGGCCGCCCTTAACCCATGGTCAGGGTGTGAACAGTAACAATGCAACCGTTCACCAGCAGTCCGGACGCCCCTGAATGGAAAAACAGATTTTCAGTCAGCAGCCCACGCTCCGGCACAAAAGCAGGAGTTAAGCAGGAGTTCCTTAACGGATCGCCAGATCAATGTAATAAAACGTCACTTCCTGATCCGAATGGTTGATCACCGTCACCTGGTTGGCGCCTTCCTGCAGGCAGTCCTTCGGGACCGTATACCCCAGCCAGTTGGCAGGAGTTCCTATCAATTTCCAATAGGGAGTTTCGTAGGGTTCGCCCTCCACCGCGGCCGGCTCCAGCACGGTTCCGTTCATCTGCACTTCAAAGTCCAGTCCCTCGATCTGCTTGAGGCTTTCCAGACGCATCGTGCCGTCCGTCGTCCATCCGCCCGCGGGTGCGGACATCTCCATATCGAAGGTGTAACTGTCTCCCGGCTTCCAGACGGCGGACTGCAGGTCAAAATCATGAATCAGCTTATTCTGCGTCGCCGCCTCAAAATAATGCTGCGGCTGTCCGGCCAGAAATTCCGGATCCTTCAGCTCAGACAAGATCTCAAAAGGCGGATCGAACGCCTGTCCCATTACGCTGCTGTCGCGATAGAACGGGAAATTGAACAGTGCGATCCCGTCCGCCCCGTGCTGATAGGCCAGATACGCCGTTGTGTAGTACTCTTCCTTCGTCATCGCCCGTTGCTCAAGGTACATACCGTCATCCCTCCAAACCGTAGAAGTTCCTATTTCCAGGTTCACCGGACTGCTCTCCGTATTCTCCTGCACATAATCGAGCGCCTCATAATCCTGCCTGCCGTCGTAATAATCAAACACGAAGAAGACGTTCACACCGGCCTGCTGTTCCATGGCAGCCACATCGATCCCCAGCTTATCATAGGAGTCCATATCCATCGGAAGCTTGACCGCCAGGGAATACTTCTTTCTGGTATCCGCACTCTTTTCGTCAAGCATCCTGCGGATCTCCTGAAGGAACCCCATCGTCAGCTCTTTTCGCTGGTCCGATGTGGTCATACTCAGGTTATAGAGCGCCGGCCCGCGCAGAAAATCCACCACGATCCCGTCGATATCGTAGTTTTCGATCAGTTCCCTGATCAGGGATAACTTATACTGCCGGACGTCTTCATACCGAAAATCCAGCAGGTTCTGGAACCAGCTACAATTGCTCTGGGGTTCTCCGATCCTCTCATCCAGATGCTCCATATAGAACCTGGAAGTCAAGCTCGGTTTCGCGGTCTTGCTCGTCACCGGCTCCCACATGCCGTGAAAGTCATTGATCCGGTACGAGATCCAGAAGTCCGCTTCTTTCGCGTGTGTCTCCGCGCACAGGCTCCTGACATAATCCCCGCCTTTTTTCTGGAAAATGGAATAGGCGCTCGCCCCTGTTTTTCCGAAAGTCTCCTCGAACCAGGCCATATGCTCCTCCATCGGATAGACTTCTGACGGATAGAGGGGAACCATTCCGTAGAACTCGCTGATAAATACGTCGGCGCCGCTATCCACCGCCTCGTCCACGGCACCTTTCAGCATATCTTCCGTAATCACAGATTCCCCTTTGGGATTCGCAGGCGACGGCATAAAGAGTGAAGTGGTATCATGGTAATAATAGAGCTTTTTCCCCTCCCCGGCATTTTCCGACGCATTATTTCCGCATCCGCTCATGACGCACGCTCCTGCCAGAGTCAGTGTCAGGCCGGACAGAATCCAGCTTCTTCGTTTTCCACAGTTGTTCATAGTCTCCTCCTGGTAAAATTTTCATTCCTATACGCGGCCACCTCGTCCAGCACCGGCATCGATGTCTGCGCCCCTTTTCGCGTGACCGCGATAGCCGACACGGTGCTGGCGAATTCGGCCGCCTCGCGGATGTTCTTCCCCTGCGCCAGCATACAGGCCAGCGCCGCCGCGAACGAGTCCCCG
>CAYYHX010000025.1:0-16691 GCA_964471835.1 uncultured Hungatella sp.
CACGGAACCTGTACAAAAAGACAGGGTTCCGCGAAACGGAATCCCTGTCCTACTATATTTACTGAAACGGTTCAAGTCCAAACGGAACATGTTATCCCGCCGTCCGAAATGTTACTATTATAACTTTTGTCAAATCGCTTTCCATTCCCCGAAAAGCACTGAGCCGGCAGTTCCCGCTGCCGGCAATCCTTAAATCCCTGCCTTATCGCGCGAGTTTCTCCGCCGCCTCATCCAGCCACGGCGCCTGTACATACTCCACGGAACCTTCGTCCACTGCCTGCGCCAGCGCCGGTTCGATGGGGATCTTTGCGAGTACGCAGGTATCATAGTCCACCGCGATCTCGTCGATCCGGCTCTCGCCGAAGACCTCGATCCTGCGGCCGCAGTCCGGACAGCTGATATAACTCATGTTCTCCACGATGCCGAGAATCGGAATGTCCATCTTCTTCGCCATATTGACCGCCTTGCCGACGATCATGGACACCAGTTCCTGCGGCGAAGTAACGATCACGATGCCGTCCACCGGCAGCGACTGGAACACGGTCAGCGGCACGTCGCCGGTTCCGGGCGGCATATCCACAAACATATAATCAATCTCTTTCCAATACGTCTCGTTCCAGAACTGTTTCACCGCCCCGGCGATCACCGGACCGCGCCAGATGACCGGATCGGTGTCATTTTCCAAAAGCAGGTTCGCGGAAATGATCTGGATTCCGGTGCTGGTGACGGCCGGGATCATCAGATCCGCCCCGCCGATCTCCGCCATGGCGACGCCTCCGTCGATGCCGAACGCCCTGGGGATCGACGGTCCGGTGATATCCGCGTCCAGGATCGCCGTCCGGAAGCCCTTCGCGTTCATCTTCACGGCCAGAAGAGAGGTGACGAGAGACTTGCCCACCCCGCCCTTGCCGCTTACGACGCCGATCACCCTGCCTACCGAGCTGGCCGGATTCAACGGCTCCAGGAAATTGTTCTGCTCCTGAGTCCTGCTTGGGCAACTGGCTCCGCAGGTATTGCAGTCATGTGTGCAGTTTTCAATCGCTTCCGCCATATCTTCTACTCCTCTCTTTGTTCCAGCCGGCGATCCGACCCCCGGCTGTGCCGTCATTTTCCGTCCTTTCCGGTTGACGGCCCGGTTCCGGCTGTGTTGTCATTTCCCGTCCGTTCAGCCTGCAGTTCGCCTTAAGCAAAATGCCGCCCTGTTTCCGCTATCCCGGCTGGCAGGTTCCAGCTGTGCCGTCATTTCCCGTCCCTTCCGGTTGGCGGTCCGGGTTCCGGCTGTACCGCCATTTCCCGCCCGTCCAGCCTGCGGTTCGCCTTGAAACGAAACGCCACCCTATTCCCGCTATTCCGGCTGGCAGCACCGTTCCGGCAAAATGTATTCACAAACTGAAATCCTGCCCGCCGCTGCGGCAGTCGTCTGGCAGCTGGTCCGCTACGCCGCCTTCCGGATCACCCGCAGCACGCCGCCGTGCTCCAGCGCCCAGGCCATCGAATAGAAAATCATGGAATTGATCGGCCACATGATCAGGTTCTTCAGAACCCGCATCGGCAGCAGCGCCAGAAAGCCTTTCTCGTACATCATCGTCAGCCACAGCGTCCCCAGAAGCATGTTGCAGATCACGGACACGGTCAGTTCCGCAGCGAGCACACGTTTCAGGCTGAGCGGCCGCTTATACAGGAAACACCCGTACAGCACGCCCGCGGCCATGGCGCTGACCGTCCAGCCGGGGAAGAATGCCCCCGTCGGCTTCACCAGATATTTGAGAATATCCAGCGCGCCCCCGAAGAGCCCTCCGACCACCGGCCCGTACAGATAATACACGAACTGGTTGGCGATGGTCGAGAAGCCGATCTTGATATAGTCGCCCAGCACCAGCGTAAACGCGCCCAGCACCACGGAGATGGCCCCGAAAAGCCCCAGGGTCGTGATCGTCCGCACGCGCACCCCCTTGACGGTCCTGCCGTCGGGTGCGTACTCATAGAATTCTCTGTAAGAATCCCGAAACAAAGCTGCCAGTTTCTTCATAAAAAATTACCTCCTTTGCAGACCTCGTACCACAACAGGAGATAATCATTTATCTTCCATTGCAGCGGGATGCGACCTGCGCACCGCGGGACTGCTCCCTTCGTCCCGCCGGCAACTCCCCGTCCGGCAGGCACTTAACGCGCACAAATCTACTCTGCATTCTGTTCTCGTTTCTGTGACGGTATTCATCATACCATCACTCCGCCCAAAAGGCAAGGATTTTTTCCTTTTGACGTTCACCGAAAACGGATAACCCGAATCATGGCTCAACAATACCTCATAGCCGCACTCCCGCATCAGCGGAATGGGACCGCAGAAAAATGCATATCAAATCCCGGCATCGTCTCGCAGCCGGCATCCGCCAGGATCACCTTCCCTCCCCACTTCATTCGCCGTCTCCTCAAAGCACAAGTCGCCGGTCATTACCGTAAACAATTTGAACAACTCATCAAAATGAACCACCGCACCTCCGCTCCCGGCCGCAGCCGCCGCTACGCACGATGCGCGGCACCCTTGATCCGCTCCCACAGATTCTCCGTATAGAACCGGAACCCGTCATCATTCGGATGTACTCTGCGGTCGCTGAAGAACCGTTCCTCATGCGGGACAAAATCAAACCCGTCGAACACGGTTACATTTTCATAAGGTGCAGTCTCCTCCCGGATGATCTTCCCCACGTCTTCGAAAGCGCCGGCGGCTCTCTTTTCGCGAAGATCACTGCGCCAGATCGGCGTCAGGGCATAGACGGGAGTCCGCGGATAATTTTCATGCAGGGCCGCAAAAAAATCCCGGCAGTTCTGCCGGATCGCGGGTCTCTCCTGACTGTTCCAGTCATTGGTGCCGTAGGCGGTTATAATAAGGTCCGGCTCGAAGCTCTCCCGGCAGTGCGCCAGCTCAGGGAAGAAGATCTCTCCGCCAACGGCCTTATTGAACCCTTCCGTCCCCAGAAGTTCCGCAATCCGAACCATGTAGGCCGCAGACGGAATGCCGGCGTCGAATCCCATGGTGATCGAGTCGCCGAAGAAGATCGTCCGGCTTTTCGGACGCACCGGACGGAACACCGAACCGTCCTCCAGATCCAGATAGCGAATCATGGAAGATACGGACCACGGAAATACGATCCGCACCCTTTTCATTCCCGGACCCAATTCAAACACGCCGCCGTAGTCTCCCGGCCGGCTCTCAACACCCGGCTCCGGGTTCCCGAAACACCCCGCGGGCCTGCCGCCGCAGAAGATTTCATGGACGGGGAAAAACCTGCTTAAACATCTGGAAACCGTAACGCCAATGGAAAGGGACGGGCTGTCTGTTTCAAATGACAGGCAGATTCCCGCCGTTGGCCGTATGCCCATGTGGTTCCATCTTTTCTTATAAATGTTTTCCTGCTCTGCCGTGAACCTGTGCAGGCACAGGCAGTCTCCTTCTTCCGTAACCGTCTCCGTCCCCATGGCGGCTTCCTCAATCTGTGCCTTGCTAAGTCTCATATTTTTCTCCTGTCAATCGTCAATTTCTTAAATTAACGCAGGGTGCGCCTCCGCCGGAACCTCCGGCGGCCCCGTCGTCGGCCTGTTGACATACGGCTCCGCAGATCTCGCTCTTCTCGCCGTTCTCCGGATGGTCCTTGGCAAACTACAGGTACAGCGTCCCGTCGTCGTCCTCCGGCACGTTGGCGTCAATCGCCGCCTGCCCGCAGTCGAACAGCGGCCGGCCGTCCCAATGCACCATGTCCCCCGAATGCCGGCAGAGGTACCCGTCAGACGCCGCGGCGGCGTAAAGGTAATAGTAATAGCCGCCTTCCGGCATCTTCAGCATAAATGGATCCGCCGCCGCGATTCAATGCCAATCAACCGCCGCCGTCTTTCCCTCATAGCGGATCGGTTCCTTGCGGGTGCAGATCTCGTCGATCGTCTTCAGAAGCGATTCCTTATCCGGGAAATACGGCTGGTAGGCCGCCATGACTTCCCGCGCGCGGGCCGCCCCGTCCTTCAGCAGCATCACCGCGCATCCGGTCTGCACCATGGCCGGCAGCACGACCGCCTGATACGGATCGACCACCTGATAGTCCGCGCCGTGTCCCGCGCCGGTCACGCCCCCGCAGCCCATCGGCTGAAGGGTCGGCAGGAGCAGGGACAGATTTGCCATATCCGAGGCGCCGGCGTCGATCCGGTCCGAAACCTTTACGCCGTCTTCCCCCAGCAAGGCACGGCCCACCTCCGCCGTCACCAGGGCAAGCTGCGGGTCCATCCTCTGCTGGAAACACAGGTCGATGTCGTTGATCTCGATCCGGGCGCCGATTGCGAGGGCGGCGCCGGTCAGGGCGCGGTTCACCTTGTCATTCGTCCGGCGCAGCGTTTCCAGGTCGAGCGCACGGACGCCGGCCTCGATCGTGGCCTTGGCCGGGATGTTATTCACCATGATCCCGCCTTCCGAGAGGATCGCATGGACACGGATGCGCTTGGAGTCTTGGAACGTCTCCCTCAGAGAGTTGACCGCCTCCAGGCCCAGCATCGCCGCATTCAACGCATTGACGCCGCTCCATGGACCGGCCACATGGGCTGCTTTCCCCGTATAGGTCACGGTTTTGTTGATAAGCCCGATGGTTCCGCCGAAAATATCCAGATTCGGTTTCGTTCCCCCGCTCCCGTGGAGCAGGAGCGCCATATCCACGCCGTCGAGATAGCCCCGGGAGAGGAATTCCGTCTTCCCGTTCAGATAATGGATCAACCCCTCCTCGCGCATCTTCACGCGGTCGCCGAGTTCCAGGCATTCTTCCGCCGGTACCGCCATGATCCGGACCCTGCCCGACATCCGGTCCAGCAGACTGCTTTCTTTCAACGCCCCCGCGATCCCGATGAGCGCCGAAGTCTGGCAATGGTGGCCGCATGCGTGGACCGCCTTGGTCTGCGGATCGCATTCCGGGTGCTGCGCGTTCAATATGGCGTCCAGCTCGCCCATGATACAGACCGTCGGCCCCTCCCGCCCCGTATCGATGTCAAAATAAAATCCGGGGATATTGCCCGCCTCCGTCAACGTGAAACCCATTTTCTGAAAAATGTCTTTCAAGTAATTGCTGGCTTTCCACTCCTTAAAACCCGTCTGCGGGTTCTTCCAGATGTAGCGCTCCGCCTCCAACATCTCATCATGGTACTTGAGAACGCTTTCCCGCACCTTCTCGACCAGTTCCCGTTCCATTTTTCTCCTCCTGCGTTTTTTCTTTCCTGTTTCCTGCCCATAAATGGAAACCCGGAAGTTTTTCCGTTCCCGTTCTCCCGGCGCCCATGCCTCATTTCCCTTCAAACAGGGCGTCATACACACACTCTGCTATGATACGGTAGCCCGATTCGTTGGGGTGCAGACCATCCGTGTAAAATCCTCCGTTGGCGTCCTCCAAGGTAAGGGAATACAGGTCAAGCAAAGCATATGCGGCCTCTCTGCTTTCCTCCGCCAGTTCCTCCACGATGCGTTTCTGGATGGGAATCACCTCCGAAACAACCACATCCTCTGCGGAATCCTCCCGGTGCAGAGTCGTGGCGACATAGACATCCTTTACAGAGGGAAGCTTCCCGTAAGAAAGAATCAGTTCTTTATATTCCTTGTAATAGCGATCCCTGAATTCATCCATGCTGCCGGAAACAGTGCTTGCATCGTTAGTCCCAAGGGCAAATACCACGATTTCCGGGTCAAATTCCTCCAGGGAAACAGAATTGAACAGGAAATTCCCATAACAGGTTTTGGCTGTCTTCAAAACGCGGGCTCCATTCACCCCAAAGTTGCCCACAATTACATTTCTGCCTTCCTGGTCCAGGCGCAGCTGCAGCTGGGCCGGGAAAGATTTCATGTTCGGCGGATTCCCCCCGGTGCCATAGGTGATGCTGTCGCCGATAAAGGCGATCCGCATAGGTTCGCTTTCTTCCTGCCCGGCCCCGTTCACTAGGTCAAACGCCCGCAGAACCACATTCGCGCCAGTCGGGATAGACAGCGAGGCCGCCCCCGTCTCCCCCTCGTACGGCTTTACGCATTCCGCCGACAGGATCATCCCGTCCGAAAGGGCAACGCCTTCCCCAATAGAAAGGCTGTAATTCCCCCGCAGAAGTCCCGCCGACGCCGTAGAGGGCTGCAGCGCCGTGATCTCTCCGCCGGAAAAACTCCCGCCCGTAATCTCCACGTTTATATCTCCCCTGCGCACATATCCTGCATATTTCAGGATTTTATTGACGTCTCCGTACCGCCCCACGGCAAAAACCGGTCCCTCGAAGCTGCCCCCGCTTATCGTCACGTTCACATCCCCGTCAAAGAAATTCATGCCCACAAAGGAAGTCGAGTAAAAGTTCTGGTTCCGCGAGCCAGGCACATATCCCGCCGCATAGGATGCTGCCTGGGTGTCCAGAAACGTGCCGCCCGCGATCTCCAGGTTCATGGCTCCGCGGTGAATGCCAATGGCGGACTGGTCGCCGGCCCGGTAATTCCCGCCGATGTAGCTTTCCCAGGTTCCGCTCCCGATATAGACGCTGGCATCCCCCTCATAGGACACTTCCTCCTGCGTGCCGTCCTCTCCCGACTGAATGCCTTCATAAATGATGGGGTAATGCTTATTCCCTTCCACGGCCAGGCGGTCGCCAAAAACCATATTGTTGTAATTGCAGATGATTTTGGAGGAATCCGTCGTGAGCTTGTTCACGATCGTAAGATCCTCAAGCGTTATGGTATGCCCCTTTTTGCCATTGGCAAATTCCAGGCTGTAAAGCACCAGAAGACGCCCGTCCCGCCCTGTGATGAGAAGATCCCCGTCCACCGCGGGAACCGCCTCCACCCTTTTTAGGCTGACATCCCCGCAAAGCACAACCGTCCCGCCGGTACTTTCCAGCTTCTGCACGGCATCCGCCAGGCTCCCGAGCGGGGAATCCGCAGACGACCCGTCCCCCTCTCCCCCATCCGAGACATAGACGGTATCCGCGGCAGGCGTTGTTTCTTCCGTTTCCCCGGGCCGTTCTGTGGGAACGGTCTGGCTGCCCGCTGCTGCCTCCGGCGAATCGGAAGGTTCTTCCTTTCCTTCCGTCGAGGGTTCCGTAAAAGAAGAGGATCCGTTCCCGCCGCAGGCGGCAAGCGTGCCGCAGATACCGGCCAGTACCAAAAAAGAAAAAATTTTTTTCACAATAGGCTTCCTTTTTCTTTTCTATTCATTCTTATTATTATCCACCGGGCAGACACGAACCGCCGTCCCCGCCCCCGCCATTCATGCCCAAAATGGCCGGGTAACCCTGCACCAGATTCCCGGCCGCGTAAAAGGAATACTATTTACTTCCATGACCCGGACGGCATAGCCTGCGGCACAGTCGTCGGTCCGTCTATGTAAAGTTTCCCGTCTTCCGTAAACCCGGCGCGGTCCAGATTGAAGCGGCGTCCATTTTGGGGATTGGATGGATCAACATGGGAGTGGTATGCCGCCCAAAGTTCCGTCCCGTCAGGCGATACGGTAAAGCTGTGGTGTCCCGTACCGGATACATCCTTACGGCTTTTCCCGTATTTCCCCGTGACAGAAGTCAGGATCGGGTTCTCCTCCGCTTTCACAAACGGCCCCAGCGGGGAGTCAGACACCGCGTACCCGACACTGTATGCAGAAGTCTGATAAAAATTGGCGGAATAGCTTAGGTAATACTTCCCGTCATGCTTGATCATCTCCGGCCCTTCGTTCCACAGCTGGCTGCCCGAAACCAGCTCCCACGGCTGTTCCGGCGTCAGGAGCAGTACCGGCTCTCCCACGATGCCAGAGAAGTCATCCTCCAGCTGCACGCCGTAAATCTGACTGGTTTTCTTCCCGTCCACAATGTTTCCTGAACCGTCCCGCGCATAGTAAAGGTATTTCGCTCCATCATCGTCGATCAGCACGTTCGGGTCAATTGACGAGTAACCAAGGTCAAACAGCGGCTCGTTTTCCAGGTTCTGGAAAAGGCCGTCCGGCTTGTCGCAGACGGCCACGCCGATACGCATGCTGCCCTCGCTGTTCCTGCCAGAGTAGAACATATAGTATTTCCCTTCCTGTTCCACCACTTCCGGAGCCCAGAAAGCTGAACTGGAGCCGCACCATTCGCTGCCGAACACCATAAAACAGGTGCTTTTTTCACCCCAGTTAAGCAGGTCCTCCGATTTCCTGCAGGCAAATCCCTTGCCGCCCGTCGTACCATAGAGATAGTACATGCCGTCCGATGCTTTCAGGACAAAAGGATCGGCGATCCTTAAGTCCTTGAACTGTTCATTGGAAAAATATCCTTCCTGCATGGCTTCCTCCCCTGTATCCGTTTCTTCCGGTTCCTCCGTTTCGTCCTGCGTTTCTCCGGAAGGAGTTTCCGTATTCGTCTCTGCCGGAGGAGTTTCCGTATTCGTCTCTGCCGGAGGAGTTCCCGTATTCGTCTCTGCCGAAGGAGTTTCCGTATTTGTCTCTGCCGGAGGGTTTTCCGTCTCCGTCCCGCCCGCAGTCTCCGGCTGCGTCTCCGCGGTGCCTGCTGCCGGTGCTGTCACGCTGCTTTCAGGGCTGCTTCCCCCACACCCGCATAGAAGGGATGCGATCAAAACCACAGCCATTCTCGTTAAGCCTGCTTTTCCTTGTCCTCTTCCCATTTTACCGCCTTCTTCCTTCTTCATTCTATCCCCTTCTTCCTTCTGTTTGCGCCGTGATCCATACGATTATTTTCCCCAAACCGGCGCACCTGTCCTTTACCCTTTGATCGAGCCGACATACACGCCTTTCACAAAGTATTTCTGCAAGAATGGATAGATGCACAAGATCGGCGCGGTTGACACCACGATAGCACAATACTTGATCAGTTCGCCATAAGCGTCCACCTCCGAGACTGCCACATCCGTCGCCGCCACGGCCGCTGCCTGATTCTGGATCAGCAGCTCCCTCATAATAAGCTGCAGCGGGTATAGGGAGCGGTCGTCCAGCAGCACCATCGCGTTAAACCAGGCATTCCAATGACCGACCACATAGTAGAGCAGGATCACCGCCAGCACCGGCTTCGACAAAGGAAGGACCACATCTTTCAGGATGCTGAACTCCGAAGCGCCGTCAATGATCGCCGCCTCCTCCAGCTCCTGCGGAACCGACTGGAAGCCTGTGCGCAGGATGAACATATCCCACGTCGCGATCGCCCCGGGCAGGATCATCGCCCAGATGTTGTTGTAGAGGTGCAGCTGGCGCATCAGCAAATACCATGGGATTAGCCCGCCGCCGAAAAACATGGTAACCGTGATAAAGATCGTGATCGGCTTCTTAAACATCAGCCCCCGCCTGGACAGCGTAAAGGCCCCCATGATCGTCATGGCCATATTCACCGCCGTGCCAAGCACCACATAGAGAATCGTATTCTTGTAGCCGGTCAGGATCGATCTGTCCCGCAGCGTCGTCGCATAGCCCTCCAGCGTAAATCCCAGGGGCTTATACAATAGGCCGTTGTGGCGGATCAGCTGGTCCGGGTCGCTCACCGACGCGAACACGACGTACAGCAACGGATAAAGGCAGACAGCCGCCAGGAACACCAGAACCGCATAATTGAAAACATTAAATGCTACATTGCCCGGGGACCATCTCCCCACCTGCCTTCCATTTCCACTCTTCATATAGATCCCTCCTGATCAGAACAAGCTCGTCTCGGTAAGTTTCCTGGATGCCCGGTTGGCAATCAAAAGCAGGGCAAAATTAATCAATGTGCTGAACAGGCCTACCGCCGAGGAGAACCCGTAGCTTCCTTCCACCAGGCCCCGCCGGTAGACATAGGACCCGATCGTGTCGGCTGTCTCATAGGTCAGCGAATTATACAGAAGAATGGTCTTCTGGTAGCCGGATCCCATCATTCCTCCCAGATCACGGATCAGCAAAAGCATGATTGTGGGAAGAATGCAGGGAATCGTGATATGCCACATCCTGGCGAACCGTCCGGCGCCGTCGATCTCCGCCGCTTCGTACAGCTCCGGATCGACCGAGGACATGGCGGAAAGGTAAATGATGGAACCCCAGCCGATGCCCTGCCAGACGCCTGATAACGCATAGATCGGCCGGTACATACCCGCGTAACTCAAAAGCGAAGTATGTTCCGTCCCGGTAATCATGTTTAAGAGCTGGGTAATCGGCCCGTTGGAAGCGACAAAAAGCCTGACGATTCCGCATGCCACGACCAAGGAAATAAAATGGGGCATATAGGTAATCGTCTGCACCACGCGCTTAAAACCCGCGCTTCGGACTTCATTCAGCGAAAGAGCCAGAATGATCGGCGCAGGGAACCCGACCGCCAGGCCCCAGAGGTTCTGCATCAAGGTATTTTTCACCGTGCGCAAAAAGAAAGGACTGTTAAAGTAGTCCATGAAATTTTTCAATCCTACCCATTTGCTGCCCGAAAAACCCAGCAGCGGCTTATAATCCTTAAAGGCAATCAGCACCCCGTACATGGGCAGATAATGAAACACAATATACCACACGAGAACCGGGATGAAAATGAAGTAAGCGAACCAGTGTCTCCTCAGGTCTCTCTTAAGCCGCACAGCAAACGGCTGCCCGGCGGCGGGAGGATCCGCCCGACGTTTTTCTTTTCTCATGCTATCTCCTTTCTGACGCTGCGGGGGGATCCCGTAACAACAGATCTCCCCGCATCTTTCGAATCCGGCTGTCCCGGCGGCTCATGCCTTCCTTCCGGGCCAGAAGCCGCACAGGAGCCGTCAGGCGTCCGTCCCAACGGCCCCGTCAGTTTTTATCTTGCCAGATACCTTTCATATGCGGCCTGATAGACGGCTATATAGTCGTCGACCCCCGCTTCTTTCACCTTCTGGCGGTACTCCTCCGCCGCCGAAAGCGGAAGCGCTCCGATGATAATCTTCGTATAATACTCATTCCTCAGCGTAGTTAAATTGGAAATAATATCGGTAACGCTTGCGCTTTCTTCCGAAGTCAGAATAGTAGCATTTGGCACCTTCGCATAAAAAGGATTGCAATCATAAGTCCATCCTCTCTTGAAAGAAGTGGAACTCGTATTAGCCCGCGGATGGCAAGCACCTTCGTAATTTACACAGGTAAAATTATGCAGCCGGTACTTGGATATAACGTAATTTGTCCCACCTTGCACGACTTCCTCATCCGTATAGACCAGACTGTCCTCCGGATAATAAGGCATACCATTCTCATCTACCAAATGAATATCGCCATAGGAACCGAAAGAAATCAACTCCGTGCCTTTTTTGGTAAAACAGAAATCCAGGAACGCCAGCGCCGCGTCGATATCATCACACTGGGTTGTGACTGAAAATGAAGAACCGGTTTCGTAAAAAGATGGCCTATAATACAAGGCCGGCTGATCGCCTTTATTCAAAACCGGATAATAACCACCGACCAGGCAGTCATTGACATCCATACCCAATAATTTAGCTATATCTGCGGCGGCACTCATGGTTAACCCGAATTCACCTTGGGAATGTATGGAATTCTTATAGGCACTATCCATTGTTGCAAAGTCCTTGTCGATCAAGCCTTCCTGGTACCACTGATTCATGGTACTCAGATAATCCTCCAAGCCGTCCTGGATAGGACCGTATGCGATTTTTCCTTCCTCGTTCACAAACAAGCCCTCATATACGCCATAAGCGCTGGCTATGAAGTCATAATTAAAGAAGCCTGTATTAGTACCAGATATAAGCGGTACGTCATAACCCGCATTTTTGCAGTCTGTCAGATAGGAATGATATTCATCGATCGTTTCCGGAACTTCCGTCCACCCGGTATCCTCCATTGCCTTTTTATAAAAGCTAGGTCCATAGGGAACGCCATCCAACTTTGGATACAACTCATATACCGCTCGTCTTCGGCCTTGATCATCCACCGTGTCTTTATGCAGAGCATCACGCTGGTCATGGGTATTGATATATCCCAGATAATTGGGCAGCTTATCCTCATAGGGGGCCAGATCGATGATGAGACCGTCCTCCATGGCCGCGGTTAACCCGCCGGCATAATAACTCCCGACATTATAAATGAGATCCGGCAGCTCACCGCCGCTGATCATCAGGTTAAATTCCGTCTTTTCTTCTCCGACCGTAGGCGTGATAAAATTAAACTGGATCCCGGTAAATTCCGATATTTTTTGGAAGACGGGATGTTCGCTTAAATCCTCATAGATTTGAGCGGTGCCATATAAATTCGGCATCCAGACATCCAGGGTGACGCCGTCAAAGCGTCCGTCGTAAACAGAGTAATCGCTCATGATTTCATCAAAGTAATCCCCCAGATAGGAATCGTCCAGCGTCGAATTCACTTGTTCGATCAGTTCCGGGGACGGATCCGTGTTGCCGCGAACCTGCGCCGCCAGATCGGACTCCGTTTCCTCCGCCTGTGATTCTTCGGCGGCGGCCGTCGTGTCCTGTGTTTCGGGCGCCGCGGTTTCCGCGGCCTGCGTCGTCTCCGCCGCCGCGGCCGTCGTCGTCTCGGCCGCCGTGCTGCTATCGGTGCTGCCTCCGCCGCACCCCCCCAGCAGGGAAGCGGCTAAAACCGCTGCCATGACTCCCGCGAGCCACTGGCTCTTCGTGTTTTTCCTCATTTTTCTTTTCCTCCTTTTAGAAATTAAAACTGGCGGAGCGGTTTTCCGCCCGCATTCTGCTTTTCCCGACCGCTGTATGCCGCCGGTCACTTCCTCATTTTCTTATGCCGCACACCACCGTCCTTTCCGCCCGCAGGCATTTCCTTCCTATTTTCTCTCTTTTCGCGGCTTCTTTCCCTTGCTGCAGTTTTCCCCTTTTCTGCAGTTTCTTTCCCTTTCTGCAGTTTCTTTCCCTTTCCGCGGTTTCTTCCCTTTTCTGCAGTTTCTTTCCCTAACTGCGGTTTTTCCCTTTACTGCGATTTCTTTCCCTTGCTGCAGTTTTTCCCTTTCCGCGGTTTCTTCCTTTTTCTGCAATTTCTTTTCTGCAATTTCTTTTCTGCAATTTCTTTTCTGCAGTTTCTTTTCTGCAGTTTCTTTTCCTTTTCTGCGGTTTCTTTCTTTTACTGCAGTTTTTCCTTTTCCGCTGTTTCTTTCCTTTTCTTAGATTTCTTTTCCTTTCTGCAGTTTCTCCTCTTTCCTGTAATCTATGATTCTCGTATGGTTTCCGTTTTGTCGGGTAAAATAATGGGATTCCGTATCTTGTGCCGGTCACTGGAGCAGTCAAAACGGCAGTTACAATGTCATACAGGCCGCACGCAACTGCTTGCTTGTTGCTCATAGCGGCGGCAAAACACCAGTTTTGGTCACGGAGGTCGGCATAGCGTTCTGCCGGCCGTGCGCGGCGGCTTGCTGCTCATAGCTCATGCTGCCAGAGCACTTGTTCCTGTCACATAGTCCATTCCAGGGACTCGCCAACCGCACACAGCTACCTGCTGCTTGCAGTTCATGGGGCAGCGAGCACCGGTTCTGGTCGCGGAGGCCATTACAGCGTCCGTCACAGCGCCCGCTGCAGCGTCATACCGGCAGTGTACAGCAGCTTGCTGCTTGCTTGCAGTTCATGGCGCCAAGGACACCGATTACGGTCACAGTCCCATGAGCCCGTCACTGGGATTCGCCAACCGCCCGCAGCAGCACCTTCTGCAGCATCCATTCATACTCGTAGGAGTACGGCGCTTCCGCCCGTCCGGTAACAATATCGTAAAATTCTTCCATCATGCGGTCGTACCGGCAGCCGTCCTTCAAATCAACAACTTCCACATCCTGCGGCTTCCCGCCGTCCTTCTGCGCAAGGCACAGCGTCATCCTGGTCCCGCCTTCCAGCGGCTTGATCTCCACGGTGCCTTCGCTCCCCATGACCGCGAACCGGCGCATCCCGAAGCCGCCTACCTCCACGGAAAGCGAGGTGATCCTCGCGACGGCCTTCTCATATTCCAGCACGGCGAAGCAGTTGTCCTGTGAGGATACGTCCGCGTACCCCGTACATTTCAGGAACGGAACAACCCGCTTCGGCTCGCCAAGCAAGTCTACCACGAGATCGATCAGATGGGAACCGAAAATGTACATCGTGCCGCCTGGGAAATTCGCCAGCCATCTCCGGTATTCCGGGGAATGGAACAGACTCATCTCCGCGTCAATCTGATAAATCTCGCCCAGATCCCCGTTCTTCACCAGCCGTTTGCATTTGCAGAGCGCATCGTTATAGCGGTACATATAGCCGAGCTGCACGGTCAGACCCTTCTCCTTCGCGGCACGGAGCATTTCCCCGTATTCCGCCAGCGTCCCGCTGGCCGGCTTATCCATGTGGATGTGTTTCCCCGCGCGGATGCACCGCATCGCCGTCTGCGTCAGGTTCCAGACATCCGTCTCGATCAGAAGCGCGTCACAGGACGCGATCAGTTCCTCCTCCGGCATCCGCGGCAGTCCCGCATAGCAGGGCAGACCGCCCCTCTTTTCGACCCAGGCTTCTTCTTTCTCGGCGTAGCCGACCACCTCGAAGAGATCTGGGTGCTTGCGCACCGATTGCATCTTGCCCTCTCCATGGTTGTGGCCGATGCCGATCTGGCCGATCCTGAGTCTCCTCATTTGGTTTCCTATTTGATTTTCCTCCTTTCCGGCGCGGTAACGTTCCGCATCCAGCGCGCCATACCTTCCGCTCACACGTCCGCGCGGTGAACCAGCATCCCGTCCGCTATCGTGTAGAGGCAGCGGTAGCCATTTTCAACGATGAGCCGGTCGCCGTTGCGGTCCGTGGAGTCGATCTTCACCGGCCCGTACCGCAGCACCGCCACATCCGCGGAACCGCCCGCAGACAGCCGTCCCCATTCTTCCTCTTTGCCAACCGCTCTCGCCGCACCGGAAGTGACCGCGCGCAGAACCGCCTCCTCATCCATCCCCAGATCACGCAGGATTGACATCGTCATGGTCATGCCGAAATTGCCCCCGCGCAGGAAAACGCTCCCGACCACGATGTCCGTGCTGATGGTGTCCGGATACAGCCCCTCCGCAAGCGCCTGGCGGATGATCCGGTAACTGCCATGCACGCCTCCCGCGAGTCCCACGTCCAGGATGATTCCTTTCTGGCGCGCATACCGCAGCGACGCAAATCCGTCCTCCGCCGCCGTGTGTCCGATGCCATGGAAAACATGTGTGCAGATATCCCCATTTCCCATACAGGCAAAAAGCTCCGCCATCGGAACCGGACAGTTTGTACAGTGAACCATGACGCGCCTTCCCTTCCGGCGGGCATACTCGCACACCTCGCGGAAAGGCGCCGCACTGTCTGTCGGAACCATCCCCTTGTCATAATAAACCTTATAGCCCGCGACATGGCCCTCGTGAGCGTCCGCCACCCGCTCCGCAGCCGCAAAATCCGGCTTTCCGTCACGGATCGGCACGGTCACGAAAATCACGGTCTTCAGATGAAAGGTATCCTCGACTCTCGCCGTCTTCTCGCATCCGGCATCTGCCGCCGCCGTCACGCCGAAAGGATAATTGCACACCTCCGGCAATACCCCGTACACGTCCGGAGACAGCCCCCGCAGATGCGTATGAATGTCCACCAGCCCCGGGCAGACGACCGCGCCCGAAGCGTCCAGCTCATAGTCCGCCGCAAATCCTCCACAGTCCCCGATTCCCGCGATGGCTCCGTCTTTCACCGCGACGTCGCCCTCCCTGAACCGCGTACCGTCCCAGATCGTTCCGCCTCGTATTAAGATCGATTTCATTTCTCCTGCCTCCACTCCGGACAAGGGATTCTGCTCCAGTCAAACAGCACGCCCGTCGGGAAATCCTTGTCAACGGCCAGACGATGGAAAATCTCTCCGCATTCCTCCGGGGAAACGATGGCGCTGATGATCGGTTCCGTCTGGATCTTTCCCTTCTCCATCATGCGCAGAAGCGCCTGACAGTCCGCCTCATTGGTCCAGCAGTACGGATACGAATCCTGCTTTGGCCGCACCAGGTTATGCGCACCGATCAACGAAACGCCCGGCGCATGCACCTGCCGGTAGAAATCAATCGGGCAGTCCGAAACCCGCGTGCAGCCGTTCAGGGCGATGCGGCCCTGCCGCGCCACGCAGTCCAGCGCCTGCATGAGCGCCTGCGACGCGCCCGTCACCTCCACGATGACATTGGCTCCCCTGCCCCCTGTCGCCTCTTTCACCCGATCCGCAAAATCATCCTCTGCCGGATCTAGCGCAAGATCCGCGCCCAGCCGCAGGGCAAGATCGCGCCGCACCGGATTCAGGTCCGCCGCGATGAGCGGACAGGCCCCCATCCATCTGGCGCACTGCATCGCAAAAAGGCCGAGATGCCCCTGCCCCATGATCAGCGCCGACTCGCCGAACTCCAGCCGCGTCTTTCGCAGGCCGCCCAGCCCCATCGCGCCGACGATGGCAAATACAGCCGCCTCGTCTTTCACATCCGCCGTAACCGGATAGACGTCCTCCTGCGGGCGGACGCTGTACTGCGCATGGGTCCCATGGTACACCAGAACCTTATCTCCCGGCTTCACCTTCGTCACGGCGTCCCCGACACGTTCCACGGTTCCCACGGCGTCGTATCCGAGCCGCTTGGGGAACTGCGCGGACGTATTCGCCATTCCCATGAGATTCGCCCGTTCCGTCCCGGCGCTGATCAGCGTATAATGTGTCCTGGTCAGCACTTCATTGTCCCGGATATCCCGCTGCTCCCAATCGACCAGCTCC
>CAYYHX010000026.1:0-7960 GCA_964471835.1 uncultured Hungatella sp.
CAAACGCGTCCGGCCCGCTGATTCTCACGATTCCGATTCCGGAATCCGTGAGTCCGGTAGCAATCGCGGCAATTGTGTCTGTCCTCATAAAATCACCCAGCCTGGCGAATTTACCATGTTCGCAAAATCAACACATTTCTTGACTAACACCTAAACATTTTCAAGAAAATGTATCTGGGAGAAAGGCCGGAGTAAATCCGGCCTTTCTCCAGGTTTTATCGATTGTTAAAGTGAATCTAACTTGATCTTTGCTGGCCATTCATTCAGACCGCTCCAGCTGCTCATCCGAGCCTTCTTGTCCAAATTGACCTCTCTGTTCGTTCAGATTATTCAAGCTGCCATCCAGACTGCTCTGCCTCTGCTCATCTGAACCCTTCTGGTCAATTTGCCCTTTCTGCCCATCCGGACTTCTTCTGGCATCCGAACTTTCCTGGTCCTGTCCTGCCTGACCTTGGACTTCCTGACCGGCGGCTTGGCCACTCCCGCCCTGGTAATTTCTGCCGCTGCGTTTGCCGTAACCGCCGCTTCCGCCTTTGCGGTCACGCTGCTCCCGGTACGCCTCACGCTTTAAGGAAACGACCACATGACGATAGGGATCTTCCCCCTCGCTTCTAGTAACGACATAAGTATCATTCTGCAGCGCCGCATGGATGATGCGCCTCTCATAGGGATTCATCGGTTCCAGCGATACGCTGTGCCTGGTCCGCCTCACTTTGTAGGCAATGTTTTTCGCCAGCACTTCCAGCGTTTCCTTTCTTCTCGCGCGGTAATTCTCCGTGTCGAGTTTGACCCGCAGGTATCCATCCGTCTTCCGGTTGACTACCAGACTCGTCAGATACTGAAGGGAATCGAGCGTCTGTCCTCTCTTTCCGATCAGAATACCCATATCGTCGCCGGCAAGGTTCACGATCAATTCTACTTCTTCTTCATCGTAAACCGTATCGACCTCTACATTCATCCCCATAGCCGCGAACACCTGCTTCAGAAAATCCCCTGCCGCCGTCTTGCAGGCTTCGATGTCCGACGGTTTCTTATTCTCTTTGCGATCCCTTTCCTTCTCGGCCCTCTTTTCTTCCGCCAGACGCAGAGCTTCTCTCTCGGCTTCGATGCTTTCTCTGCTTTCCCGGTTCTCCCTGCCGGATTCCCGATACGGATTCCTCTGACTCTGTCCCTGGTTCTGGTTCGGTTTCTGCGCCTGCTTCTGTACGGGCTTCTGCTCTTTCTTCGGCAGTTCCTTTTCCGGCTTCGGCGGCGTCTTTTCTTTTATCTTGATTTCACTCTTTACCTCATACTTGGATTCGGTCTTAAATTCAGTCTTAATCTCCCTGCGATTATCCGCTTTTTCTTTCTTTGCCTCTTTCTTCTGACCCTGGCCTTCCTTTTTCTGATCTTTGAATTCATTTCGCGGAACGGGTTTCACATAGTCCTTCGCAGGCTGCTGCCGCGGAATATCCTTTACCGGTTCCGCAGCGGCCTTAGGTTCTTTCTTTTTACTTTCTCCCCCTTTTACGACCTCCGCGTACAGTTCTTCCAGATCACTTTCCGACTTCTTATAGGCTTTAATCGTCACACTTTTGCCAAGGCCCAAAAACCCGGACTTCTGTTCCTCTACCGTATATTCCAGATTATCGCTGGAAGTACCCAGATCGATTGCCGCCTTTGTGATGGCCTCATCCAATGTTTTCGCCGTAACCCTCGTTACATCCATATAAATCCTCCTGACTTACAGATACCGCAATCCGTGTTTCAGTGTTTCTCATGCTTTTCATTATATTTCTGTACCATGTGTACTTTCGATGCCAGACTCCCCGGCTTTTCATCCTTATTGTAATATGCGGTCGAATCCTCGACGATTTTCTTTGTTTTTGCGACCTTTTTCTCCTGCTCGGCTTTTTCTTTTGCTTCGGCCTCCTGCAGCGCCTTCTGCGCCTGGGCAACGGTGGTCGGCTTGTTGGGAGGAAGCCCCTTCTTTGCCCGTTTCTTGTTGGCCTTCTCGACGCTCTTGCGGATCAGCTCATCCACATCGACTCTCGCCATATAAGCATTCATGAAAAGCTGCTGTGCCAGCTGAAGCAGGCTGCTTACCACCCAGTAGATACCGATAACCAGCGGAAACGTGAAGCACAGTACCAGGGACATGATCGGCATCACAATATTCATCGATTTCATCATACTCGATCCCGGCGAGTCGTCCGACTGCTGGGGCTGACTGTCATTTATGATTTTTGAGCAGTACCACTGGGACAAACCGGAAGCAACCGGTATCAGAACCGCCATGATCACCGCCGCGATGCCGAATTCCGGATTGCCTCCAAAGAATCCGGTGATGACATTCATCGGGGTATAAGTAACATGAATCCCCAGAAAGCTCTGCATCCGGTTGATCGCCTCGATCGCGTTCTCTCCCGTACTGATCACCGCTTCGGTAATCTGCGGGAATGCCGCCGCCAGCTCGTTCCACTGCGTTCTCGTCAGTTTATAGAGAAGATCGACTACCTTGTCCGCGTTGGAAAAATCGGAATTGGCGAGCGCCTGCTTCTGGGCCAGATCCAGAAAAACCTCATTCGAAGCAAAATCAGCCGGCAGCTTCGCCATAACGGCTTCAAGATACTCTCTCACCAGATGGACGTATGCGGGAACCTTATAAATGACCTGGTACAGACCGATCATGATCGGGAACTGAATCAGAAGCGGAAGGCAGCCGCCGGTCATGGAAGCGCCGTACTTGTCGTAGACATCGCGGGTTTCCACATTCATCTTCATCATGGAATCATTGTCTGTCTTACCTTTGTACTTCTTCTGAATTGCCATTATCTCAGGCTGGATGGCAGCCTGGATTTTGCTGGATTTCTGCTGCTTCAGCGAAAAAGGAAACAGGATCAGCTTCGTCACGATCGTAAACAGGATGATGCTTAAGCCGACGTTCACGACGCCAAACAGGTTCGTAAACTCAAAAAGAATGTTCATGATCCAGCCAAATACCTGAACGATCACGCCGAATGGTCCGCCTACTTTAGTCAGAACTAAAAAATCCAATCCACTACCTCCTCGTTTTACGGAACTGGGTCATAACCGCCTCTGCCCCACGGATGGCATCGCAAGATCCTCCGTATGGACAACCATAATCCTTTCACCACGCCGTACTTTTCGAGTGCCTCAATGGCGTATTGAGAACACGTAGGCGTGTAAATACAGTGAAAATTGACTTTCAGGGGAGATAAAAAGATCTGATAGCCCCTGATGCAAAGAATAAGGAAATTCTTTACCATACCAATCTCACTTCGGTTCCTTTCTGATGTTATGCAGTCCGCACAGGTGCATATAAGCACCTTCCATTTTTTTGAAGTCTGAGTCTTTTGCCGCGGGTCTTGCGACCACGATGATGTCTAATCCAGAATCCGTCTCTGCTCTGTGTAATCTGAATATCTCCCGGATCAGCCTGGTCACGCGATGGCGCACCACGCTGTTTCCCACCTTTTTGCTGACGGAGATCCCGATCCGCGTTTCGGGATGCTCCGACGGCATCACATACATAACAAGCAGCCGGTTGGCATAGGAGGTTCCGCCTTGATAGATTCTCTGGAAGTCACTGTTTTTTTTTACCGAAGGGAACCTTTTCATGCAGCCTCCGCAGCCGACGCCGTCTTTCCATCCATTCCTGTCACGATGCAGCAGTTCAAACTGTTACCCGCAGATAACGTAATGAAAAGGCCACAATTTCTTGCGGCCTGTTATTAAGCAATTAAGCTGTTAATCTGGCTCTTCCTTTTGCTCTTCTCGCGGCTAATACTTTTCTTCCGCCCGGAGAACTCATTCTGGCCCGGAAGCCGTGAACCCTCGCCCTCTGCCTTTTCTTCGGCTGATATGTCATTTTCATCGCCCTGGACACCTCCTCTTTCAGACCCTCCGAATTAAACATCGTTTCAATTATATAGAAGGAAGCATGGGAAGTCAAGCAGAATCTTAAAAAAGAGAGGGCATTTTCGACCTCGCGTAGAGGAGCGCCGAACCGATGAACGTTACCAGAATCATCGCCGCGATCGCCTCCGGGATTCCGGACGAGGTAACCGTCACCATGATCAGGCTGAATACTTCCCTTGCCCCGACCACATTTCTTGCCTTTGCGTATTCCTTCATCAGAAGAAGGAAGATACTTCCCATGACCGTGACCGTATTGGTCATCGAACCGGTGAAGCCGGTTATGGCCAGCGACACGTACCGGTTCAGCCGTAACTTTTTCAACAGAATCCACAGCCAGCCGCTTACAACGCCGATTAATACACGGCATCCCACAGATATCCACACTGCTTTCACAGCGCCGACGAGTCCCGTCGTGCTCATGAACGGGGAGAAGGCGAAGGACAGCAGACTCGGCGTCACGGTATTGGAGATCATGGAACAGATTCCGAATACCCCGCCGAGAATTGCCCCTGCCAGCGGGCCGAGAAGGATGGCCCCGATGATGACGGGAATGTGTACGGTTGTCGCCTTTATAATAGGAAGCTGGATCATCCCCAGGGGCGTATTCGCCAGTAGAATCACGATTGCCGCCATAAGTGCGACACCGGTCAGCCAACGGGTGTCTTTTTTGGAACGCTTCATTTTTTCCTCCTGCTACTGTTCTTTCTTAAAAAAGATACAATGCAACACCCCTGCATTATATAGAATCCGTTCCGTTCCGTCAACATAAAAAACAGCATCTGCATAACTTTATTAACTTTATCAACTTATCCACAACTTGTGGATAAATTGTGGATACATTTTCCATTGCAAAAATTTCTTCTTTATTATAAAATAGACGGGAGTGGAACTGTGCGCCTGCGAAAAGGGGCTTACGATAGGTTAGGAGATAGACATGCTTGAACAACTGAAAGAACAGTGGGAGAACATCCTGCTTCATCTGCGGGAAGAATACGATGTATCAGAACCTTCCTATAATACATGGCTGCTGCCCCTTAAGCCTTGCGCTGTCGAGAACAATACGGTGAAGATTCTTGTGCCGGAGTCCAGCCCGCATTATGTAGCGATCATCAAAAAAAGATATGAGAAACAGCTTCAGGTGTCCATCGCGGAAGTCACCGGCTTTTCGTGTTCCATCGAACTGGTCACGGAGGCGGATACCGACTCTCCTAAGAAGCGTACCGGCGGAAAACACCTGATCCAGACTCCCGTCACAGATGTGAACCAGTCCTTGATCCAGGAAGCGAACCTGAATCCACGCTACACCTTCGAAACCTTCGTCGTGGGTCCGAACAACAACCTGGCGCACGCCGCTTCCCTGGCTGTGGCGGAATCCCCGGGCGAGATGTATAACCCGCTGTTCATCTACGGAGGCGTCGGACTTGGCAAGACGCACCTGATGCACTCCATCGCGAATTTTATATTGAAGAACAACAAAAACACCAGGATCCTCTATGTGACTTCCGAGGTGTTTACGAATGAGTTGATCGACGCTATCCGCAACAAGAACAACATTTCCACCACTGAATTCCGGGAGAAATACCGGAACATTGACGTGCTGCTGATCGACGATATCCAGTTTATCATCGGCAAGGAGAGCACCCAGGAAGAATTCTTCCACACGTTCAACACGCTCTACGAATCGAAGAAGCAGATCATCATTTCTTCGGATAAGCCGCCGAAGGATTTCGTCACGCTGGAGGAACGGCTGCGTTCGAGGTTCGAGTGGGGGCTGACCGTCGATATTCAGCCTCCTAACTATGAGACTCGCATGGCTATCCTCCGCAAGAAAGAAGACCTCGAGGGCTATAACATCGACAATGAAGTGATCAAATACATCGCCACCAACATCAATTCCAACATCCGCGAACTGGAAGGCGCCCTGACGAAAATCGTGGCCCTCTCCAAGCTGGAGAAAAACAAAGAGATCGACATCGCTCTGGCGGAGGAGGCCCTAAAAGACATCATCTCCCCCGGGGCAGAGCAGAAGATAACCTCCGAGCGGATCATCCAAGTGGTGGCGGACCATTTCGGCATCACGACGCTGGATATCTCTTCCCAGAAGCGGAACAAGGAGATCGCCTACCCGAGACAGATCGCGATGTATCTGTGCCAGGATATGACCAGCGATTCCCTCCAGGTCATCGGCCAGTATCTCGGCGGACGGGATCACACGACGATCATCCACGGGCGGGACAAGATCGCCAGAGAGATTAAGAACGACGCGGCCCTCGCCAACACCATCGATGTCCTCAAAAAGAAGATTTCTCCACAATAAACGGTGGATTACCGGTGAAATTCTGTGGATAAGTTTTGGAAAAGTCTTTGGAACGTTTTTGGAATGGTTCCGGACGGTCCGCGGCAGTTTTGTCCGCTGTGGACGGCTGTGGATTTTTTACGAACCTGTGAACCGTTTTCCACAGCGGTTTTGTCCAATTTCCGGATCGATTTCCGGACAGGTTTTATAAGGGATTTCCAAGGGATTGTCAGGAGATTCCGGACCGTTCCACATATCCACGCCCCCTACGGAGAATACTTCTGAAATGTACTTCATTCTTTATATGATATGTTATACGGTCAACCCATGATCAACAGGGAAAGGAAGTTATCGACAACAATGAAACTTACATTTCAAAAGGAAGATCTGCTGAATGCCATCAATATCGTATCCAAGGCGGTTCCCTCCAAGACGACCATGTCGATTTTGGAATGTATCCTGATCGACGCCATGGATCAGCAGATCAAACTGACGGCTAACGATATGGAGCTTGGCATCGAGACGAAGGTGAAAGGATCCATCATAAGTGGCGGGCGTGTCGCCCTGGACGCCAAGTTGTTCTCGGAGATGATCCGCCGGTTTTCCGGTGAGGAATCCCCGGTTCTTATCGAATCCGACGAGAAATTCAATACGGTCATTTCCTGCGGTAATTCCGTATTCCGCATCCAGGGACGCGACGGAGAAGAATTTTCGTATCTGCCTTTCATCGAGAGGGACAACCATATCTGCCTGTCACAGTTCAGCTTAAAAGAGGTGATCGGCCAGACGATCTTCTCGATTTCTCCGAACGACAGCAACAAGATGATGACCGGGGAGTTGTTCCAGGTTCACGCGGATCTTCTGAAGGTGGTCTCCCTGGACGGACATCGTATGTCCATCCGCAACGTCGCCTTAAAGGATGTCTACGATGACAGGAAAGTCATTGTTCCCGGCAAGACGCTGAGTGAGATCAGCAAGATCTTAAACGGGGATAATGAGAAGGAAGTGCTTGTTTATTTTAGCAGGAACCATATCCTGTTCGAATTTGACGATACGGTTGTAGTGTCGCGGGTCATAGAGGGCGAATATTTCCGCATCGAGCAGATGCTTTCCAGCGATTACTCGACGAAGGTGAAGATCAACCGCAGGGATTTTCTCGACTGCATCGAGCGGGCCAGTATCCTGATCCGCGAGAATGACAAGAAGCCGCTGATCCTGAACATTCTGGATCAGGAGATGCAGATACGGATGAATTCGAGTTATGGCATGATGAACGCGGAAGTTCCGATCCGCAAGGAGGGGAACGATCTGATGATCGGATTCAACCCGAAATTCCTCTCGGACGCGCTGCGCATCATCGACGACGAGGAAGTGGATCTGTATCTGATGAACGCGAAGTCGCCGTGTTTCATTAAGGATGAGAATGAGACTTACATCTATCTGATCCTGCCGGTGAATTTCAACGCGGCGGCGGTATGACCGGCTGCGGACGAGAACCGCGCTGCGGTGAAAATCGCATCAGGATGTGAACCGCGTTAGGATGCGAGCCGCATCAGGATGCGAACTGCGTCAGGATGCGAACCGCGTTAGGATGTGCCGCATTGGGATGAGAATCGCATTGTGATGCGAACCGTATTGCGGTGAAATCTGCGCCGCATTGAGTCAGGTAAGATGGAAAGATAGACGGCGAATGAGCAAAGAGTGAGCGAAGGATAAACGCAAGACGGAGAAAGCGGACACAGC
>CAYYHX010000026.1:8060-16412 GCA_964471835.1 uncultured Hungatella sp.
GCAAGACGGAGAAAGCGGACACAGCGGTCCGCGGGGAGTGCGCCGGCATGGAAACCATTAAAATACGCGATGAATCGATCCGGCTCGGCCAGTTGTTGAAACTGGCCGGCTTGTCTGACAGCGGGGTGGACGCCAAATACGCGATTCGGGACGGCGAAGTGAAGGTGAACGGAGAGACGGAGTACCGGCGCGGCAGGAAACTGCGCGGCGGCGATACGGTGGAGTATCAAGGACAGATGATTCAGATTGAGGCATAGCCGGTTATGACGATCGAATCCTTAGAGCTTGAGGATTACCGTAATTACGGACAGCTTCATATCGATTTCAGCCCCGGCACGAACCTTCTCTACGGGGACAACGCCCAGGGAAAGACGAATATCCTGGAAGCCGTCTACGTCTGCTGCACGGCCAGGTCGCACCGCGGAAGCAAAGACCGGGAGATCATACGGTTCGGGAAGGAGGAATCCCACATCAAGCTGTATGTGAGGAAGAGGGACGTCCCTTACCGGATCGACATGCATCTGAAGAAGAACAAGGCGAAGGGCGTGGCGGTCAACGGCGTCCCGATCCGTAGGGCCAGCGAGCTGTTTGGCACCGTCAATGTGGTGTTCTTTTCGCCGGAGGATCTGAATCTCATTAAAAACGGTCCCGCGGAACGGCGCAGGTTCATGGATATGGAGCTCTGCCAGCTGGATAAACTGTACGTCCACGCCCTGATCCGGTATCATAAGGCGGTCCTGCAGAGAAACCGGCTTTTGAAGGAAATGGCGTTCCGCCCGGAGTACGAAGGTATGCTTGACGCATGGGATGCGCAGCTTTCTCAGTACGGGAAGCAGGTGATCGCATCCCGGCGCGAATTTATTGTCCGGCTGAATGCCATCATAAAGGGAATTCACCGGAAGCTGTCCGGCGGGAACGAGGAGATGGAAGTCTCCTATGAGCCGAATACGGAGGAAAGCGGTCTGGAGGCGGCGCTAGGGCGGAACCGGGAGAGCGACAGAAAGCTGAAAACCACGACGGTCGGCCCGCACAGGGACGATCTGTGTTTTCTTGTAAATGGAATCGATATCCGCAGGTTCGGTTCTCAGGGCCAGCAGAGGACGGCGGCGCTGTCGCTGAAGCTGGCGGAGATCGAGCTTGTGAAGGATCTCGTGAAAGATGATCCGGTGCTTCTTCTGGACGACGTCCTCTCGGAACTGGATGGGAGCCGGCAGGAACATCTTCTGGACGGCATCGATTCGATTCAGACGATGATTACCTGTACGGGGCTTGAGGATTTTGTAAGCCGGCGGTTTCGGATCGACCGGATCTACCGTGTCGCGGAAGGCACAGTTACCAGTGAAAAGGAACAGGAGGCTGTTGGAAATGAGTACGGAATACGGAGCTGATCAGATACAGATACTGGAGGGGCTGGAGGCCGTCCGAAAGAGGCCGGGAATGTATATCGGGACCACGTCTGCCAGAGGTCTTCACCATCTGGTCTATGAGATTGTGGATAACGCGGTGGACGAAGCCCTGGCGGGGGCCTGTACGGAGATCAACGTGCGGATCAACGGGGATAATTCCATCACGGTGACGGACAACGGGCGCGGCATTCCGGTCGGGACGCAGAAAAAATCGGGCCTTCCCGCCGTTGAGGTCGTGTTTACGATGCTCCACGCGGGCGGCAAATTCGGCGGCGGCGGATATAAGGTTTCCGGCGGCCTGCACGGTGTCGGCGCCTCGGTAGTGAATGCGCTTTCCGAGTGGCTGGAAGTGACGGTGTACACCGAGGGGAAGGTTTATCACCAGCGGTACGAGAGAGGGAAGGTTGCGTCGCCTCTGGAAGTGATTGGCGAGTGTCCCGCGGACAGGCACGGAACGAAAGTCGAGTTTCTTCCGGACAAGGAGATCTTCGAGGAAACGGTCTTTGATTTTGAAACGCTGCGTATCCGCCTGCAGGAGACGGCATTTCTCACCAAAGCCCTGAAGATCACGCTCTGTGACGACCGCGAAGAAAAGGTCGAAAAAACATTTCACTACGAAGGCGGCATCCAGGAGTTTGTCACCTATTTGAATAAAGGGAAGGTTCCTCTCTATGAGAATGTGATCTACTGCGAGGGGACCCGGGAGAACGTCTACGTGGAAGTGGCCATGCAGCATAACGACTCTTACACGGAGAATATCTATTCCTTTGTGAATAACATCAACACGCCGGAAGGCGGTACGCACCTGACCGGATTCAAGAATGCCCTGACGAAGACATTCAATGATTACGCAAAGAAAAACAAGCTGTTAAAGGACAGCGATCCGCCGCTCAGCGGCGAGGACATCCGCGAGGGGCTGACGGCGATCATCAGCGTGAAGATCGAGGAGCCGCAGTTTGAGGGCCAGACGAAGCAGAAGCTGGGCAACAGCGAGGCCAGGGTGGCGGTGGATTCCGTCGTCAGCGAGCAGCTGACCTATTATCTGGAGCAGAATCCGGCGGTCGCGAAGGCCATGTGCGAGAAATCGATCCTTGCGCAGAGGGCGAGGGCCGCGGCCCGCAAGGCCAGGGAGCTGACCCGCCGGAAAACGGCGCTGGACGGGATGGCCCTGCCGGGCAAGCTGGCCGACTGTTCGAATAAAGATCCGGAGAAATGTGAGATTTACATCGTCGAGGGCGATTCCGCCGGCGGGTCCGCCAAGATGGCCCGCGTCAGGGACACCCAGGCGATCCTTCCGCTGCGCGGCAAGATACTGAATGTGGAAAAAGCCCGTCTTGACAAGATCTACGCGAACGCGGAGATCCGGGCGATGATCACCGCGTTCGGCACCGGAATCCATGATGATTTCGATATTTCGAAGCTGCGCTACCATAAGATCATCATCATGACCGACGCGGATGTGGACGGCGCCCATATCAGTACGCTGCTTCTGACCTTCCTCTACCGTTTCATGCCGGAGCTGATCCGGCAGGGCCATGTGTACCTGGCGCAGCCGCCGCTCTATAAGATCGAGAGGAATAAGAGAATCTGGTATGCCTACAGCGATCCGGAGCTGAATCAGATCCTGTCCGAGATCGGCCGCGACAACAACAATAAGATCCAGCGTTACAAGGGTCTGGGCGAGATGGACGCGGAACAGCTCTGGGAGACGACGATGGATCCGGAGAGGCGGATTCTCCTGCGGGTGAATATGGATGACGACGTGACTTCTGAGCTTGATCTGACGTTTACGATTCTGATGGGCGATCAGGTCGAGCCGCGGCGGGAATTCATCGAGGCAAACGCGCGAAAAGTGAAAAATCTCGATATTTAACGCGGGGATGCATCGGTTTTCTGCGGGCAGAAGAAGGAGGACATTATGGAACCGAATGTATTTGATAAAGTACAGGACATCGATCTGAAGGATACCATGGAGAAATCCTACATCGATTACGCCATGAGTGTCATCGCGTCCAGGGCGCTGCCGGATGTAAGGGATGGTTTGAAACCGGTTCAGAGGCGCATCCTCTATTCGATGATCGAGATGAACAACAGCCCGGACAAGCCGCACCGGAAGTGCGCCCGCATCGTCGGCGATACGATGGGTAAATACCATCCCCACGGGGACAGTTCGATCTACGGGGCTCTGGTCAACATGGCTCAGGACTGGTCAACCCGCTATCCGCTGGTAGACGGCCACGGCAATTTCGGCTCCGTGGACGGGGACGGCGCCGCGGCCATGCGTTATACGGAGGCAAGGCTCAGCAGGATTTCCATGGAGATGCTGACGGATATCAACAAAGATACCGTGGATTTTGTGCCGAATTACGATGAGACGGAGAAAGAGCCGGTGATCCTGCCGTCCCGTTATCCGAATCTTCTGTGCAACGGGACTTCCGGCATCGCCGTCGGCATGGCGACCAACATTCCTCCTCACAATTTGCGGGAAGTGATCGGCGCCGTGGTGAAGATCATTGACAATGAAGTGCAGGAGAACCGGGAGACGACGATCGAAGAAGTGATGGATATCATCAAGGGGCCGGATTTCCCGACGGGGGCGACGATTCTCGGCAGGGCCGGCATCGAGGAAGCCTACCGCACCGGCCGCGGCAAGATCCGCGTCCGCTGCGTCTCCGATATCGAGACTATGCCAAACGGCAAGAGCCGCATCGTGGTAACGGAGATCCCCTATCTGGTCAATAAGGCCCGGCTGATCGAGAAGATTGCCGAACTTATGAAGGAAAAACGCATCGACGGCATCACGGATCTGCGGGATGAATCGGACCGGGGCGGGATGCGCATTGTCATCGAGCTGCGCCGGGACGTGAACGCCAATGTCGTCATGAACCAGCTCTTAAAACACACCCAGCTGCAGGATTCTTTCGGCGTGATCATGCTGGCGCTGGTCGATAACCAGCCGAAGGTTCTGAACCTCCTGCAGATGCTGAATTACTATCTGGACCACCAGAAGGATGTCGTCACCCGCCGCACAACCTATGATCTGAATAAGGCGGAGGAACGCGCCCATATCCTGGAGGGCCTGCTGATTGCCGTTGACAATATCGACGAGGTACTCCGGATCGTCCGCGGTTCCCGGACCGTCCAGATCGCCAAGCAGCAGCTGATGGACCGGTTCGGATTAAGCGACGCGCAGGCCCAGGCGATTTTGGATATGCGTTTTCGTTCTCTGACCGGCCTGGAGAGGGAGAAACTGGAAGAAGAATATAAGGAGCTGGAGAAAAAGATTGGCGAGCTGAAGGCGATCCTGGCCGACAAGAAACTCCTGCTCGGCGTGATCCGGACGGAGATTCAGGCCATAGCCGACAAATACGGCGACGACCGCCGCACCGGCATCGGTTACGATGATTTTGACATGACTACCGAGGACCTGGTTCCCAACGATGAGACGGTAATCACGATGACGCATCTCGGATACATCAAACGTATGCCGAAAGAAACCTTCCACAGCCAGAACCGCGGCGGCAAGGGAATCCGGGGAATCCAGACCATCGAAGAAGATTATGTGGAGGACCTGATCCTTACGAAGAACCATGATTATATCATGTTCTTTACGAACACGGGCCGCGTCTACCGTCTGAAGGCGTATGAGATTCCGGAAGCCGGACGGACGGCCAGGGGAACCGCCATCGTAAACCTGCTGCAGATGATGCCGGGCGAATCCATTTCCGCGACGATCTCCATGAAGGAGTACGGGGAGGAAGATTATCTGTTCATGGCGACCAGATGCGGCATGGTGAAGCGGACGCCCCTGCGGGAGTACGCGAATGTGCGCAAGAACGGCCTGCAGGCGATTGTCTTGCGGGAAGGCGACGAACTGATTGAGGTGAAAGTCACCGACAATACGAAAGACATTTTCATGGTTTCGAAGAAGGGACAATGCATCCGCTTCCACGAGACGGACGCCCGCGTGACCGGCCGCGTCTCCATGGGTGTCGTCGGTATGCGTCTGAATCCGGACGATGAGGTGATCGGTATGCAGATGGACAGCCAGGGCCAGACGCTTCTGATCGTATCCGAGAAGGGGATGGGGAAACGTACCGCTACCGCCGAATTTTCGACCCAGCGCCGCGGCGGAAAGGGGGTTCTCTGCTATAAGATTACCGAGAAAACCGGCGATCTGGTCGGAGCGAAACTGGTTCAGGACGACCATGACATCATGATGATTACCAACGAAGGGATCGTCATCCGCATCGGCATCGACACGATCTCGGTGATCGGGCGCAACACCTCCGGCGTGAAGCTGATGAATCTCGAAAAGGAAAGCGACACCCGGATCGTCAGCATCGCCAAGGTGCGGGACGATGAGGAGGATGAGGCCGATGCGGCCGGCCAGGAGAAGGAAAGGGATGTCAGCGAGGACGTCAGCGATCCGGAACCGTCCGGGGAGGTATAAATTTGAGAACGGTACAGGCTGCGGAAATCACGAAAAACATAAAGGAAATGTGCATCGAGGCGAATTATTCTCTTTCTCCCGATATGGAGCAGGCATTGGAACATGCCGCCGGAGAAGAGAAATCTCCCCTCGGCCGTCAGATTCTCGGGCAGCTTCAGGAAAATCTGCGGATTGCCCGCGAGGACAGGATTCCCATCTGTCAGGATACCGGCATGGCGGTCGTGTTCCTGGAGATCGGCCAGGACGTGCATATCGAGGGCGGATTGCTGAAAGATGCCGTGGAAGAAGGCGTGAGGCAGGGATATCAGGAGGGATGCCTCCGCAAATCGGTGGTCGGCGATCCCCTTGCGCGCGGAAATACGGGGGACAACACGCCCGCGGTTCTGTATACGGAGATCACAGAGGGAGAGCAGATCGGGATTACGGTCGCTCCCAAGGGGTTCGGCAGCGAGAACATGAGCCGGATCTTCATGCTGAAGCCGGCGGACGGCGCCGAGGGCGTGAAAGAGGCGGTTCTGACGGCCGTGGAGGATGCCGGGCCGAACGCCTGCCCGCCGATGGTGGTCGGCGTCGGGATCGGCGGCACCTTTGAGAAATGTGCGTTGATGGCGAAACATGCGCTGACCCGCGATCTGGGTGAGACATCTCCCGTCCCTTCCGTCAGGGAACTGGAACGGGAACTGCTTGACAGGATCAACCGTACCGGCATCGGCCCCGGTGGACTGGGAGGGACGGTGACGGCCCTGGCGGTCAACATCGAGACGTACCCGACGCACATCGCCGGGCTTCCGGTGGCGGTGAATATCTGTTGTCATGTGAACCGGCACGTACACAGGGTCTTGTAGGAAGGGGCAGGTGTTATGGAGAGAAGAGTATCCGTCCCGTTCAGCCGCGGGGAGGCGTCCGTCCTGCGGGCCGGTGATTCCGTATTCTTAACCGGTACGATTTACACCGCGCGGGACGCCGCCCACAAACGGATGCAGGAAGTCATGGATGCGGGCGGGGAGCTTCCGTTCGATCTTCGGAACAATGTGATCTATTACATGGGTCCTTCGCCTGCCCGGCAGGGACGCCCGATCGGTTCCGCCGGCCCGACGACGGCCAGCCGGATGGACCGCTACACACCGGCCCTGCTGGACCGCGGCCTGGGCGCCATGATCGGAAAGGGAAGGAGAAATCAGGCGGTAAAAGAGGCCATCGTCCGCAACGGTTCCGTCTATTTTGCGGCCATCGGCGGCGCGGGCGCCCTCCTGTCCAGGAAAATCATTTCCAGCGAAGTAATCGCCTATGAGGATCTGGGTACGGAAGCGGTCCGCAGACTGGAAGTGGAAGATTTTCCTGTGATCGTGGTCATCGACAGCCTGGGGAATGACCTGTACGAAACGGCGGCGGAAGCATACCGGACGGAGACGGCGTCCGGACGCGGCAGAGAACTTGGTTTGCAAATGCAGCAGATGCGGGAGAAAAGATGAAACGAATCATTCTTATGGTTATATCGGTTTTGTATATGGTTCCCTGCTGGTATGCAGGGCTGGTCCGCCGCGCGAACCACAGGGAGAAGTATGAACTGCAGGAAAGCTATGATTTTATCCGTATGATTGTGACGACGGTGAACCGCCGGGGCCGTGTCTCGCTGACGATAACCGGTGTGGAAAAACTGCCGGAGAAGGACGGTTTTATCATGTTCCCGAACCATCAGGGGATGTTCGATGTCCTGGCAATCATCGATGCCTGCCCGCGCCCTTTAAGCGTCGTTGTAAAAAAGGAAGTGCGGAACTGGATTCTTGTCAAGGAAGTGGTCCGGATCGTGGACGGCATGTATATGGACCGCTCCGACATCCGTTCTTCCATGCAGGTTATCAACGAAATGAGCGAGCGGGCGAGGAAAGGCCAGAATTTCATCATCTTCGCGGAAGGGACCCGCAGCCGCGACGGCAATCATCTTCAGGAATTCAAGGCCGGGAGCTTCAAAAGCGCGGTGAACGCCCCCTGCCCGATCGTGCCGGTGGCCCTGATCGACAGTTTCAAACCGTTTGACCAGTCCTCGATCCGTCCGGTGAACGTACAGGTTCATATCCTTGATCCGATCTATCCGGAACAATATGTTGGGCTTAAAACCAGAGACATCGCACATCTTGTGCAGCAGAGAATCCAGGATAAAATCGATGAGGTGAGTCCGGAAAAATAAATAGAAAACGGATTGACAACACAGATTTTATTATGTATAATGACACAGTGTCTGAAAAACAGGAATGTTTTGGAAAGACCAATCATGAGGGAATCGGTACTACGGAGAAATACTCAAGAGGCCGAAGAGGCGCCCCTGCTAAGGGTGTAGGTCGGGTAACCGGCGCGAGGGTTCAAATCCCTCTTTCTCCGCTCTTTTTCCAGGATCCGTATGATTGTTTTTTTAACCCTTGAAGGAATCCGGAAAAAGAAAAAAGTTATTGACAAAGCCGGAAGGGTGTGCTATCCTAAGAAAGTTGCGGCACC
>CAYYHX010000027.1:0-9023 GCA_964471835.1 uncultured Hungatella sp.
TCATGGGCGATGAACAGATACGTCAGCCCCCTCTCTTTCTGAAGCGACGAGAGAAGGTTCAGCACCTGCGCGCGGATCGACACGTCCAGAGCCGAGATCGGCTCGTCCGCCACGATGAATTTGGGGCTTAGAACCAGCGCGCGGGCGATGCCGATGCGCTGGCGCTGGCCGCCGGAGAACTCATGCGGGAAACGGCTGGAGAACTCAGGCAGCAGGCCCACGTCCAGAAGCGCCTTGTCTACCAGCCTGCGCCGCTCCTCCTCGCTCACATGGCGGCCCGGCGCGTAGAGGCCCTCTGCCACGATATATCCGACCTTCGCACGCTCATTTAAGGAATCCATCGGATCCTGGAAAATCATCTGCACGTCGCGTGTCACCTGCCGGTCGTCCGCTTTGGAGAGACGGCCGGAAATGCGTTTCCCGTCCAGGCGGATCTCGCCGGAGGCAAGGGGGTTGGCACGAATGATCGCCCGGCCGATTGTAGTCTTGCCGGAACCGGACTCCCCCACCAGGCCAAACGTCTCGCCCTGGTAGATCGTGAAGGACACGTCGTCAACCGCCACAAACGGGTGGCGTTTTTTGCCGAAATGGACGCTGATGTGATCCACCTCCAGCATTTTCCTGCGCGTATCCGCCGTCTTTTCAGCCATAGGTGGCCACCTCCTCCTCCTCTTCCTGCGGGCGCTCCGTCCCGAGTGCGTCAAGCCCTTCCGCGGCGGCCTTCGCCACCAGATCCTTCCCGCGCTCGCGAAGCGCCAGGATGTGCTCCGGCGGGTCTACCTTCGGGGCGCGCGGGTCGAGGAGCCAGGTTCTCGCGCTGTGGGTCGCCGTAATCGTAAACATCGGCGGCCGTTTCACATAGTCGATCTTCAAAGCCTTCGGGTTCCTCGGCGCAAACGCGTCGCCCTTTACCTCGTGGAACAGGTTGGGCGGCGTCCCCTCGATGGAATAGAGCGGCTCGCCCTTCACGCCCAGCTGGGGAAGACTCGACAGAAGCGCCCAGGTATACGGATGGCGCGGGTCATAGAAGACCTCGTCGCTGAGCCCCACCTCGACGATCTCACCGGCGTACATCACCGCGATGCGGTCCGCCACATTGGCGACGACGCCCAGATCATGCGTGATGTAAATGGTCGTCAGGTTGTATTTCTTCTGCATCTGTTTGATCAGTCTCAGGATCTGCGCCTGGATCGTCACGTCCAGCGCCGTCGTCGGCTCGTCGCAGATCAGGATTTCGGGACGGCAGGCCATGGCGATCGCGATCACCACCCGCTGGCGCATACCGCCGGAAAATTCATGCGGGTACTGCTTCGCGCGCCGCTGCGGATCGGGGATGCCGACTTCCTCCAGAATGCTGTACACCGCCTTCTTCGCCTCGGCCCCTTTCAGCCCCTGATGGAGCGTCACCGCTTCCTCGATCTGCCAGCCGATTGTCTTCAGCGGGTTTAGGCTGGTCATCGGATCCTGCAGCACCATGGCGATCTTGCTCCCGCGGATGTCTTTCCAGTCCGCGTCCGTCTTCAGTTTGGTCAGGTCCCGGCCGTCGTATTCGATGCTGCCGCTCTCGACATAGCCGTTCGGATCATTCAGCCCCATCAGGCACTTGACAAACACGCTCTTGCCGGAGCCGGATTCGCCGACAATCGCCAGACTCTCGCCCGGATAGACGTCCAGGGAAATATCGCGCAGCGCATGGAGCACCTGCCCGCGCAGCGTAAACTTAAAGTTCAGATCACGAACCGAGATCAGAGGTTCCATCTGTTTCTTCATCGCACCGCCCTCCTCCTTAGACATGGTTCTTCGGATCGGCGGCGTCCGCGAAGGAGTTGCCGACAATGTACATGGAAATGGTAATGATCGCCAGCACCGTCGTCGGGAACAGCAGCTGGTAGCGCAGCGGCGCCTGGCTCATGAGCACGCGGCCTGCCTGCACCAGATTGCCCAGCGACGGGATATCGGTCGGAAGGCCGATCCCGATATAGGTGACGAACACCTCGTTGCCGATGGCCGACGGGATCGCCAGCGACACCCGCAGGGCGATGACCGACACCAGATAAGGCAACAGGTTCTTGGTAATGATCCGGCCCGTGCTGACGCCCAGGGTGCGGGACGCCAGGTTGTAATCGCGGTCGCGGATAATCACGATCTGGTTGCGGATGAACCGGGCCATCCCCAGCCACCCGGTCAGGCACAGGGCGAAGATGATCGTCGAGACGCCCGGCCGCATGATGTAGGATACCAGGATCAGGATCAGCGTCTGCGGAATATTGTCAAATACATTGTAAATCTCCGTAAACAGCGCGTCCAGCTTGCGCACATACCCCCAGAGGGTCCCCATCAGCGTGCCGAACAGGGCCTCGAAACAGGCCACCACGAAGCCGATGCCCAGCGAGGTGCGGGTCCCGGCCCAGGTTCTGGCCCACAGATCCTGACCGATGGCATTCGTGCCGAACCAGAACTGCTTATCCGGCGGATGATTAATGTACTGCCTGCCCGTGGCCGGATCGTCGTAGATCGTCTTCGGGTCCAGCTGCCCGGGCAGGAAGGGCTGGATAAATGTAAACAGCAGCAGCGCGACGATCACGCACAGGAAAAACACGGCCACCTTATTCTTAAAGAAGGCCCGCAAGGTGGCTCCCCAGTAGGAATAATTGGAATACCCGCCTCGCTCCGCCGCCGCGTGATCGAAGTCCGCCGGCGTAAACAGCTCCTCCTCCGGCAGATCCTCGTAAGCCTTCGCCGGATCGAGGTCATTTTTCATCTGATCTTCCAGCGCCCGTTCCAGCTGGGATTCCTTCATGCCGCGCAATGTCATCAGCGAGCACCTTCTTTCTTCACGAAGCTGATCCTCGGATCCGCCAGACCCATGGCGATATCACCCAGAAGCAGGCCCAGAACCGAAACCGCCGAATAGATCAGCACCAGCGCCAGCACCATCGTGTTGTCCTGCAGCTTGATCACCTGAACCAGCAGACCGCCCATGCCGGGAATCGAATAAAGGCTCTCCACATACAGCGAACCCACGATGGTCAGGAGAATCGAGTTGGGAAGGTACTGCACCAGCGGCACCACCGCGTTGCGGAAGACATGCAGGCGGCTGATACGGCCGGACGGAACGCCCTTGGCGCGGGCCAGGCGGATATAATCCTTGTTGGCCTCATCCACCATATAGCGCCTCAGCCACATGGCGTAGTAGGCGATATTGCCGATGGAGAGGGAGAATACCGGCAGGATCCACGTTTTCGGATCCTCCTCCTTAAAAAGCATGGACACGCCCAGAAGGTTGCTTCCGTACAGCTGGATCAGCAGGTGGTACACCGCCGACGGCACCGCCTGGACGATGACGATGAACACCGTCCCGAACCGGTCCCACAGCTTCCATTTCGTCCTCGTGGAGCGCGCCATCAGAACGCCCATCGACATCCCCACGACCAATGACACCGCCAGGCTGATCAGACCCAGTTTGATGGAAATGGGCGCCTTGTCCATGATGATCTTGGCGATGGAATATCCGTCGCGGAATTTATTCGACACGCCCAGATCGCCGTGGAGCACCTGAACCAGATAATTCCAGATCTGAACCGGCAGCGGCCGCGTGAGCCCGAGCCGCGTAAGCCCCGCCCGGACCTGGGCGTCCGTCAGCTTATCGATGTTGTTGAAATACCCCTCAATCGGCATCTGCCGCAGGAGGGCGAACACGATCGTGATCACGATCAGCAGGGTGAACATGGCATGAAGTACCCGTTTGCAAATGTATTTCGGCAAATTCCTTTCCTCCTTATCCCAGTCTCTTTACAGGCCGTGCGGCAGGCGCGTACATTCTCCGCTTCCCAAACTTCGGCTCCCAGTGCCGGCTCTTTCTCCGAATTTCCACCTTCGCCTGTCAGCGCATTCTCCGCTTTTCCAACTCCGGCCACCAGTGCCGGCTCTTTCTCCGAACTTCCAACTTCGCTTGTCAATACAGTTTTACCGGATCCTCCCTGCCATCCTTCCCGGCGTCACGGACGATCCGGTAAAACCGCATGACCGCGCCAGGTCGGAACCCGGCGCGGTATTCCTCTCATGCAAGCAATCGGTCAGTCCGAGATCGCGGCAGCGCGCTCTTTCTGCCACTGCTCATAGGCGGCGTTGAACTCGTCCATGTTCATGGAAGTGTCGTAGAGTTTCTGGTACTTGTACCGCTGCAGGGCCACGCCATAGGGGGCGTACTCGCCTTCCAGCGGGTTGAGGTTAGAGATCGTATAGCTGTATCCGTCGATCTTGAACGGAACCACGATCGCGTTGTCCAGAAGCAGCGCTTCCGCCTTGGCAAACGCCTCATAACGCGCTTCCTCATCGTCATAGATCTGGGACGCGCCTACGACGCCGCCGGCCGGATCCACGTCAAGTCCTTCCTCCACCGCGGCGTCCGTGCCGTAAACCATCTCATACCACTGGGCAAACAGCGCCTTGGTATTCGGGTCTTCGCTCTTATCCCACTTGTTGTAGCTGTTGTCGATGCCGAAGGGCTCCGTCCATGTCTGCGGGTCCGCATAGTCCGCGCCCCAGTTGCAGCTCATGAACGCGTACTTGCCGGAACGCCGGACTTCCGCCAGGAAACCGGTCTCCGGTCCCGCCTCAACGATGATGTCAATGAAATCCGTTCCCAGAAGTCCTTCCAGCTGCTGTTCCACGATCTGGCACTCATGATCCCAGTTGGCGGAAGTCGGGTTGTAGCAGGTCAGCACCTTGATCGGGAAGGTACATCCCGCTTCTTCCAGTTCCGCGCGGGCGGCGTCGCGATAGGAAACCGCGGCGGCCTCGTCGAAGCTGTCGCCGTCCGAATACGGCTTTAACGGATCATACTGCGTGAAATCCTTGCCGGCGCCGACGGCAAAGGTCGCCGGGGTCACGGTGTTGTTGAGAAGGTTCTCCGGGTTGTATGGATCGTACACGGTCAGGGCGCGCACACGGTCGAGGCCGGCTGCCAGCGCCTTGCGGAAATTCGTGTTGTTCACGGCGATCTTCCAGTTCTCCGGCTCATATTCTTCGTCAAACTGCGGATCGAAGTTGAACATGTACCAGTAGCTGTACGCGATGTCGCGGCGGGTCGTGTGGATCAGATTCTTATAGGTATCGTCCGCCATCATGCTGTCAAGCAGGTTGGTGTCGATGGAAGCCCCGTCCACTTCGCCGTCCAGATACATCTGCAGGCTGATGCTGGATGCCTCCGCGTTATAAGTCTCGTGGATTTCGTCGATGAACACATTGTCCTTATCCCAGTAACTCTGGTTCTTGGTCAGAACACGCTCCTGCTGCGGCTCGAAGCTGGAAAGGATATATGCGCCGCAGTACAGCAGGTTGTCGTTGTCCAGACCGAACTGGTCTCCGGCTTCCTCCAGGAACGGGCCGTATACCGGCATAAATGTCGTATAGCTCAGCACGCTGATGAAGAACGGGCAGGGCTGATCCAGGCTGATCACCAGGGTGTAGTCGTCCACCGCCTTGACGCCGATGGAATCCGGATCAACCGGTTCCACGACCTCGATCTTATTGCCGTCGTCATCGACCGCATTCTCATCGCCTTCCTCGAAGCCGTATGTCTCGCAGTCCAGCAGATACGCGGTATAATCGTAGTACGCCTGCGCGTTGGTCACGATGGAGCCGGTCGAGTACATATACTGGTTGTCGGAATCGTTGCGCGCGTCGTTCACATACTGCGCCGTGGACACCCAGTCATTAGCGGTTACGTCGGCCACTTCGTTGCCGTCCTTATCCACCCACTTGACGCCCTGGCGGATGTGGAAGGTCCACTCGGTCATGTCGTCGTTGTTTTCCCAGGACTCCGCGAGGGACGGGATCACATTGCCGTACTTGTCATACTCGATCAGGCTGTCAACAACATTGGCGCCGATCGACCAGTCGTTGGTGCTGCCGCTGGTCAGATAGTTCAGCGTCGTCACCTCGCTGGCGTACAAGGTGCGGTACACGGAAGGTTCCCCGCTCTCCGCCGCTGCCGCGGTCGTCTCCTCTTTGCTCTCTCCGGACGCCTCCGCAGACGTCTCCCCGGCGCTCCCCCCGGCCGCCGTCGTCTCACTGGCGGCTGCCGTTGTCCCGGCGCTGCCGGCCGCCGTCGTCCCGGTATCGTCGCCGGAACCTCCGCCGCAGGCCGCCAGGCTGAGAACCATCGCTCCCGCCATCACGAACGCGAGCAGTCTCTTGTTCTTGCACATCGTTTTTTCATCCTCTCTTTCTCATGTACAACCACTTCGGTTTCCGCAGACTGCCATGCCGACCCGCCGGTGAACCGTCTCCTCCGCCCGCGGCGCCCTTCCGTATCCTTTCCTTACTGTATCCGGCCTTTCTGTTGTACAGCCATTTCCGTGTACAACCTTTCGGTACACAATTCTTCGCGCATACAGCCCCTTCTGCGTACAACGTTCTGCCGTACACAATTCTTTCCGCATACAGCCCTTCGCGTACAACGTTCTGCTGTACACAATTCTTTTCCGCATCCAGCCCTTTTGTGTACACTCTATGTACGGGAAGATACAAGAAGAAGCAAACCGCAAAGCACGCCGTCGTGCCAGAACTGTTTGCCTTCTTCAAAACAGCGCTTATTCAATTCACTTCGCAGTATCGCATTGCTAAAACGCCAGTCTGCTTCCTGTATTTATAACAGATTTGCGGCTGTTTGTCAATCAAATCACACGAATTTACGGAATCAAAATCGAGGAAAGGAAAACACAAATTATGAAAATACCTGCATGGTTATTTCTTTCATTCCATGCAGGTATTTTCTGCCGGACACAGGGGAACGCGCCCGCGGCGCGTTCCCCTGTCCGTCAGCGCCTTATACGGTTAAAACTCATTTCGGTATCTTCTTATAGATCGTACGCAGCTGGGGTTTGATCATGCGGTAGATCTCGCCTCCGCCCTCGGGCGTGTATTCCTTCTGCAAAGCCTGATACAGCTCCTGAAGCCGTTTGGCATCATAATCACAGATGATCTTGAAAATCCCGTCCACATACGCTTCGTCGGTATATTCTTCCGGCAGGAGGCCCTTCAGCATCTCCTTCACCTCCGCGAAGACGTCCGTTTCCTCCGTCTTCTCCGGAAGCGTAAGCTCTGATTTGGTCTGTCTTTTCACCGACATATCCCGGCCTGTCCAGAACTTGACTACCGCGTCATATCCTGTATCGTTCGTTACGATGACGTAGTCCGTCTTCGGGGCGGATTTGATCAGGTATCCCAGATAGGATACCAGCTGGAAATCCAGTCCGTTCTTGCCCGGAAAACATTCGACCGTTTCAAACGAGGACGGATACTGGCGGATGAAGTCCAGGTCCGCATAGGAGATTCCCGGAGAATATTCGGTGTAGAACAGAACCAGTATATCCTTGCTTCCTTTCTTCGGCAGCAGTTCCTTCCACGCGCTTCCTATATTCTCTGTGTCAACCAGATAGACCTTTCGATTCGCCATACGCATCCTTTCCCCGTATACGGCGCCGCAAGACTATCATAGCACATGCGGCAGGAATATCCAAGGACTTTTTGAAATCGCGGATGAAATGCGGACTGATTACGGACTGATTCTCTAATTCTCTATGCAACGTTCAAGCGCGCATCTTCCTGCATAACTGTCTGCTTAGACGGCGCATCCGGCATTATATGAGAAATCTATACCACGTCATAGGAATCGGATATGGCCGAAACCCCCTGATTCTCTTGACAAAAGAAACGTCCATGGTAGAATACCATCCATAGCACAAACCTACCGGTTTAGTAGGAAATGAAAGGGAGGATTTTAGCGATGGCAGAAAAGACACAGGCAAATGACTGGACCTATACGGATGAGGAGGCGGAGAACCATGCGCGGGAAGCAGGGGTCGATCCCCGGCCAAAGGAAACGGTCAGCGAGATCGACGCGCGGGGCGCGTTTATACGCCAGCCCAACGCATTCATTCAGCCCTTCGGGGACAAGGAAGGAGATCTGAAGGCGGAACCCGGACGGTACGCCATCTACTGGGCGATTGGCTGCAACTGGTCGAACCGGCCGGTGATCGTGCGGGACCTGCTGGGGCTTAAGGATGCGATCAGGGACCGGCTTGTGACGCATTCCGGACAGACCAACCGTTACGGCCACGGATTTGGCGACCAGCCAGGGCATAAGGATCCGCTCACCGGCGCATATTTCCTGAGTGAGTTCTATAAGAGGGCGAATCCGCAGTTTACCGGAAGGGCGACGACCCCCACGCTGGTAGATGTCATTGAGAAGAAGGCGGTCAATAATGATTATCACCGCCTGACCAATTATCTGGAGGTGCAGTTCCGGCCCTTCCAGGCGAAGGACGCGCCGGATCTCTACCCGAAGAAATACCGCAGGGAAATCGACGAATTCAACGACTGGCTGTTCCCGCATGTGAACAACAGCCATTACCGCATGGCCTTCTGTCAGTCGCCGGAAGCCTACGACGAAGCCTACGAGGACTTCTATGATTCTCTGGAAAAACTGGAGAAACGCCTCGAAACCAACCGCTTCCTGTTCGGGGATTATGTCACGGACAGCGACGTCCGCGCCTATGTGACCCTGGTACGATGGGACGTGAGCTATTTTCACAATATCGGTCCCGTGAAGAAACCGATCCGGGATTATAAGAATATCTGGGGCTATCTGCGGGAACTGAACACGATTCCGGCATTCCACAACAACAGCAACGCCAAAACCCTGGCGCTGAGCGGATTCCTGAGCGGGCCTCCGAAAGACGACGAGAGGCTGTTCCGCGGATACAATGAAAGAATTCTGTCCAAGGTGGATTTCGATAAGCTCTGGGCCGACGACGGGGAACGGAGGAAGCTGAGCCGGACGCCGGACGAACTGTTCCTGCGGCACCCGGAAGGCGAGACTTATGAGGAATACGCGAGCGAGATCTCGACGACCATCTGGAACAGCCCCAGCTGGGCCGACCGCGATCCGAAGAACGGCACCTTGTCCGTGGACGCATCTATCAACCCTCTCAAGGGATTGTTATAGACAGATCATA
>CAYYHX010000027.1:9123-16196 GCA_964471835.1 uncultured Hungatella sp.
GAAGGCAAAAAAACAAGCGCAAGAAGAAGCGCGGAAAAGAGGCAGATTATGAGAAAAATGATATATAAGGCAGCCGGACACAAAACCCTGGCGGTACTGCTGGCCGGCACGCTGGCGCTCGCGGGGCTTACCGGCTGCGCCTCCGGTGACTCCGGAACGGCTGGCGGTTCCGGCGACGCTGCGTCCGGTGAAGCAGGCACCATGGCAGCCGGCGGCACAACAACCGATGGAACCGGCACCACGGCAGCCGGCGGCTCCGGAACCTCCGCCGAGTCCTCCGGAACACCGCAGGAGGTCCAGAAGATCACGGCGGCCACGACAGGCAGTCCGGCCCCCTATATGGTCGTAGATGAGAATAACGAACTCGGCGGAAGCGATATCGAGATCATCAAAGCGGTTTTTGACCGGCTCCCCCAGTATGAGCTGGAGATCATCAAGGCCGACGACCCGCTGACCGGGCTGACCAGCGGTCTGTATGACATCGCGGTCAACAACTACGGCTGGCAGGAAGAACGCGGCGAAGTTTATTATTACAGCCGGCCCTACAAGACCGGGTACGACGTTTTCATCCAGCGTGTGGACGACGAACCGCTGACCGGACTGCAGGATCTGGCGGACCGGGGATACAAGACCGAGGTCGGCGCGGGAAGCAGCAAGGCACTGGCACTGGAACACTGGAACGAGCAGAATCCGGACCATCCGATCGATATCGTCTACTCGGATACCAATTTCCAGATCAAATTCCAGAACATCGTAGACGGCAAAACGGATGTGGCCATTGACGACGGACCCATCCTGGATACGCTGATCGAACAGTTTGGGCTGGAAAATGAACTGGTTGGCAACCCCATCGACGCGCAGACTCAGGAATTTCTCAGCCCGATGAACAGCTCCTATTTTCTCTTTCCCAAAGACGAGAACGGAGCGGCGCTGCGGGAAGATGTGAACGCCGCATTGAAGGAGATCAAAGAGGACGGCACACTGTCAGAGATCCTGGTCAAATATTTCGGAACGGACACCAGCCCTTCCGATGAAAAGTTTGAGACGATACCAAACTGACAGTTATCGAACGGACGGTTATCGAGCGGACGGGTCAGACGGACGGCGGGTCCGGCGGCAGGCCGGACCGCCGCATAAGAAGTCCATAAGAGGGCATACGACCATGAAGAAACTGATTAAAAATGTAGACGTCTTTGACGGAAAGAACCCCGTCCTGGCGAAAGGACAGAATATTGTCATCACGGATCATCTGGTGACAGATATATTTTCCGGAGATTTCTCAGAAGAAGGCTTTGACGAGATACTGGACGGAAAAGGCCGCTGCGCGATCCCCGGCCTCGCGGACGCGCATGTGCATCTGGGAAAGACGCATATCGACGGGGCGACGGCCTCCTATGACGCCATCATCGGGTCGCTGGTAGCCGGAAAACTTCTGGACCACGGCATTACCACGGTCAGGGATGCGGGAAGCGTGACCGGCGGCCTGAAACGGGCGATCGACGAAAGGGTGATCCCTGGGCCGAGAATCTATCCCAGCATGAACTATCTGTCCCAGACCTGCGGTCACGGAGACAGCGGCGCGGCGCATGAGAACAGGGACATCCAGTACCGGAACCCCAGAGGCGGCGTCCTGTGCGACGGCACCGCGGAATGCAGGAGGGCGGCAAGAGAGCAGTTCTATCTGGGAGCCTCCCAGATCAAGATCATGGCGGGAGGCGGCATGAGTTCCCTCTGTGATCCGGTGGAAACCCTGCAATTTTCCCCGGAAGAAATGCGGGCTATTGTGGAAACCGCAGAAGACTACGGGAGCTATGTGCTGGCCCATCTGTATACGTCGCCCTGCATGAAGCGGGCGATAAAGGCCGGCGTGAAGAGTCTGGAACACGGACACTGGCTCGATGAGGAAACCGCCAGGATGATCGAAGGCAGCGGCGTTTTCCTGGATCCCTGTCCGCAGTTCACGCCCGAAGAGATCCGGTGGAACCACATGGGAGAGTTTTCCGATCAGCCTTCGCAGCTGAAGAAAAAGAAGAAGCCCGGAGGAGACAAAGTCAGGGAACATATAGAAGAAACCACCGAACTGATCAACCGATTCGACCTAAAGATCCTGTTCGGAACGGACCTGATGATCATGTACAACGGGTATGAGCCAAGAGACAGCCTGGATTTTACGGTTTATAAAAAGCGGTTCGGATCCTATAAGGGGCTGCTGGCAGCTTCCGGGAATTTCAATGAACTCACAAAACTGACGACTTATCAGAATCCGTATCCGGACGGTGAGATCGGTCTTCTGCAAAAGGGATCCTACGCGGATATCGTGATCACGGACGGGAATCCCGTGGAAGATCTGGATATCCTCGGCAATACGGAGAATATCCGTCTGGTCATGAAAGACGGGCTGGTCTATAAAAATACGCTGTAAGCGGTAAGCAAACCGCGGAACCGGGAAAGGCGGAATGAGTGCATGGAGATTTACAGGATAGAAAATGGGGACAGCCCCGCATGGCTGTATAAGGCTTATGATTATGTACGGATGGACGCATTTGTCATCGGCCAGGGCATACCGCCGGAGATGGAATTCGGCCATGACGGGCCGGAGGAAGAACTGGAAGCCGTCGTTCTTACGGAGGACAGCAGACCCGCGGCGGGGTGCAGGATCACCTATCCCCGCGAAGGCACCGCCAAGATCGAGCGGGTATGCGTGGTCCGGGACAGGCAGAAGCACGGCCTGGGGCGCGTTCTCCTTAAAGAAGCGGAAACATGGATCAGAGAAAAGGGGATTTCCCATATCGTGATTAACTCTCAGGACCGGGCGGCGGCCTTCTATGAAAAATGCGGCTACCGGCCAGCCCCGGAATTAGACCCGGAGATCTACGGAAACGCGGGAGCCGCGCCGCCGTCAGGCGGCCCCGCGGACCTGCCCGGCCGCGCCGTCGGCACCCAAAACAGGGTGAACCTCGGATTCTCCTGCGTTCTGGTAGAAAAATACATCAACAACATTTTGAAGCAAAAGGATAGGAATCCATGACGAAACTGTTTGATTTTCAGAAAGTATTTACCAATATTCCTGAGCTGCTGGCCTATCTCCCCGTCACGCTGGAGCTGGCGCTTTCCTCCATGCTGATCGGCCTGACGCTGGGCCTGGTGCTGGCCATCATCAAAATGAAGGAAATACCGGTCCTGAAGCAGATCGCGGCGGCTTTCGTATCGCTCATCCGCGGGACGCCGGTACTGGTCCAGCTTTATATCGTATACTTCGGCGTGCCGATGTTTTTCAAATACCTGAACCAGAGATACGGAACCTCGTTCGCGGTAGCCGACATCCCCGGATTTGTGTACGCGGTGCTGGCGCTTGGGCTTAACTCCTCGGCATTCAGTTCGGAAATGATTCGTTCCGCCCTCTTAAGCGTGGGAAAGGGACAGCTGGAAGCGGCCTACGCGCTGGGCATGACCTACAGGCAGGCTCTCAGGCGGATCATCATCCCGGAAGCCATGACCGTGGCCCTCCCGACCATCGGCAATTCGCTGATATCCTCCATCAAAGGTACCTCCCTGGCCTTCACCTGCGCGGTGGTGGAGATCACGGCGCAGGGAAGGATCATAGGAGGAAGGGATTACCGGTATTTCGAGGTTTACTGTTCCCTCGCCATCATCTACTGGATCGTGACCATTGTGATCGAACAAGTGCTGAAGTTTGCGGAAAACAGGCTTGCCATACCGGAACAGGCGGAGCATTACGCGGATGCGGAGACGGACGCGGAGACAGGGAGAGGACAGAGGACAGGATTATGAGCTTTATCGAGATCAGGAATCTGCACAAACGGTTCAAGGAAAATGTGGTACTGTCGGGAATCGATCTGGACATCGAGCAGGGAAATGTAATCGGCATCATAGGCCCTTCCGGCACGGGCAAATCCACTCTCCTGCGCTGCCTTAACCAGCTGGAAGTGCCGGAGAAGGGTTCCATCCGCATGCAGGGCGTGGAGACAGACCTCTCCTCCCGCAGAAATAAGAAGGAGATCCTGGCCCTGCGCCAGAATACGGGCATGGTCTTTCAGCAGTTTAACCTGTTTGAGCGCAAGACGGCCCTGGAAAATGTAGAAGAAGGGCTGCTTGTGGTCCAGAAAAAGTCCAAGGACGAGGCCAGGCAGATCGCGATGGAAGAGCTGAAACGGGTCGGGCTGCAGGGCTGGGCGAACCATTATCCCGTCCACCTGTCAGGCGGTCAGCAGCAGCGGGTCGCCATCGCCAGGGTTTTAGCCATGCGGCCGAAGCTGCTTCTCTTTGACGAGCCGACCTCCGCGCTGGATCCGGAGATGGTCGGCGAGGTGCTGGACGTGATCAAACAGATCGCGTCTGAGGGGTTCACGATGCTTCTGGTATCCCATGAGATGGCCTTTGTCAGAAATGTCGCCAACCGGGTCATTTTCCTCGATAAAGGCAGGATCGTCGAGGACGGAACGCCCGGGCAGGTGTTCTACCGCCCGAAAAACGACCGGACCAGAGAATTCCTGGCGAAAATGCACATTCTTGAGACAGAGCCGGAGTATATGATCTGACGTGCAGGCAGGAAAACCTTGCCGAAAGAAGCCGGAGACAGAATCCGGCAGGGAGGGAGGCGACAGCCGTGATTTCAGAAGACAGGATCCGGAAAACATTCGCGGAACTGGTATCGATTGATTCCCCTTCTCTCGCCGAGCGGAAGATGAAGGAACACCTGACGGCGCTGTTCGGGGAACTGGGAATCGCGCTCGAGGAAGACGGCAGCGCCGCGGTTACCGGCTCCGACTCAGGCAACCTGTACGGCTATGTGAGAGGAGACGGCCGCCCGCCCATCCTCCTTTCCGCGCACATGGACACCGTGATGCCTGGCATCGGGAAGAAAGCCGTCTTTCACCCGGACGGAACCGTCACCAGCAACGGGCAGACGGTACTCGGCGCGGACGACATGGCGGGCGTCACCGCCATCTACGAAGCCCTACGTTATCTGAGAGACAGCGGTTCGGCGCACCGGGACGCGGAACTTCTGTTTACGACCGGAGAAGAACTGTACTGCCGGGGAGCCGGCGCATTTGATTACCGGAAGATACGGTCGCAAAGCGCCGTCGTCCCGGACCTAAGCGGATGCGTCGGAACGGCAGCCTACGCCGCGCCGACCATCCTCTCCTTTGAGGCGGAGATACACGGGAAAGCCGCCCACGCGGGGTTCTGCCCGGAAGAAGGGATCCACGCGGTCAAAGCCTGCTGCGAGGCGGCGGCCCGACTGCCGCAGGGCCATATCGACGCGGAAACGACCGCCAATATCGGCCTGATCCGGGGCGGGGAGGGAATCAACATCGTTCCCGCAAACTGTACCGTAAACGGGGAGATCCGTAGCCTTTCCCATGAAAAAGCGGTGCAGACGGCAGAGGAATACCGGCGGATTTTCAAGGAAACCGCCGAAAGGCACGGCGCCAGCCTGTGTTGGCGTCAGCAGGTGCATATCCGGGCCTATGAGACGGACCGGGACAGCGAAATCGTCCGGGAGTTTGAGCGGGCCTGCAAAGAAACAGGGATTGCCCCCGTTTGGTGCAGGACGTTCGGGGGCAGCGACAACAATGTACTCGCGCGGCACGGGATCCGGGGGATCGTGATCGCCGCATCCATGAACAAGGTACACAGCCGGGAAGAATACGCGGACGTCGGGGAGATCGCGAAAGCGGCGGAAGTGATCGTGCGGCTTCTGGCGTCCCCGCATTCCGGGGATCCGGAGAAATGCGCGTCCGAAAGCGGCGCCGGAAGGTGAAACATGCAGAAAGGAGCAAAACATGGACTACCAGATTGAAACCCGATGTATCCATCACGGAGACAACCGCCAGCCGGCTGGCCCGTTCGGAACCCTGACCGTGCCGATCTTCCAGACGGCGACCTTCGGCCATCCGGGAATCGGCCAGACGACCGGTTATAATTACACCAGAGAGAGCAATCCTACGAGAACAGAACTGGAGAAAACCGTCAACGCACTGGAACGAACCTCGGATACGCTGGCCTGTGCCAGCGGAATGGCGGCAATCGGCCTGGTGATGGAGCTGTTTTCCGCCGGCGACCATATCGTATGTTCCGAAGACCTGTACGGCGGTTCCGTGCGCATGTTTCAGACAATCTGTGAGAAACGGGGACTCGAATTTTCCTATGTCGATACCTCCGATACCGGCTCCGTACCGCGTGCCATCCGCAAAAACACGAAAGCCCTCTACATCGAAACGCCCAGCAACCCGATGATGCAGATCACGGATCTGGCGGAAATGAGGCGCATCGCGGATGCATACGGACTTCTTCTGATCGTGGACAACACGTTCCTTTCCCCTTACTATCAGAATCCCATTGACTTCGGCGCCGACCTGATCCTGCACAGCGGCACGAAATTTCTCGGCGGGCATAACGACACGCTGGCCGGTTTCGTGTGCGTGGGGAATGAAAAACTGGCCGGACGTCTGCGGTATCTCTATAAAACAGTCGGCAGCGCATTGTCCCCGTTCGACAGTTTTCTCCTGATCCGGGGCATCAAAACCCTTGCCGTGCGGATGGAACGCCAGCAGAACAGCGCGCTGGCCATCGCCCGCTGGCTGAAAGGCCACCCGCGGATCTCCCATGTCTATTATGTAGGGCTCGAGGATCATCCGGGCTATGAAGTGAACCTCCGCCAGTCGAGGGGGTTCGGGAGCATGATCTCCCTGCGGACCGACAGTCCCCAAACCGCGAGAACCGTGCTGGAACGGATTCGCCTGATCACCTTCGCGGAGAGTCTGGGCGGCGTAGAATCCCTCATGACCTATCCGATGCTCCAGACCCACGGCGACGTGCCAAAAGAAACGCGGGAGCGTCTCGGTATCACGGAAGATCTCCTGCGGCTCTCCGTAGGAATCGAGCATGTGGAAGACCTGATCCGGGATCTGGAACAGGCGCTGGCGTAACCGTTTCATTATGAAAAATGCGTGAAAAAAAGTGCGAAAAAATGCGGCAGGCGGGAGGTGCCACATATGACCTTACAGCAACTGCACTACGCGATCACCATCGCGGAAAGCGGCTCATTT
>CAYYHX010000028.1:0-16086 GCA_964471835.1 uncultured Hungatella sp.
CATTTGATTTTCCTCCTACTAATGTGAATATAACCCAGTGTAGCGTGCGCGGACATCGGCGGCGATCCGGCAGGCACGCTTCCGCTCCATGAGCCGGCAGGGTAACCGCCCCGCCAGAGACAGGCACCGGACGTCGGCACACACTGACCTTCTTAACATTATAGCAACTATTTTTTGATTTGAAAAGCACAAAAGCAATGAAATTACGTATTAAATTCTGAACAAAAGTAACAACTTCAGACGGCGCGGCGGATGCACCGCAAAAGGTGTTCCGGATACCGGGACGCTCACAAAACGGACCGGCTGCAGGCCCGCAGGACACGGGCAGATCCGTCATACAAAAATCCGCGCGGCCTTATTCCGCGCGGATATTCTTCTAAAGATATGTGACAGTTCAGATGGGCGGCGGAGCGACGACAATGTCTCCGCCCTCCGATGATGATCCCGGCCCTTCCCCTGCAGAACCAGGTCCCGTTGAACCGGATCCCGTTGAAGCAGGTCCTGCCGGACCCGATTCCGCGGACCCCGTCCCTGCCGGCCCCGCTTCCGGACCGCTGCTCTGGCTGGCCGGTCCCTGGATCGAGGCTTCTGTCGTCTGGTGCGGCTCCTCTGCCTGAGAAGTAACCGCTTCTCCGGCCGTCTCACCTGGCGGCTCCGGCGACGGCTGGCCAGATCCGGAATCCGCGGAACCTCCCGGCGGCAGTCCGGCGGACGGTTCCGAAGATGAAACCGCGGACTCTCCCGTCGAGGAAGCATCGGCTGTCTCTCCCGCAAGGGAAGATTCCCCCGTCTCCCCCTCCGGCGGAATATATACGCCGGAAGTATTCCTTTTGATAACGGGCGCATGACCCTTGTAGGACGTCGTATGGTCTATCTCGTTGCTTATGACCTCGCCGTTCTTCTTAATGACCAGTCTGGTCTCCCATTTGCTTCCGCGCGAACCTGAAGATACCGTGACCTCCTGATCCGGCGGAATGGTCGGATCCTCCTCATAAGTGGGCGCCGGCGGATCGAGATCTCCCAGTTTCTTCGATTCCAGAGAGTAGGTTACGCCATCCTCCAGCACCGGGATCCCATATACGGAAACCGTTACCGTCTGGTTATAGTAGCTGGCGCGGATGCCGATGGCGGCCTTGCTGGTATTCACAAACCGGAAATCCGGTCCTCCCCAGCTGACAGTCGCGTCCTGGCCCGGGGTCACGTAAGTCGGTTCAAATGTATGCGACCGGCGCATGGAGATCTGGAGCCCCGCCTGGAGTACCGCATTGTAAAGCGTCGTGGAAACCTGGCAGACGCCTCCGCCGATCTCCTGGACGACCTCGCCGTTACTGTACGCGGCAGCGCTCTGGTAACCCTTCGCCTCCGTGCGCTCCCCCACGGCGTCATTGAAGGAAAGTTCCTGCCCAGGCTGGACGATGGTGCCGTTCAGCTGCTGGGCCGCCAGCTTCACATTGGTATTGCGCTTGGAATTCGCCGTGGTATTCGTCGTGTAGGTGCCAATCGTCTTATAAAGAGCCTCGGCGCGGGCCTTGGTGATCTCCGGCTCCACGGTATTCGCACTCACCTGGATCTCGGCGTCAAAGTCCTTCGCGCGGATCGCTTCCATGATATCGCCTGTCAGCTTCTCCTCATCGATCTCCACGCCGTATTCCCCGAGGACGAACACGAAACTGTCACTGGCCGCATCGTAGGAGGAAATAGAACCGTTCCTCGGCGCCTTATTCCAGCGCCCCCTCATAGACGCTACCTCGGCCGCCACCGCATCGTCAAGACCTGTCGTATCAAGCGTATACTTCTCTCTCGGTATGCCGGTAAAGATCTCTTCCAGCAGGGCATCCACTTTGCCGGACATCAGATTCGCCAGTTCATAGACCTCCCCCTCGTAGGAGGCCGTCATCTTCCAGGGGTAACCCGCAAGGATCGCTTCTTTCGCCTGATCCCTGGACATACCCGTTATCTTGATATTGTCAACGGTCACTTCCTTGACGAGTTCTGTCTCCGTCTCGGTCTCCTCCGTCGATGGAACGGTCGTCTCTTCCTTGCCCATAAGGAGCCGGTCCGGGTTTTTGGTAACCGCAAAAGCCGCCGCCGCAATCACCAAGATCAAAATTACGCCGACAATGGCGATGATCCAGTAATTCGGAGACGGTTTTCTCCCGCGTTTCCGGTGGCTCTGATATGACGTGCCGGAACTGCGGTACACGCCGCCGCTCCCCGCACTGCCGGAACTGCGATACACGTTTCCGTTCCCTGTGCTGCCGGAACCGCGATACGCGCCGCTGTTCCCCGTGTTTCCGGAACCGCGGTACGCGCCGCTGTTCCCCGTGCTGCCGGCGCTGCGGTACGCGCCGCCGCTTCCTGCGATGCTGCCAGCCGCGCTTCTTGATGCCGCGCCGGCGCCCGCCCCCGTGCGGACGCCGGATGCGCTTACGGACGCCGTACTGCTATTCCCCATACGGATGCCTGCCGTACTTCCAGATGCCCTGTCACGGTTTCCTGACGTACTTCTATGTGCCGTACCGCCGTTCCCTGCCGTATTCCGGGAGGCTGCATCGCCGGTCCGATTCATTGTACCCATAGTTTCACCTATATGTAATGATTGTATCATTCCCCTAGGTGTAGTATAGCATACTTTTATCAAAATGAAATACTCTATTTTCTTATGTTTATCTTACAGTTTTTCAGACGTATTACCTGCCTGTTACAAATATTTCATTTTGTGTAATAATTGATGAATTTTCAAAATATGGGAGCCAGCGATCAAAAGACCGCGGCTTCGGATCTGAATCCTGAAGCCGTGGTCTTTCAACCGTTATTCCGAACAAGTCAGGGAACCATAGGATTCTTCGGCACACTGCCGGACGACGGAGGGGCCGCCGGATCTGTCCCGCCGGGTGCCGAAGATCCCGGCGGCTGCGCTGTCTGACCTGTCACGCCGGGTGCAGAAGATCCCGGTGCTTCTGTCTGACCCGTCACGTCGGGCGCAGACGATCCCGGCGCCGGCACACTTCCCTGCACACTTCCTCCCGGCGCAGACGATGCTGCGGACCTACTTCCCCCGGCAGGCGGCGCTGCCGTCTGGCCTGTCACGCCGGGCGCAGAGGATCCCGGCGCTGCCGTCTGACCCGTACCGCCCTGGCGATAGACCCCTGTCGAATCCACCGCATAGCCGTCCGGGGTCGTGGTGCCGGCGTACATCGCTCCCTCAGGCCGCTGATCCGCCGAAGACGCTTCCCCGGTACTAAAATAGTACCAGTCGCCGGCCAGCTGCTGCCAGCCCGTACACATAGCCCCGCTGGGGGACAGATAATACCACCAGTTTCCCTGGTAGAGCCATCCGACCTTCATCTGTCCGTTATCCTCACTCAGATAATACCAGACCTGGTCGATCTTCTGCCATCCCTTCTTCATGTGTCCGTCGGACGCCAGGTAATACCAGACACCGTTCTCCTGCTGGTACCATCCGGTATCCATGATGCTGCCGCTTCCGATATGATACCACTGTCCGCCTTTCAAAATCCATGTGCTCCGCGCATAGGCCCCGGAAGCCAGCTTAAACTTCCATTGGCTGCCGGACTGTTCCCAGCTGCCCGGCGTCTCCACGCCCTGCGCGGACGGAACCTGGTAGACGCCGCCGCTGCCGGAACCGGACGGCCTGCTTCCGCCCGAGCCCGAGCTTCCGCCCCAGCTGCCCCCTGAGCTGCCGCCCCAGCTGCCGCTGCTGCCGGAACCGCCGCCGGAACTCCCGCTGCCGGAACCCCCGCCTCCCCAGTTCTCCCCTGAGGATTCCCGCGACCCGTAGAGCCAGACGTCGCTGTTCTGCGCAAACACAATGTGGTACAGCCGCCCGTCGGCCACGATATCGCCGCCGTCCACGACAGCATGAAGGTTATCTCCGCCCCGCACGGCAAGCGTTCCCACCTTGCGGACGCCGCTCTGTTCCATGATCCTCTCATTTCCGGCGATCACGACCGTCAGGAGCCCGCGGCTCTCATCATAGGTGAACGCACGGATCAGGCCGCTCCCCCAGCCGCTGTCAAAAGTAAAATTCACGGACGCCGCATCCGGAAGTTTCTCCGCCGCAAGGGCAATGTTGACCTGAATCGCAGTGATGTCCCCGAGTCCGGTTTGGTGCGTTATCTGCACGGACAGTTCCGCCTGCCCTTCCCCGGACGCCTTGTGCCAGGAAGCAGCTCCGCCGGCCTGCCCGGTTTCCGCCCGTGCGGTCATGCCGCCGCAGAAGAGAACCAGCGAAACCGCCAGCAGGCAGAAGGAGACTGCCGCACAGAGAGCAGGCGCCGCCTTCTTCGCGCGGGCGATCCTGTCCCGTCCCGTCCGATCCGTCATGAAGTTAAAATGGAAATGGAAACGCTTCATGACCGGTCACCTCCTTCCTTCAGCTCGATGGACGGAAGCTTCGACGGCATATTCACAAACAGCGTGGAGCTGACCAGCCTCTCCCCCTCGTTGGTCTCCGCGTCATCGACCCGATAAAGCTCGGCCCTCACCTTCGCGGAACGCACCGTATCCACATACTGCGGTTCAATGTAGTAGACCCACGTTCCGGAACTGACCTCGCCCAGAAGCCCGTTTCCGGGATCCGGCGCAAAGATAATCTGCTCGGCGCGGATGGTTCCGTCGGCGTCGGTCCCGCCGATCAGCTGTCCGTTCTCGTCCCAGAGAAGCACCGCATTAAATGCCGGGTTCCCCTTATAACTTCCAGTAAAGACCAGCGACCCGGCCGGGATGTGCGCGCCGTTCTTTCCATTATAAGCGTTCTTCAGGATACCGATGCCGCCGGCAGCCAGTTCGATATTGTCGCCCGTCTGCCCGATCAGGGATAGCTCCGAAACCGTCACGGAGACACCGCCCTGTTTCTTGGCCCGCAGCCGCACATAAGACGCGTCGTAAGTGTACAGGTTCTTCTTATCATGGAAATAAATCGTCTGACTGCCGTTTTTGTCCAGAGCGAAGCGCGTCTCCGCCGTAACCACCGGTTTCCAGTTCTCGCCGTCGTCGCTCACGCTGATCTCAAAGTCGGTGACCGGCGTTCCGGAAACGGCGCTGTACCGGAGACCGCTGATGGTTTCCGGTTGATTCAGTTGAAGAATAATCTCCGGTTCCGCTCCGTCCGCAGTCTTTCCGGTAAAGGAGCTCCGGTCGTCGCCGTCGATCATCGCCTCGGTTCCCGGCTGCTTCGCCGTGTCCGGATGGTACTCATTGGGCGCCTCCAGCTGGCCGTTGACCAGGTTGGTGCTGACCTCCCACAGCGCTTTGTCCAGCTGGCCGTCGTGGCTGACCTTCACGGAACCGGCCTCAAATGTCTTCGTCGGGTTCAGATAGCGGTCGTAACCTACAACCTCATAAGTAAACGCATGATTGTTGATCGTGCCGATCACATCGGTAAACACAGCCTTTCCGCCGGAATCCGCCTCGGCGTAACCTACCGGACGGCGTTCGATTGTATCCTTTACCCGCTCGTAGCGGTAGATCTCATACATCCAGATCGAACTGTCTGACGAAAGGTTCAGCGTCACCTGATTGCTGCCTTTTTCATACCGGATCTCCGCATGGACCGCGGCATCCTTCGCACGGTTCGCGCCGTTCTTATTCTCCAGCTGGTACGCCCTGATCTCATCATTGGCAAACCAGATGCCGCGGCTTTCCTTCTCAAACTGGCTCGCGTAAGCGATTGTCCCGGCGTCGGGCGTGAGCCCCCAGCGGATGAAGAAATCCAGGATGTTCTTCTGCGCCGCCGCGACGGCCAGCCGCATCAGCTTATTGTCCGTATCGGCCGCGGCCAGGGACAGCTTATTGCCCTCGGCCCCCGGAGCCGCCGCCGGATGACGGGCGTAGGTGTCCGCCCGCGCGAAGAACAGGTTCGCCAGCTGTTCCTCATTGTCCGCGAAAGTCTTATAATTATAGCCGCCCAGATCGTAGGCCAGGTGAAGCTGCCAGTACATGGCCAGCCGCACGAAGACGTCGGAAGCATTTCCCTTCGTCCCGGACGTCACCTTCTGAAAGACGTCGTCGTAGTCAAAACGGACAGAATCATTCGTATCCTTCGCCTGCGCCAGAAGCGAGAAATAATTGTTCGTCACCTCCGCCACCGCGTAAGCGCCTTCATTGATCTCATGTCCGATCTCATGCGCGATGCCCCAGCCGAAATACTGCCCGGTCCCGGCGTATTTCCCGCTGCCGTCCGCCTGTACGGGAACGCCGCCCATCATGCCCTTTAACTCCGGCCACTCGATGCCGATATGCTTCCCGCCGGCATACATGAACGCCCCCGCGAACATCCGCTGGTAACGGATGTTGATACGGCTCGCCGGCATCTTGTTGTAAGCAGGCGCGCCGGCATCCTCACTCAGTCCCTTGTGCTGGTAGAACAGCACCATCATCTCATCAAACGCCCGCATGGACTGTTCCAGCTTCACCGCCATGTCGTCTACGCTGCCGTTCCCAAGGCCGGCCAGCACCTGGGCCGCCGCGGTGGAAATCATGCCGTAGCGGGTCAGGATATCCGTTCCCTCGTAAATGCAGTTCTGCGGTTCCCACGTAAACTGCTTATGGTCCTTCTGATGGCTGGCCTGCGCGCTGTTATTCTGCGCGGTCACTTCCGCCAGATACTCCTTCGCCAGTTCTACCCTCTTTGACCTGTCTGTTTCCTCCGACAGATCCAGCACCGCCGTCTTGTGGCCGCCGCTCACGCGCACGCCGTATTGTTCTTCCCCGGCCGCGCCGGTGTATTCCACATACAGCTGGCCGCCGCGCTCCAGATTCATGCTGTCCAGAGCCGTGACCGTGATCTCATTGGGGCCGCCTTTTAACGTACCCATGGACTGAAACACCGCGCTGCTGCTTCCGTGATACTGGGAAATGATTAGGTTCAGCCGGGTGGAGTCGCCATTTCTCACCATCGGCCCGCCCACATAAACCGTAACCGTCTCGCCGGCCAGCGCCGTCACGCCCAGAGGCTGGTAGGTATTCAGGCCGCCCTTAAATGTAATATGGCTGTCGGACTGTACCGTGTCCTTCGCGTCCACCGCCAGGATCTCCGCCTGCAGGCCGCCGTCCCGCAGGATCTTCTCCGCGTTGTCCAGCTCGGCCTCCAGCTCCGCTTTCCGCGGATGGTACTCCCCGCTGACGCTGTCCTTCTGCTTCAGCCTCTCCCGCAGGGCATTGATATCCGCCATCGTGACGCCGTCCCGCAGGATGATATGGTAGGAATCCGTATACAGATCCATGATCTCATTCTCAATGGGATCGTAATAGTAGAATTTCATCTCGGCGACGCTGATCCTGCGGGCATGGCCGTAGGAATTGCCCATCAGGAGCTGCACCTTCGCGGCCTTGAAAGGCTTCTCCGTCTGGAACATATAATAAACCTTATTATTGTTGCTGCTGACCCTGCGGCGCAGCATGGTCTTAAGCGTCGTCTTCTTCCCGTCGGCCGACCAGTACTGCAGCGTCGCGCCGGTCATCTCATAGGTCTGCATCTCGTCGGGAACGACGACAACCGTATCCATCTCATACTCCTGATCCAAGGTTACGATGGGCGCCTTGTCGTCGCCCGGATAGGTATGGCCAGCGTCCCAGTCTTCCCGCACCCAGGACGTCTCGTACCGGCCGTCCACAATATCAAACTCATGGTCTCCGGTCCCGCCATAAGCAACCTCCTTGATATGGGAGGTTACGGCACTGCCCGCCACAACGGTATTGATCAGCTTGTAATTCGGCGTCACGGGCGGATCCGCGCTGACCGTCGCAGCCGTATAATGCAGGGACTCCGGCCCCTCTCCAAGCGCATTTACGCCGGTCAGATAGATCTCATACTCCGCGTTGTCCAGAAGATTCTGCAGGTCATAGGAAGTTCCCGTAAGATCTTTCACCGACTGGTAGGACGTACCCGCGCCGCCGGTTCCGGAAGCGCTTCCTCCGGAGACACTTCCGCTCCCTCCGGAAGCAGCCCCTCCGGAAACACTCTCCCCGGAAACCGCCCGGTAATACAGGTTATAGCGGTCGGTATCCTTCATATCCTTCCAGCGGACGGTGAGGCGCCTGCTGCCCGCCTGGATCTGCAGATCCTCCGGCGCGGGCGGCAGCCCCATGGCCCGCGGAGCGGCGCTGGCTTTGGCCGGCTGGCTCTTCCACGCTCCGTTCACGGAACGCACCTCCACCTCATAGGTATTGCCATTGACCAGATCCGCCCCGCCCAGGCCGCTCACCTCCAGGGTGACCGCCTCCACCTTCTGCGTATCCGTGACAGCCTGCTTCCTGCTGTTCATCCCGGATACGGTAACCTCGTAACTCGTTACATTCGGCATCTTCTTCCAGGTTAATGTAAAGGATTCGCTGCCATTCTCCACTTCCAGGCGCTCCGGAACCGACATCGGCGCTTCGGGAATCCGGTCCGCCATATCGCCGTAAAACTCCACGTCCGATATCTCGGCCAGGTTTCCCCCGCTCATGGTCTTCGTAACCTTAATCGTGATCTTCTTCACCGCGACCTGGCCGTCCAGATCAATCACGATCGGCGTACCCTGCAACATCTCGCCGTCCTCAGCCGCTGTCAGCGCGTAAGACGCCCTCACGGTGCGGACCGCCGGGGACACCTGCCCGTTCATGATCGTAAATGTCTTCACCGTGCCGTCGGCGCCTTCCACCGTCACCTGCCCGTCGCGGATGCTGCCGTCCGAACCTTCGACCGGATCGATGACAAACCCCGCCATCTTCTTCGGCTCCTTGAATTCGGCGGAAATCTGTACCGCCGAAGCCTCACTGATGGCGGAACCGGCGCTTCGGAGCGCCACCGGCGCTGTCCCGGTCATGGCTCCGGTCAGGGAACCTTCCACCGCCGTTCCCGCCTCCGCCATCTCCGTCAAATCCCCTTCACGGATGAGCAGCGTCTCCACCGGACGGGCGAAGCGTTTGTCAAGCCCTGTTTCATAATATCTGGCAAATGCCGACATATCCAGCAGATCGACGCGGCCGTCGCCGTTTAAGTCTGCCCTGGCCGCCGTTCCGGCGTCCTCCGTCATCCCGGAGATCACATCCATCAGAAGCTCTTTGTCCGCATCATTCAGAACCTGGTCGTCGTTGATATCGCCCATAACAAGGACGCCGATCTTCTCCGCTGCGGCCGGATCCGTATATCCGTGAAGCTCCGGTTTATCATTCATCAGGCGGATCGTGACCAGATCCGTGCCGATCTCGATCTTCTCTTGTTCATAAGGAAGATAGGAACTCTCCGTCCCGGACAGGGACGTGACCCGCAGGTTATACCGGCCCGCCGGGATCCCCTCCAGAAGCGCGGACGCGTGAGTATACGCGCCTTCCTCCGTCTGCGGCAGCCGGATCTCAGCAACGAACGGGACGCGCGAGTCCGTCCCCTGTGCCTGACCGGAGGGGACCAGTTCCGCCTGCCAGGCAGACGGCCCGCTCTCCACAACACCCTGAACCTCGATCTTCAGGCTCCCGGTCGTCTCGCTTCCGCCCCCTTGTATGTTATAGATATCCGCCGCGTCCCCCGTTTCCGCCAAAGCCTCGATGGCAGGTGGAGAAAAAGTCCGGGCCGAAGAAGATATCGGCACCTCAAGCGCCATCAAACCCGCCAATAATAAAGCTGCTTTCCGTCTCATCTTGAACTCATCCTTTGCAACCTATTTGCGTAGTAATCTATTCTGTCACGTTTGTGTAAAGCTGCCTGAGCCCCTCGTAGAATTCCGTCATCGTCGCGTGATAGTACGGATAGACAAACGTCACGCCCACGCCGCACAGAAGCGCACCCAGAAGGAACCAGCCCAGGAAGGACAGCTGCAGCTCGAAACATTCCCATTTATGCCCGTACATCATCGAACGGCTCATGCCTAACGCCTCTCCGGTAGGCGTATTCGGATTTTCCGCCAGGATAAACGGAACGAGATAATACTCATACATTTTAACGATCCCCGGCACGATCAGCAGCAGCGACCAGAGCGAGATGAAAAGCCCCCGGAGGAACATCGTCTTACATACCGGCAGGTACGTCTTCTTCGTGAACATCCCCAGGACGCTGCCGATGCCGGCAGACGCGCCGCTTCGGCGGCTGCGCAGATAGAAATCAGATTCGCCGACTTTCAGAAGATTCGTGATAAAGGTAGCCAGCACTATCTGCATCAGGCCCACGATCGAGAGCGTTACGGTCAGGGTGCCAATCGTCGCTAAGATGATCTCCGTATTCAACTGCCCGACAACCTTGGTAATCTCGGAAACGAGATCCGAGATCAGGCCTCCGCTGCCGGAGACCACGTTGCCGGCGGAATCCACGATCTCACCGCTTCCGCCGCTTCCCGGACCGGCATTCACCCCCCCCCGGTCCAGCATAAACAGAAGGAAACTAATGATAAATGCGTGCCAGTAATAGACTTTTAAGTTGGCCTTGGCCCTTGCTTTCAGATCCGCCCGTGAAAACATACAGATTCCTTCCTCCTGATCAAGTTTATAACAAAACCAATTTTGTTTTTCCTGAAAATGTGCTATGATGAGTAAAACAAACGGTTTGATCCTAATTTCCAAAGCGAGGAGAAACGCTATGCAGGACGATTACAGAGGTCATAACACCCCCGATGCTTCCCATGTCCCGGGACGCCGGCAGGCATCACGCCGCCGCAGGCGCTCATCTGCGGATAACCTTCTTCCTTTCTTGTTTCCCGTGCTTCTGTTTCTCGCCGGGCTTGGCGCCGGCGCGGGGATCGGCTACCGGATATGGGGATACAAGCCTCCTTCCAATGTAGATCTGAAGGCAATCGATCCGCCTGACTGGATCGAGCAGAAGCTTCTGCGCAAGAACATTTTCTCCCGTCCGGACGTATCCATGCGGGAAGTGAACAACATCGTCGTCCACTATACAGGCAATCCGGGTACCACGGCCGACGACAACCGGCGGTATTTTGACAATCTGGCCGACCAGGACCCGGAAAAGGGCGGCACTTCCTCCTCCAGCCATTTCATCATCGGGCTGGAAGGCGAGGTCATCCAGTGCATCCCGGTCAGCGAGATTTCTTACGCCAACGCGCCGCGCAACTTCGACACGGTCACGATCGAGGTCTGCCACCCGGACGATAGCGGCGAATTCACCGAAGCCTCCTATGATTCGCTGGTGAAGCTGACCGCCTGGCTCTGCGGCGAACTGGAACTCGACGAGAAGGATGTAATCCGCCATTACGACGTAAGCGGCAAGGAATGCCCGCGTTACTTCGTGGAGCACGAGGACGCATGGAAGCAGTTTAGAAAAGATGTGAAAAAGGCTCTTAAGGAGCAGTAGCGAACGACCCCGGCTATCCTTACTTCTCGTACAGGAACTCTTCCGGCAGCGTCACCTTGAACTCCGCCGCCAGATCGCGGAAATTCTGCGGCGTGATGGTCTGCCGCTTGCCCTGGCCCATGGAAATCACCTTCACCAGGACTTCCGCCGCCTTCTCCACCGTGTGCATCAGCCCGAATGTCGTATCAAAATCCTCGCCGGAGCAGAACATCCCGTGATGCGCCCAGATCGCCACGTCATATTTCTTCATCAGCTCGCTGGTCGCCACCGCGATATCGCGCCCGCCCGGCACCATCCAGCCGACGACTCCCACGCCGTCCGGGAACACCACCGGGCATTCGGTCATCATTTCCCAGATCTCCCTCGTGAATACCTTATCCTCCAGCGGCAGCACGAAAGTCAGCGCGATCGTGTTCGCGGGATGTGCATGATAGACCACGCGGTACCTTCCGTCCGTCACCTTCTTCTTCACTTCCAGATTCATCAGATGGGACGGCAGCTCGCTCGTAGGCCGCCCGCCTTTCACGAGGCCCCAGCGGATCCGATAGTTCTCGCCCCTGCCGTCAACCTCGATGATGCAGATGTTGGCCTCCGGCTCCCTCTTGACGTTCTGGAAGAACTTGCCGCTCCCGGTCACCAGAAAATACTCGCCTGCCAGATCCGGCACGACGGTACCGATCGGCTGCCACGGCTTGTCCTCATTCAAATCCCCCGTCACGGATTCGATCTCCTCCGTCTTGATCCGGTAACTTAAGTTGCCGCCGTTGCGTTCATGCCAATTCTGATGGAACCCGTCGTCGCACAACCGGATAAATCCCTGCACAAATTCAGCATCCAAAACCCTCATCGTCATTTCCCTTTCCTTTCCGATTCCTTGTAAATACTTCCGTTTTTCAAAGATCCTCTCATCATCCCAGAACTCTCCGCGTCAGTCCAAATGGAACTCTCCGCGCCTGTCCAGATGAAATATCGGCGTCAGTCCAGGTGAAAGACCGGTGCCAGTCCAGGTGGAAGACCCGCGTCAGTCCAAGTGAAAGACCGGCGTAAGGTCGATGCTCACCGGGCTGTTGTCCGGATTCGTCTCCATGATATCCGCCATGAAATCCCACCACCTGCGGTTGACCGGCGTATCAGCCGACCTGGCCCACAACTCCTCATCCTCCACCTCGAGATAGCCGTACAGCACATTCGTATCTTTGTCAAGATAAATGGAGTAATTGTGTCCGCCGTACTCGTGGATCAACTCCTTCATCTCCGGCCACAGCGCATTGTGCCGCTTCTCATACTCCTCGGCCTTGCCGGGATAGAGGAACATCTTAAATCCCTTTCTTACCATAATAAGTATATACACTTCCTTTCTGTATTTTTCGGGTCTGGTGCGCGTCAGCCCTCCGCCGGAACCGGGTATTCCTTCACCTCAAACGACCGGAAAATCGCCTCTCTCGCTTCTGCCAGGCCGGCGTACTCCCCCGCCGCGATCATCTGCGCCGCCAGGTTGCCGATCGCCGTCGCCTCCGTCGGCCCCGCGTATACGGGCCGCTTCGTGTATTTCGCCGTCAGACGGTTCAGATAATCCGCATTGGCCCCGCCGCCCACGATATGAATCTGACGGTAATGCCGTCCGGTCACCTGCTCCAGCTCTTCGACTGTCTCGCCGTAGCACCTGGCCAGGCTGTTATAGATGACCGCCGCCAGCTGCCCCGCCGTCTCGGGAACCGGCTGCCCCGCCGCCGCGCAGAAATCCTTGACCGACCGGATCATGCTCTCCGGAGCAAGGAAACAGTCGTCATTGCAGTCCACGATCGACGGGATCGTCTCATGGGAGGCCATCTCGCAAAGCTCGGCGAAGGAATAATCCTTCCCCGCGTCTGCCAGCTCCTTCTTCACCGACTGGATCATCCACAGCCCCATGATATTCTTCAGATAGCGGAAGCGGTAATCATAGCCGCCCTCATTGGTAAAATTCCTTTTCATGCTCTCCAGCGAGCAGTCGGCCTCCTGCCGCTCGGTACCCATCAGCGACCAGGTGCCGGAACTGATATAGAGGACGTCCTCCTCGTTGGACGGAACAGCCGCCACGGCGGAACCGGTATCGTGGGTCGGCGGAAGCACCACCTGGCAGCAAAAACCGACTTCCGCCTGCACCTCAGGCGTCAGATCGCCGACCACGGTGCCAGGCACGGACAGCGGCCCAAACCACTCCTCCGGATAGCCCAGCATCCGGATCAGCTCCAGATCCCATTCCTTCGTGTGGGGATCCACCAGCTGGCTCGTCGTCGCCTCCGTATACTCCTGCTTCTTCACTCCGGTCAGCAGGAAATGGAAATAGTCCGGGATCATCAGCAATGATTTCGCCCGTGTCAGATACTCCGGATGCTGCTTCTTCACCGCCATCAGCTGATAAATCGTGTTGAAGATCGCCTTCTGGATACCCGTCCGCTCATAAAGCCTGTCGAGAGGAATCATCTTGTAAACCTCCTCATCCATGCCCTTCGTACGTCCGTCGCGGTAGCCGACCGTATTGCCCACGATACGATCCTGCCCGTCCAGCAGCACATAATCCACGCCCCAGGTGTCAATTCCCATGCTGACCGGGATCCGGCCAATCTCCCGGCACTTCTTCATCCCGGCCTTGATATGGCCGAACAGCTCCCCGACGTCCCAGCAGAGCTGCCCATCCACCTTCTTCATGCCGTTGGGGAAACGGTAAACCTCCTCCAGCACGATGCGGCCGTCCTGCACGCTGCCCAGGATGTGCCTGCCGCTGGATGCTCCGATGTCCACCGCCAGATAATACTGCGCCATCGTATGCCCCTCCTTCTGTTCCTTATTCCGGACTGTCCCTTTCTATATCTTCTCGAAGCGTTCCACATCCGTCACAAATATGGTTGCTCCGCCCAGCTCCACCGTCATCGGCATCATCATATAGCCTGCCGAGATAGACGCGATGTTGGGCGTCGGCACGTTGCATGTGATCTTCTGCCTCTTTCCGCAGGTATCCTTGATCAGCCGTATCGCTTCATCGACCTTCTCTTCTTCCGTCCCGATCATCAGCGTGGCGTTCCCCTTCTTAAGAAAGCCGCCCGTCGTCGCCAGCCTGGTCACTCCGAACCCCTGCTCATTCAGCGCGTCCGTAACCCTGGTACCGTCATCCGATCCCACAATCGCAAAGATAATCTTCACATGAAACACCCCCTTGTCCCTGCTAAACTTCCTGCTTCATTTAGTTTTGTCCCATTCTTCCCAGGCGCTTTCTCCCTAGCTTCTTCCCGCCATGCCTCTCATCACTTACTTGCTGATCGACAGCACCGTGCTGCCCTGATATGTAATCTGAACATTATTGCCGGGCTGAAGGTCAGCCGGGATCGACGCGTTCCCCCAGGAAAATGTCTGGGTGCTGCCTGATGCCGTCTGAATGGTCACACCGGTCGGATCGCACTGAAGTACGGTGCCGGATACCGTGCTGCCAGTCCCCGTACCCTGGCCGGGCGCGGAAGCCGTCCCGCCTGGTGACGGCAACTGCGTACTCCCGCCTGGAGGCGGCGCCTGCGTACTCCCGCCCTGCGATGGAGACGTGCTCCCTCCCGAAGAAGACGATGACGTTCCCCCGGGCGAAAGCGAGGAACCTGGCGTCGTCCCTCCTTTCTGCGTTGCTCCGGGCTTGCTCTCCGACGCGGATGCGGACGTCTCGGGAGGATCATCCGACAGATAACTCTTGGACACAAATGCGGTCTGCCCTTTCCAGGATACGCGCATCCAGCCGTTGTCCGACTCTCCGGTGACCTGAACGCTCTCGCCTTCGGACAACGACCCCAGAATCTCCGACGACGTGGAATAACTGGCCCGCACACGTACAGATGCTTGGGCATACATGGTTTTATCAGCGTCACGTACCTCATATACCGCTTCCGCCGTCGTTTCCGGAGCGGCAGTCGTAGGCGCGGCCGTCGTGGGCGCCGCAGTTGTAGGAGCGGCCGTCGTGGGCGCCGCGGTCGTAGGTGCGGCCGTCGTGGGCGCCGCGGTCGCAGGCGCCGTTGTCTCCGGCTGCGTCTCTTCAGGCGTCGTCTCCTCCGCCTGTGTCTCTTCCTGCGTATCCGCTACCGTATCGCCGGTAATGATATCGATCCTCGTCCCCCCCGAGGAAGCTGCCGTCTCCTCTCCCCCAGAGGCCGGATCCGTCTCGTCGGCGCCGCTGCTGTCCTGCGTCTCTTCTTCCTGTGCGGCCGTCGTCCCGTTGATCACGACGTCGGAACCATCCCCGCACGCCGTAACAGCAAGGGTACATATAACGGCGGCCGCCCATACATAAAACTTTCTCCTCATCGCCCTTCCTCCATGAACATCTATCTACTATGCTGTTCCGGCATAACAAAGTATGCCGATCAAACGGCGAAAATAAAACAAAAGATTAAGTTTATCATATCATAGTGGAAAGGGTATTGCTATTTAAGATTTTGTGACAAATCGGTAAGTTTTCTTAAGACATGGCGCCTGATTGCCCGCCTGCTGCGGGTACTGCCACGGAATCCGAGTCCGGGGGGATACGCCTTCCCGGTGTCTGAGTCTGCGGAGAATACGCCCCCGGAGCCTGACTTCGCAGGGAATATCCTCCCGGTGTCTGAGTCTGCGGGGAATACGCCCCCCGGAACCTGAATCTGCGGGGATACCTTCCCGGAGTCTGAGTCCGCGGAGAATACCCTCCCGGAGCCTGAGTCCGCAGAGAATACGCCCCCCTAAGCCTGACTTCGCAAGGGAACACCCACCCGGAGCCTTGACTCGCG
>CAYYHX010000029.1:0-16059 GCA_964471835.1 uncultured Hungatella sp.
AAGCTTCCGCGAACAATACGAACAACTATGAGATACCGGAATATTATCTGCCGGATGAAGGCAAGGGCAGCGGACCTTTCCTCATGGCTTATTCGGAAATGCTTTACCTGTAAAGAGTGCTTCTCCCGGCATAGTACGCCGTGTTTCACCTGCCGAGAAGGTTCCAGTCTTCCTCCGTGCATTCTTCCGGGCTGTAGCGCGCCTTTTCATAGAGCCGGTGGAGCGTCTCGTCCTCCAGCATCGCGCTTTGTTCCAGTTCGGCGGGGGAAGCCCACTGGGCGGGCGGCTGCGTGCGGTTCTGCTGTTTCCTGCCGGTTAGGATCTGCTTTTTATAATATCTGCGGATGCGGGCCTCATAGGACATCAAGTACCTGAGGCCCTTTTTGGGTCGTTCCTCCTCTGATTCGGGCGGATTGATGTTCGTGAGAAGGTCAAGGGTCGGCTTCAGATAGATCTTTTCATCTTCGTCAAAATGGCGCGGGCGCGTGAGAAATTCCCACATCTTGCCCGCTCCCTTGCGGATCGCATAGAAGAGGAGGACAATGACCAGGATCAAGCCGCCGATCTCAAGGACGGCATTCAGGACGGTCACCCAGACAGGGGTAGGCCCAGCCTCGGAATAATTCCCCAGCAGCTCCTGCATATTTGGCTCCGCCGGCATGGCCTGCGGGATGATTGGCTCCTGCGGGGGCTGTTCCGCTTCGACTGCGGGGAGGCTGGCGAACCATTCGGCGATAGCGTGCCACAGAGGTTCCATGGCATATGCCATCACGACGATCCCGGCGGCGGCCGCAATCAGGAAGACGGTCATGCAGAAGGAATTGACATACGCGATCTGCTTCTGCGGCAGGTGATCCGTGTCCTTGAACATATCCAGAAAATGGTAATAGGCGTTCAGGTTCCGGTGGACGAAATGGACGATGACGAGCAGGATGAACCCGATGAATCCCGCCAGCTGGAACCTTCTGCCGAGTTCCGGCGCACCGTGGCTCTCCATCAGCGTTCCGAGAAGATAGAAGAGGACAAAGAAAATAGCCAGGGCCGAATAAAACCCGTTCCGGTCGCTGGAGATCCAGTAATTCAGAAGTTTACGTACGGTCATAAGGCACCTCCCAGTCATAGATTTCGGCAAAGCGCAGGGGCTCTGTCCGCAGAGGGTCGTCCGGCCTGTGCGGAAGGATCCACTGGGAACCGATGCTCTGCCGGCACAGGGCGTCGAAGTGTTCGGCGAGGGATTTCCTCTGGCCGGGCGAGATCAGGATATACAAGGTCGAATCCGTACCGAAACTTGTACTCCTCTCATCCGTCAGGCGGAACAGAAGTTCTTCCATCGTGACGCTGCGGCCGCGGCCGGCGATCCGTGCGCCTGTGTTAAGGGCGGTGTCGAGGGCGGAAGCGGATGAGGAAGGCGGCGCGCCGTGTGCGCCCGCGTTCCCCTCGAACAGCTGGATGCGCGCGAGAAGTTCCATGATAGTCCGCAGATGTTCTTTGCCCGCGCCCGCTTCCAGGCGGGAGGGAAGCCCCGTGAGACAGTCAGTTCCGTTCGAGTAGACGGCGACGGGGATTCCCCGGTCGATCATCCATTTCGACATGGAAGCACACAGGCGGATCGCCTCCTCGCTTAAATCCTCATCGGTCCAGAGACGTTCGGATTCCATATCCAGCAGGATCGTTACGTTCCAGGAGGAGGCCGGGGTGTAGACGTTGACCTTCAGTTCGCCGGTGTGGGCGGTCGCCTTCCAGTTGACGGTCTTATAAGGATCATAGGACTGGTAAGGCCGCACGGACTGGGTTTCGAAAGGGTCCTTCAGGAGCGCCTGCCTGGCCAGGATCTGCCCCATCAGATTCTTCAGGGGCAGTTCCAGACGGACGGGATCCGCCATCCTGGGGTACACATACAGGAAAATATCCTGCGGGACCGATGATACGCAGTGGCCGAAAAAGAACAGGTCGTAGCTGACCAGATCGATGTTGCTGATCCGGTAATATCCCCGTTTCTTACAAGTGAAATCCAGAGTCCTGCGGATCTCCTGCCAGGGCATGCAGGAGAAAATATCGCTCCTGTAATTCTGATCCGTGATCTTGAAATTGTTCGACCCGGTGAAAACCAGATGACGCCCCATCTGGAATTTCACGTGCAGAACCGGGAGAGGGAGGAATTTGCGGTTGGTGATGGTTTCCTTAAGCTGCCCGTTGTCCCCCTCTGTGACGGCTCTCTGCACGAACGAGAGCCGCGCTGTCAGCCCCCTGGCCCAGAGACGACGGTAAAGAAGCCCCTGCAGGGTCACGAACAGCCAGGCGGCAAATACGATGACGGCAAGTTTCATAGGCGTTTACCCCAGTCTTCGGTCGGCAGCGGCACAGCCTGCAGGATCCCCTCGACCAGTTCCGCGGCAGAAGCCTGCGTTCCGAACGTGCGGGCGGTCACCAGGCGGTGGGCCAGCACCGGCACGGCCAGCGCCTTTACATCTTCCGGAACCACATAGTCCCTGCCAAGGATCAGGGCGTGCGCGCGGACGGCACGGTAGAAAGCGAGGCTTCCCCGCGGGCTGGCTCCGCTTAAGATCTGGCTGTCATTCCGCGTGGCCTGTACCAGCTCGATCATGTAGTCCATCAGAATCGGATGCATATAGACATCCGCGGCCAGTCCGCGCAGCTGTTCCAGCTGGTCTGCGCCGCAGACCGGCTGCAGGTTCTCGAGCGGACTTGCCTTGCCGAAGCGCTTCAGGATCGCCGCCTCCTCCTCTTTATCCGGATAGCCCATGGGAAGCTGCATCAGGAAACGGTCCATCTGCGCCTCCGGCAGGGGGTAGGTGCCGGCGGTCTCGATCGGGTTCTGCGTGGCGATTACGAGAAAGGGTTCCTCAAGCGGCATGGTGTCCCCGTCGATGGTCACCTGGCGCTCCTCCATGGCTTCCAGGAGGCTCGACTGCGTCCTGGGGGTGGCGCGGTTGATCTCGTCGGCCAGAAGGATATTGGTGAACACCGGCCCCCTGCGCAGTACGAACCGGCTTTCCTGCTGGTCGAAATAGTTCAGGCCCGTCACATCCGACGGGAGCAGGTCCGGCGTGAACTGGATGCGGGCGAATTTCAGGTCCATGCTCTTAGCCAGCGCCTTCGCCAGCATGGTCTTGCCGGTTCCTGGCACGTCCTCCAGAAGGACATGTCCCTTTGCCAGGAGGGCGGTCAGCAGCAGGTTCACGGTGTCTTCCCGCCCGACGATGACTTTCTTGATATTTTCACGAATATCACTGATAAGCGCGGCGTATTCCATCTCACTTCCTCCTAATCGTTTGATTTATCCGGTACCGGCGTCCGCTTTCCCTTCCGTTATCCTTTTCGGTGAATTCCTCAGGTCCTAAGGTTTTCTTTATTCTACCATATTATATCACCGGTTGCCCCGAATGCGCTACATTTTTATGCGTCTGAAATTACATTTTTAGAAATTACATTTATTGTAAAAAATACGCAACAGTTCAGAGCAGGGCAGCCCAAAATCCGTTGCAAAAGGATGCCGGTTGTGCTAATATATTTGCAATGATTTAAGGTTCTGCAGATGAAAATACATCCCGGGCGGAACCGGGACAGAGGCGTTTCATGAAAAAGAAATTCTTTTTAACAGCGGCTGCCGCGGCAGGAATGGCAGTTTGTATAAATATAACCGCGCTTGCGGGAACGTGGAGGCTGGATGCCAGAGGCTGGTGGTGGGAGAATGACGACGGCAGTTATCCGGTCAGCAGCTGGCAATGGCTGGATGGAAACAGGGATGGCACGGAAGAATGCTATTATTTCAATGAAGAAGGATATATGCTTGCCGGTACCACTACGCCGGATGGTTATACGGTCAACCGGAACGGCGCGTGGGTAGAAGACGGAGCCGTCCAGAGCAGGAGCGCGGCCGAAAGCGCCGCGGCGAAGCGGGAAATCACCGAAGAAGAGATCGACGCGTTCTTTGACGATACCGTGTTCGTCGGAGATTCGGTCATGGAGGGTTTCCGGAACTATGCCATGGCGCGGAGCGATACGTGGCTGGGAAGGCCGAAGTTTCTGGCGGCGGTCAGCCTGTCCGCCGTTAACGCGCTCCGCCCGGTGTCGTCTAAGAGCAAGCATCCGGTCTATGAGGGGAAGAAGAGGCCGGTTGAGGACTCCATTGCCATGATGGGGGCGAAGAAAGTATTTATTTTCTTTGGCTTGAATGATATCAATTCCACGGGTATCAAGGGAACGCCCGCCAAATATGTGGAACTGGTGGAGCGGATCAGGGACCAGTCGCCGGATGTGGAGATCCATATCATGAGCATGACTTATACGGCAAAGGGCTACCGGGACCAAAACCTTTATAATGACAATATCCGTATCTACAACGATACGATGAAGGATCTGGCGGCGGAGCAGGGATGGGGGTTTGTGGATGTGGCCAATCCCCTTGCAGACGCAAACGGAGATCTGAAGTCTTCTTACTGCTATGCCGATTCCGTGCATCTGCGCAATTCCGCCTATGAGGTCTGGAGCGCCGTGCTGCGGGACTATGCGAAAGGTGTGCTGGAGCAGGCCGCGTTGGATCAGGCAGCCACGGGAGGGACGCTCTCGAAGTAGCGGCCCGGAACGGGAGGATGCTCCTGAGGCAGCGGCCCTGGAACGGGAGGGAAACTCCTGAGGCAGCGGCCCTGGAACGGGAGGATGCTCCTGAGGCAGCGGATCTGGAACGGGAGAGATACTCCTGAGGCAGCGGCCTGGAACGGGAGGGATACTCCCGAAACAGCGGCTTCGGAACAGGGATGTGGTTCGGGACGGGTGGCTCTGGAGCAGCCTGGGACGGAGGCAGGCGCAGGTGAGGATGCTTCCGCGGAGCAGGCACATCCGGGGCGGAAAGCCGGAACCGTAATCCGGCGGATGAAAGCGATGCGATACGATACAATTAAGGGGAGAAATGCGAGGATGAAAAGCGGGGTTTGGAGAGGATGTGCCGGAATCATGACGCTGGTTCTGCTGTTGCTAAATGGGTGCGGCTCCGCGGGCGGGGCAGACCAAGGGGGAGCGTCATCCGCGGCCGCCGGGACAACCGCAGTTTCGGCGGGTGAGGATTCTGCCGGTACGGCTACTGAAGCAGCGGGGGAATCCCCTGCGGGGACAAGCGAAGATTCGACGGATAAAACTCCTGCCGGGACAACCGAACCGGCAGCCGGTACGGCTGCGTCTGCGGCGGGACAGGCGTCCTCGGATGAACAGGCATCTTCGGAGGCAGCCGGAGCCGTCAGTTTGGAAGACGTCTATGCGCGGATCGAGCAGGAAGTATCCCTGAATTCCCCGATGACGGTTCCGGAGGAGTATATCGCCAATTATTTCGGCATCGACGTGTCTGCGGCGGAGGAATATCTATTCGTTATGTCGGAGGCGGCCATTTCGGCGGAAACCATCATCATCGTCAAGACAGACAGTGAGAATCAGCAGGCTGTCGCGGATTCCCTGCAGCAGGTTATCGACCAGAAGGCCGCCGAGATGGAGAATTATCTGCCGGATCAGTACGATATCGTAAACAAAAGTTCGGTACGGCAGGCCGGCGATTATGTCTGGCTGGTCATTTCTGAAAATGCAGAGGCGATTCAGGCGATCATCGAAGACGAGCTTCAGTAAGGCGGGCCGGGGGAATGGTATTCAGCAGTATTCCGTTTTTATTTTTCTTTCTGCCGCTGTTCCTGCTTCTGTATTACGCGGTCCCATTTTCCATGAAAAATGGGATCTTGCTTGCGTTCAGTCTGGTTTTCTATGCATGGGGCGAGCCGGTGTATATCGTCCTGCTGCTGTTTTCGGCGGCGGTTGACTATACAAACGGCCGGCTGATGGGGCGGTTCGGCTCGACAAAAGCCAGGCGCAGGTTCTTTCTGGTTTGTTCGGTGACGATCAATCTGTCTGTGCTGTTTTTTTTCAAATATGCGGATTTCTTGATCGGCACATGCAACCGCATATTCGGTACGTCCGTTCCGGAACCGGGGGTGGGGCTGCCGGTAGGCATCAGTTTCTTCACTTTCCAGAGCATGAGTTATATCATCGACCTGTACCGGGGACAGGTATCTGTGGAACCCAGTTATCTGACGTATCTGACCTATGTATCCATGTTCCCGCAGCTGGTTGCCGGTCCCATCGTGCGGTTTTCAACGGTGAACGGAGAGCTGCATAAGCGGAAGATACGCCGGGACGAGGCGGAGAGCGGAATCCTGCGGTTCATGCAGGGACTCTTCAAAAAGGTGCTGATTGCCAACCAGGCGGGGCTTCTCTGGGAGAGCATCCGCTCGCTGGAGGCGGGGCAGACGTCGGTGGCCACGGCGTGGCTGGGGGCGGCGGCATTTACGCTGCAGCTGTATTTTGATTTCAGCGCTTACAGCGACATGGCGATCGGCATGGGATGGATGCTGGGATTTCATTTTCCGGAAAACTTCCGTTATCCTCTGGCGGCGCTGTCGGTGACGGATTTCTGGCGCAGGTGGCACATCTCGCTGTCTTCCTGGTTCCGCGACTATGTGTATATCCCGTTGGGCGGCAATCGCGTCAGTGTGGCAAAACATCTGCGCAATATCCTGATCGTGTGGCTGCTGACCGGTCTGTGGCATGGGGCGGCGTGGAATTTTGTGCTGTGGGGGCTGTACTACGGCGTGTTGTTGATTCTGGAGAAATATGTGTGGGGGAAACGGCTGGAGAAACTGCCCAGGACGGTGCGGCACCTGTATACGCTGCTGATCGTGGTGGTCGGCTTCGTGATCTTTGTATTCGACGACGGCGAGGCGCTGCGCGGTTATCTGCTGCGGATGGCCGGCTGCGCGGGCGGCGGCCTGTGGGGGAGCGAATGCCTGTGGTACCTGCAGAATTATGCCGCGCTGCTGGTGTGCGCGTGCGTGCTGGCGTTCCCGTTCTATCCGTGGCTGAAGAAGAAGATAGAGCGGTTCCCGGCAAGGCTGCGCGCTCTGGCTTCCGGCCTGGGCGCCGCGGGCTATGTGTGCCTGTTCCTGCTGGCGACGGCGTACCTGGTGAGCGACACCTATAACCCGTTTTTGTATTTCCATTTTTAGATGGACTGTCCGAGAATCCAAACGCAGAATCGGCAAGTGGAGAATGGTATGAAGGATATGCCGCTCGATAGCACAAAAGTGGAGATATAAACGGATAGCAGCTTTTAATTAGAACAGAAAGTGGCGGTTAATTCCTGCCGGGGAACAGTTTTCGGACAGTCTGTGGGGGGCGGCGAGATGGGGAAGGACAGCAAGATAGAGAATGACGTCGGGATGGAGAAGGCCGCCAAGATGGAGAGTGACGGTGGGATCGAGAAGACCGGTAAGATGAAAAGTGACGAGGAGATAGAGAGTGGCGGTGAGATGGAGAAAAAGGCCGGCAAGATGGAATGTGACGGCAGGATAGAAAGGAACGTTGGGATGGGGGAGGATGGTGGGATAAAAAGTGACAGCGGGATGAAAAAGAACAGACTGGGACAGGGTTTCACCGCGTGGCTTCTTGCCGCGATGGTACTGGCGCTGACGCTGTGCTTTTTCCTGATCCCCGGGAAGACATTTTCAGAAAATGAAAACCGCACGCTGGCCAGGTTCCCGGCCCTGAGTGCAGAGAATGTACGCAGCGGGCAGTTTATGACGGATCTAAGCACATATCTGGCGGATCATTTTCCGTTCCGTGATTTTTTCATGGGATTCAAGACGCAGGCGGAGCTTCTGGAAGGCAGGCGGGAGATAAGCGGTGTCTATATCGCAAAGGACGGATACCTGATCGAGCGCTATGAGAAGCCGGTGAATACGGAGAAGATCGGGGAAATCCTGCATACTTTCGCCGGCAAAATCGACGCGATCCGGACGGAGGATGGCCGCAGCCTGAACCTGAGGCTGATGCTGGTGCCTACGGCGTCCTGTATCCTGGCGGATCTGCTGCCTGAGTATGCGCCCGCGGACGGATACGGCCAGCAGGATACGATCCGGCAGCTGCGGGAGCTGTCCGGGATTCCGTTCATTGACTGCAGCGATCTTCTGAGAAAGGCCGGCGAGAACGGACAGATTTATTACCGGCTGGATCATCACTGGACGACATACGGCGCATACGCCGGATATCTGGCCGTCTGTCAGGAACTGGGACTGGAAGCGGTTCCGTTAAGCGGATTCGACGCGCAGGTTGTGACTGCGGATTTTAAGGGGACGGTGTATTCCAAGGCCAATGTTTACACCGCGCCGGGTGATACGATTACGCTTTATACGAATCCTGCGGATCGTCTGACGGTGAACTATGTGGATACCGGGGAAGTCAGCGACAGCCTGTATAATCTGAATTATTTACACCAGAAGGACAAATATTCGCTTTTTCTGGACAATCTCCACTCGCTGATCGAGATTACAAATGAGACGGCGGAGTCGGAGCGGGAACTTGTGCTTCTGAAGGACAGCTATGCCAATTGCATGGTCCCGTTCCTTACCCATCATTTCCGGAAAATCTATGTGTTTGATACCCGCTCCTACCGGCTGGGGCCGTCCGGCTTTATCGGGGAGCACCCGGACGTCACGGACGTCCTGATCCTTTATAACATGAATACGCTGGACTCGGATCTAGGGATCCGGGCGATCTATTAGCGCACGGCGGTCGATAGCTGCCCGGCGGGCGCTCTTCCCAAGACGTCTCCGGATGCCCGAATAGCATTTGAAACCGATTTCAATAGAACCGGGAAACTGCGGGAAAATCAAAACGGGAAACAGATGTTTCCCGCATGTAAGACCAAAGAGAACATGATCCAACCCTTTTATCCAACCGTTCCGAGAGCTACCTAGCGGACTTGAACCGCCGACCTCATCCTTACCAAGGATGCGCGCTACCGACTGCGCCAAGGTAGCTTTTCTGCTGATTCCGCTCCGAACCGTATGTTATAGTAACACGAGTTACCCTGCTTGTCAACCTGTGAATCTATTTTTCTATTTTTATGCGAAACCTTACTACTATTTAGTAACAGTTCAGACGGCGCCTCTTCTTGCGCGGCCGCTGGCCGCACAAGAAGCATCGGATGATCATCCGATGTGAGAGCAGGAGCAAAAACATGCTTATAAGCAAGCTTAACGTCTGTTTTTGCTCCTGCTCTCCCGCCGTCTGAACTGTTACACCAATACTGCTCTGCCGGGGAAGCAGAATGGCACTTTACACTGGCATCCGCGTCATGTATAATATTTCCATACTGAATGAAAGGAAGGGTGTGAGATGACAGCGCACGCCGAAGATACTCTAAAAGTTGTGCAGTCGCTTCAGTCCGATCTGACGACGGGGCTGAAGGAAGAACAGGTGAGGCAAAAGCGGGAGCAGTACGGAGAGAACAAGCTGAAGGAAAAGAAGAAAAAGACGAATCTCCAGAGATTTGCGGAGCAGTTCAAGGACGTGATGATCCTGATCCTGATCGCGGCGGCCGTCGTCTCTTTCGTGATTGCCTGCGTGGAGGGGGAACCGCGGGAATTCTTCGAGCCGTTCCTGATCCTGCTGATCGTGATCCTGAACGCCATCATGGGCGTGATGCAGGAGAGCCGGGCGGAGAAGGCGATGGACGCCTTAAAAAGCATGTCCGCGCCGCACGCCAGGGTCCTGCGCGGCGGGGAGAAGAAGATCATCGACGCCGCGGAGCTGGTTCCGGGCGATATCATTTTCCTCGAAGCCGGCGACTTTATCCCGGCCGACGCCCGGCTGGTTCGCAGCGTTAGCTTGAAAAGCGAGGAATCCGCCCTCACCGGCGAATCCGTCCCCTCTGAGAAGGACGCGGACGCGGTTGTAGAAGAGAAGGCCCCGCTGGGGGACCGCACCAACATGGTATTCTCCGGCTGTTCCATCACCTACGGAACGGCCACCGCCGTGGTCACGGCCACCGGTATGGATACCGAGATGGGCAAGATCGCCAATATGCTCGACAGCGAAGAAGACGGGCAGACGCCCCTGCAGAAAAAGCTGGCCCAGCTTGGCAAATATCTGGGTGTCATGGCTCTGGCCGCCTGTGCCGTGATCTTTGTGGTCGGCCTCGTCAGCGGCATTCCCGCCATCGAGATCTTTATGACGGCCGTTTCCCTCGCCGTTTCCGCGATTCCGGAAGGGCTGCCGGCCATTGTCACCATCGTATTGTCCATCGGCGTGCAGCGGATGGCGAAGAAAAATGCGATCATCCGCCGTCTGCCCGCGGTAGAAACGCTGGGCGGCGCCTCCGTCATCTGCTCCGATAAGACCGGGACCCTGACGCAGAACCGCATGACGCTTGTAAAGGCTTATCTGGACGGGGCGGCGGAAGCGGAGGAGATCAGCACACAGAATTCCGACGCGGTCAGGAAGCTGCTGGCCTACGGAACACTGTGCAGCGACGGAAGCGTCGTCTTCCACGATCAGGAAGAACTGCATATCGGTGACCCCACCGAGACGGCAATCGTGCTTGCGGCGCACAGGAACAATATGCCCAAAGAGGCGCTGAACCGCAAATATCCCCGTCTGGCGGAGATTCCTTTCGATTCGGACCGGAAGCTGATGACCACCGTCAACCAGATCGACGGCAAAAACATTGTCATCGTCAAAGGCGCCTTCGACGTCATGGCGCCGCGCTGTGTGGCCGGAGATCTGAACAAGGCGGCCAGAGTCAATGAGGAGATGAGCCAAAATGCCCTGCGTGTCCTGGCGATCGGCTACAAGGAGATCAGCACAGTTCCCGACGAACCGAAGCCGGAAGAACTGGAGAACGGCCTTACCTTCATGGGGCTGGTCGGCATGATCGATCCGCCGCGTCCGGAAGCGAAGGTCGCCGTCGCCACCTGCCGCAGAGCCGGCATCAAGCCGGTGATGATCACCGGCGACCATGTCGTCACCGCCTCGGCCATCGCGAAAGAGTTGGGTATCATGCTGGAGGGCGACAGGGCCGTCACCGGCCCGGAGCTGGACGCGATGACGGATCGGGAACTGGACGCCTGCGTAGAGAAGATCGCGGTCTATGCCCGCGTGTCCCCTGAGAATAAGATCCGCATCGTCAAGGCGTGGCAGCGCAAGGGACAGGTCGTGTCCATGACCGGCGACGGCGTCAACGACGCGCCCGCGCTGAAGGCGGCCGACATCGGCTGCGCCATGGGCATCACCGGCACCGACGTCGCCAAGGGCGCCGCCGATATGACCCTGACGGACGACAATTTCTCCACCATCGTCGATGCGGTCCGCGAAGGCCGCGGCATCTACGACAACATCAAGAAGGTCGTCGGCTATCTGCTCGGCACGAACATCGGCGAGGTTATCACCGTGTTCGTCGCTATGCTGATCTGGCGCAAATCCCCGCTGATGTCCATGCAGCTTCTGTGGATCAACCTGATCACGGACAGCCTGCCCGCCATCGCCCTCGGCATGGAGCCGGTGGAAGAAGATGTCATGGACCGCAAACCGAAGCCCAAGGACGAAGGGCTGTTCGCCCACGGCTTCGGCGTCCGCATCGTCCTCCAGGGCGTCATGTTCGGAACTCTCTCTCTGATCGCCTACTACCTCGGCATGACGCTGACCGGCACCGATGTGGGCGGCCAGACACTTGCCTTCATGGTGCTGGCGCTCTCCCAGATTGTGCAGGCGTTCAATATGCGGTCCGAACATTCGCTGTTCAAGATCGGCGTCTTTACGAACCGGAACCTGAACCTGGCCGGACTCGTATCGGTCCTGCTTATGTGTCTGGTGCTGTTTACTCCGATCCGGACCGTCTTCGGGCTGGTCGCGCTTACCGGCACGCAGTACCTGATCGGCCTGGTGCTGATCTTCATCCCGCTTGTTGTTATGGAGTGCTCCAAGGCGGTTGGGCTGATTAAGCACCGGCAGTAGGATTATCCTATATCCTATATCATTTATCGCCGGCGGAAGCCGGGTGGCGGATGCTGTCCGCGTGAGTGGAATGTCCGTCTGATCCTGTAAGAAAGGCGGGGCCGGAGGAAAGCGGATAGAAGCATGGCCTGGTGTGCCGCTTCCTTCGGCCACCGCGGCCCCGGGAGCATGGAACCTTAAGAATCGGGATTGTGATTGAACTGAAACAGGACGAGAATCTGGACAGAGCCTGCAGAGATGCCCTGGAGCAGATTGAGAAAAGAAGATATGCGGAGGAACTTCAGAATGACGGGATGAGTACAATCCTCAAATACGGGATTGGGTGCTGCAAAAAGACATGCAAGGTTATGGCCGGCAAGTGAGCGGAGATGGGGATATCGGGATATCCTTCTTCTTTTTATTATTTTTATCATGCAGCTGTTGAAACTTGAAGATACACGATAAGACGGGTTTAACACCTTTCAAAAATGGCTGACGTATGCGGGATTCTTCCGAAAAGCGGGCCGCTGACAAAAAATGAGATGCATCAGAATGGGGGAAATGAAAATGCTTAGAATTTTTCTGACCGGTGATAACCACATTGGCCTGAAATATGCGAATCATCGCGAGGCGGAGAAGATCCGGAAGAGAAGAATCGAGGCTTTCGATGGCATGGTCAGGGCGGCCAACGAGGAAGGCTGTGATCTCTTTGTGGTCGCGGGCGATCTGTTCGAGAACACCGGCGGCATCGCGAAGCGTGACATGGAACCGCTGGTCGAGACGCTGTCCCGATTTCATGGAACGGCAGCCGTACTGCCCGGAAACCACGATTATTATGACGGGGAGACCAAAGTCTGGCAGTCCTTTGAGGGCTTGATCCAGTCCCGCGACAATGTGATGCTTCTGTCAGAGAACAGGACATACAGCCTTACCTGCGGGGAGGAGGATGTAATCCTGTATCCCGCGCCTTGCCGTTCCCTGCATTCCGAGCCGGGAGAAAATAATCTCGGCTGGATCAAAAAGGAAACGATCGTTCCCGATCACGTCTACCGGATCGGTATCGCCCACGGGGCGGTAGAAGGGGAGACGATTGATAAGGAAGGCGCGTATTTCCGGATGACCCGCCGGGAGCTGGAGGCGATCCCGGTGGACGTCTGGCTCCTCGGCCACACGCATGTCCCGTTCCCCGGCGGTTTGAGGGAGGATGTCTATACTCCCGCCGGGAGAATATTCAACGCCGGCACCCACGTGCAGACAGACGTTTCCTGCAGTACCGACGGCGAATGTTTCCTGATTGAGATCGACGCGGATAAAACGGTCAAAGCAAAGAAATTTGTATCCGGCAATCTCCACTTCTGCCGCAGACAGCTTGCGTTTACCGGCGGCCGGTTCGCGGACGGGCTCAGAGAGGGCTTTCAGGATCTGGATGACGGGTCGGTCGTCGATGCGATCCTTACCGGCTCGGTATCCGCGGAAGAATACGAGAAGCGAAATGACATTCTGGAGAGAGAACTCGGAAGATTTTTGGAATGGAACTGCGACGATTCCGCCTTGAGCCGCCAGGTCACGGAGGAGCAGATCGACGCGGAATTCCCGGAAACTTCTTTTTCCGCCGGACTGCTGAAAGCGCTGCTGGACGAGCCGAAGGAGGCACAACTCGTCTACGAATTAGTGAGATCCCTTGAGGAGGCGAAATGATATGAAGATCACCCATGTATCCAGCACGCAGTTTGCCGGGCTGCGGGACTGCGACATTTCCCTGAAGGACGGACTGAATGTCATCTATGGCAAAAATGAAAGCGGCAAAAGTACATTGGTTAATCTGATCGCACGTACGCTTTTTCAAGACGCCAAACTCAAACGCAATGTTGGAAAGGATACGAATTTTATAGATAGCTTTTTTCCATCCTCCAAAAAGGAAGATTCGAAGACCGCGGATTTTATTGACGGCGAGATCACGTTAGAGACAGAGGGTGGTGTTTATAAGCTCTCGAAGGAATGGAGCAGGGGTACCGGTTCTAACGGTACACTTCGTACTCCTGACGATGTGTTTCACGACAGCGCTTCGATCGCCGCCGCCCTGAAAGAAGTGCTCGTCTACGGCGAGGGCGTCTATGCGGATGTGCTGCTTTCCTCCCAGCGCAACGCGGATGCTTCCCTGCAGACGATCCTGAACGCGACGCGGTCAGAGGGAGCGGCGCGGTCTGAGGCTGAGAATGAGAAAGCCAGGCGGGAAATTGCCGATGCGGTATCGGAGGCATTTGCCGAGAGCGGGAGCATTTCCGTCGATGCAATCGGGCAGGCGATTCAGGCAAAGATCGACGGGATCGCGGGGAAACACTGGGACGAGGAACAGAACATACCGTTCCGCACCCGTCAGGCTGGCAGCCGCTGGCAGAAAGATCTGGGTACGATATTAGAAGCCTATTACAAGTATAAGGATGCGGAAGGAAAACTTGAAGAATTATCCGGTCTGGAACGCGAGGCGGACCGCGCCTCCGCCGAATACGCGGAGAAGGATGCCGCCTTCCGCACGGCCGAAAGGAAATGTGAAAGGTTCCGTAAATTTTCGGGAAGTCTGGCTGTCCGGCGCGAGCGTGAGAAACGGATCAGCAGTCTTCACTCGGAATTGAAATATGCCGTGGATGCACTCTCCAGGTGGCCGGATGCCGAAAGGTCGGTCAAGAGGGCGAGAGAACTGGAGAAGGAACGCCGGGATCGGGAAAAGCTGGATCTGTACAGTGCCGCGAAGCCCCTGCATGAGGAGCTGGACGCGCTGAAAGCGCAGGCCGCCGCCATGTGCTGTCCCGCGGACCGGGAAATTCAGGACGTTCGGAAGGCGCAGCGTCGCATTGCCGCTCTGGAAGGGCAGCTCTGCGGGATGAACCTGAGCGCCGAGATCAAGCTGCTGGGGGATCATGGTATCGAGATCCGCTCTCTCCGCACGGGGGAAACGATCGGATTTTCCGGGCATTTGACGATCACGGAAGCCGTGAAGGTCACGATCCCCGGCGTGGCGGAGATGATCCTGTCGCCCGCGGACGTGGATGCGGCTTCGGTCAGGGCGCAGATCGCCGCGCAGCAGGAACAGATCGATCCGGTTTTCGAAAAGTACAATGTTCAGACACCGGAAGATCTGGAAACATTGAGCAGAAACTATAACGAACTGCAAAAGAAGATCACGGATCAATCCGCGAATCTGAAGATCAAACTAGGCGGCGCGGCCTATGAAACGGTTGCAAGCGAAGCCGGAACGGCCGCTGACGCGCCCCGCAGCCGGAATGATATCGATGCGGAGATCGCCTCCCTCTGCGGAGACAGGGAGATCGGCAGTTTCATTGACGCAAAGGAAGACGAATTGAAACGATATGAAAACGATTATACCGACATTCCGGCACTGAAAGAGAAAGTTCTGGGGCTGAAGAAGGAGCTGGAGCAGGCGGAGAAAACCCTGGCGGAGACGGAGGAGATTCCTCCGGAATTCAAGGAGATCGCGGACCCGGAAGAACACCAGAAGCGTCTGGAGAGTCATTACAGGCAAAGTCGGGACGAACGGGAACAGGCGCTTCATAAAAAAGCGGGTGCCGTGAGCCGTCTGGAAACGTACCGTGACGAGACTTCCGGTGACCTTGAGGATAACGTGAAAAAAGCGGAGCGCGAGTTCGAGGAGCAGAAAGCGCTGCTGGCGCACTGGCGGCACATCGAGAAGGTATTTGAGCAGGAGAAGGCGAAGATCCATGACAATCCGCTCTCGGATCTGGCGGAAAATTTCACCCGTTATCTTGCAAGGATCTCCGATGACAGGGTGGTCTCCGAATTTCCCGCGCCCGATAGGCTGGATATGGACTTGTACAGCGCCGGCCGCCGGGTCGATTACGGCAAGCTGTCCGAGGGTACGAAGGAAACCGTGTCGCTGGCGTTCCGCCTGGCCGTGCTGGATCATCTGTTCCCCGAGGGCGGCGGGATCGCCGTGCTGGACGACCCGTTTGCCAATATGGACGCAGACCGCGCCGCGCGGTCCGTGGAGCTGGTCAGGGATTTCGCAAAACGTCATCAGGTCATTTTCCTCACCTGCAAGGAGGAGTACCGGGATCTGTCCGGCGGGAACTTCATCGAAATGAAAGCAAGAGAGGTAACAGTTCAGACTGTTACCAAGAGAGTATTCTCGCAGTGAGTTTTCAACGCAATTCTCTTGACATTTCCGCAAAAAAGTGAGATAATAGTACACAA
>CAYYHX010000030.1:0-15972 GCA_964471835.1 uncultured Hungatella sp.
TAGATATAGGTCAGGTTCTCCACCCGGATCGCCATATGGTTCCTCTCCTTCAGCCATTTCTGTCATTCGCTCTCCCGCGGATTCCCACTGTCTTTCTGCGGATTCCCGCCGTCTTCCCGCAAATCTCCGCTGCCTGCCGCAGCCAGAAAACTCTCCACAAATTCTTCCGGCGACAGGATGTCCGCCGGCAGGCTGACGCCGTTCTTCCGCAGTTCGTAGGCCAGTTCCGTCACCTGCGGCACGTCCAGACGGTATCCCTTCAGCTCCTCCACCCTGGAGAAAACCTCCGCCGGCGTCCCGTCCATCACGATCTTCCCCTCGTCCATCACGATCACACGGTCGGCCTGAATCACTTCCTCCATATAGTGTGTAATCAGAAGCACCGTGATCCCTTCTCTGCGGTTCAGTTCCCGCACCGTACGGATGACTTCCTTCCGCCCGTTGGGGTCAAGCATCGCCGTCGGCTCATCCAGCACGATGCACTCCGGGCGCATCGCCATGATTCCCGCGATCGCCACACGCTGCTTCTGCCCGCCGGACAGCTTGTTGGGAGACTTGTAACGGAAAGCAGTCATGCCTACCGCTTCCAGGCTCTCTTCCACTCTCCTCCAGATCTCTTCCGTCGGTACGCCGATGTTCTCCGGCCCGAAACCTACGTCCTCCTCGACGACATTGCCGATGATCTGGTTGTCCGGATTCTGGAATACCATGCCGGCCTTCCTGCGTATCTCCCACAGATTATTCTCATCCGCCGTGTCCATCCCCGCTACCCATACGGTGCCTTCCGTGGGCGTCAGAATCGCGTTGATATGCTTGGCCAGCGTCGATTTGCCGGAACCGTTATGGCCCAGAATCGCCACAAAGCTCCCCTTCTCCACATCCACGTCCAGACCGTCGATAGCCCGGTCCACTTCCTCGATCTTCTCATCCTCATCACGCCGTATATAGTCAAATACCAGCTTGCTGGCCGTAATGATCCCCATACCGGACCCCCCTCCCCGCGCCGCACGCATTTTTTCAATTTTAGATGAAAACCCTGTATTCGTCAACCTGAAATTCCATGTAACAGTTCAGACGGCCCTGTAAACCGGCCTGAAAAAAGGCGTGGCCGCAACGGCCACGCCCCGTCTCTCTATCTACCCCTGTTCTCCGCCTGTTCCGCCATTACGGAGTCCAGACACCACTGGCGTCTACCCAATACTGGGAATCTATCATCGTATTCACAGCCATGGCACCGGAACCCGGATAGAAATAATAATACGAATTATTGATGATCTGCCATCCCTCCAGCATCGCGCCGCTGCTGTTCAGAAAATACTGAACACCTCCCAGATTGAGCCATCCGGTCTGCATGGCACCGCTCGGCTGCAGATAGTACCAGACGCCGTTTACCATCTGCCAGCCCGTCAGCATGGCTCCATCTGACCGCATATAATACCAGATGCCGTTCACCATCTGCCAGCCTGTCAGCATACGGCTGCTGGAATCGAACAGGTACCATATTCCGCCGACCTGCAGCCAGCCGTTCGCCTGGTACTGACCGCTCGGAAGACGGTAATACCAGTATCCGTTAGACTGGACCCAGCCTGACTGGTTGGTTATCCCTGCATCGGGACCGGAGCTGTTCGGATTCGACTGCCCGGCTCCGGTGGAAACATTCTCCGCGTCGATATAAATCTCATCAGACTCGACCCACTCACTCTTTTTCCCGTACTTCTTCTGCTCCGCCGTATGCGGCACAGTACGAATCTTGTAATAATATGTACCCTCCTTGGTCATATACGGGTAAAAATCATATGTCGTCCCCTTATACTCCTCGAGCTTATACACTACCATATTGCCGCGGTACAGATACACGTCATAGTATCCTGACGTCGCCGCACTGGCGTATTCATCGTAATAATAGTAATCATCATAGTCTTCATCCCATACTGCCGTACCCCCGTCATTATCGAGCCATCCCGCGTTAATCGGCTCGGAATACTGCCCTGTAACGCCATTCAATGTGATAAGAACGGATAACTCCTCATTCGCCTCGCGCCTGGTGCTGGTCGCCTTACCGCCCTTAACCGATACGTTCCTGGAACTGTAAGAGCCACGGAACGCATAGGCAGCAGGATCAATAATCTGCAGATAGACGCGCATCTTGGGTTCATCCCCGATCCCGACATATTCATCTTCCATATCTTCCGAAGATTCCCATTCCGCATAATTGATACGGTATATCTCTGAATTCGTCATCACATAAGCGCCATACTCTTCTGTCGGATTCTCTGTCAGAATCGTTATATTCGGCAGCGGATCTCCCGGAGTCACCGCCAAACCTACGGTGAGCGCTACGGAACCGACCGTCTTCGTCGCCGCCTGCGCCGGAAGACTGACCAGTACAGCCATCAAACACGAAACCGTTACAGCAGTCAACCGCGTCAACCGCCCTTTTCCTGCCACTGTCATCATTTGAATCCCTCCCAATTATTAAATTTAGTGGAATTGTCTTTTGTTATTTATTCTAATTTTAACAAAAGACTGACCGACGTCAACTTACGATATTCTTTCATTTTCATGCCATTTTCTTGAAGATGCAGACAGCTCGCGGAATTACTCGACTTTTTAGCTAGCGAAATCAATATTTTAGAAAATTACTCGTCCCCGCTGCGGAGCTGTCCGCCCCCGCAGGATGCGTTTTACCGGTAAATTTTTAATTCAATTTTTCATTGAAAAGACTCCCCGCCGGCCGACAGGAAGCCTTCTTGAATTAAATCGCAAAACACGCTTATGATGTCACACATCACACCAGCTCAATCAGCACCATCATCGCGCCGTCGCCCTTGCGCTGGCCGATCTTGACGATCCTGGTGTAGCCGCCGTTGCGGCTCACATACTTCGGAGCGATCTCGTCGAACATCTTCGCGACGATATTCGCTTCCTTCGTGTTCCTCTTGCGGCCCGCCGCGGCCGTGGGTACCTCGGTCACAGGATAGAGCACCCGCAGGATCTGCCTTCTGGCATGGAGCCTGGAGGGAAGATCCTTCTTGATCTCCTTCTCGACCTCGTCGTAGACGGTCACTCTCCTGCCGTCTTTCACTTCCTTGACCCTCTTGCCGTCCTTGTCCTTGCGCGGAACCTTGACGGTTACTTTGACGGTTTCGTAGTTATCTTTCTCCTTCACGGCCTTCGCGATCAGGCCCTCGGCGATCTTGCGGATCTCCTTGGCCCGGGCCTCGGTGGTGATGATCTTCCCGTGATACAGGAGGGCTGTCACCTGGTTCCTGAGCAATGCTTTCCTCTGGCTGGAATTTCTTCCCAGCTTGCGGTATCCTGCCATATCTTTCTTCCTCCATCAATTCCGGAGAGCGGCGCTGCGCTCTTCGGTCTTACCTGCGCCGCGTCTTCCTTACCTGTATTCCGCAGCAGTTTCGATAGCACATTCCTGCGCGGCCATCGGCCGCACAGGAAACCGCCGGAACCGCTGCGTATGTTCTGCCATCCCTCCGCTTCATCGGACTTACGAGGGACGGCCCGGAACCCCGACTCCGCTCCGCTGCATTCTGGCCTGACTGCGTTCCGGCCGGGCTGCGTCCGCCGGCACGGCCGGCAGGTTTCACTCGTCGCCGGGATTCAGCTGGAGCCCCAGCTCCTTCAGCTTGGACAGGACTTCCTCTAAGGACTTCCGGCCAAGGTTGCGAACCTTCATCATGTCCTCGGAGGTGCGGTTGCACAGCTCCTCCACGGTGTTGATGCCGGCGCGCTTCAGACAATTATACGAGCGGACCGACAGCTCCAGCTCGTCGATGTTCATCTCGAGGACCTTCTCCTTCTCATTGTCCTCCTTCTCCACCATGACCTCGGCGGTCTTGGCGTTCTCGGACAGATCGATGAACAGGTTCAGATGCTCGCTCATCACTTTCGCGGCAAGACTGACCGCCTCGTCGGGAGCCAGCGTACCGTTCGTCCAGACCTCGAGGGTCAGCTTGTCATAGTCCGTCTGCTGACCCACGCGGGTATCTTCCACTAACATATTGACGCGCTCTACCGGGGTATAGATGGAATCTACGGCGATGACCCCGATCGGCAGATCGTCCTTCTTGTTCTTCTCCGCGCTCACGTAGCCGCGGCCTTTGGTGATCGTAAGCTCCATATAGAACTTGCTGTCCGTGCCGCCGCTTAACGTGGCGATCACCTGCTCCGGATTGATGATCTCGATATCCTGATCCGCCTGGATGTCGGCGCCGGTGATGACGCCCTCACCCTCGTATTCGATATACGCTGTCTTAACCTCGTTGCTCTCGCTGCTGTTCTTGATGGCCAGGCTTTTGACGTTCATGATGATCTCGGTTACATCCTCCTTGACGCCGGGGATGGAACTGAACTCATGCAGGACGCCGTCGATCTTGACCTGGCTTACCGCAGCACCCGGCAGGGATGAAAGCATGATTCTCCTGAGAGAATTGCCGAGTGTGATGCCGTAGCCCCTCTCGAGCGGTTCCACTACGAATCTTCCATAAGTTCCGTCTTCAGAAATCTCCGCGATCTCGATATTTGGTTTCTCGAACTCGAACACTCTAGCCCCTCCTTTGGGTATGCTCTACGGATTATTTGGAATACAACTCGACGATAAGCATCTCGTTGACCGGAACGTCGATCTCCTCTCTGGTGGGCAGCGCGCTCACGGTGCCGCGCAGATTCTCGGCATCTACGGACAGCCAGGCCGGGACGATCCGTCCGCCGGTCACTTCCAGAATATCCTTATATCTCTGGGAGGATCTGCATTTCTCCTTCACCTCGACCACATCACCGGCTTTCACCAGGTAGGACGGGATATTCACGTTCCTGCCGTTGACCAGCAGCTGCTTGTGATCGACGATCTGCCGGGCTTCTCTCCTGGTACGGGCAAAGCCCATACGGAAGATTACGTTATCCAGCCTTCTCTCCAGAAGGATCATCAGGTTCTCGCCTGCCTGCCCTTCCATGCGCTCTGCCTTCGCGTAATAGTTGCGGAACGGCTTCTCCAGCACGCCGTAGATAAACTTGGCCTTCTGCTTCTCGCGAAGCTGCGTGCCGTACTCACTCGTCTTACGGTTGGACCGCTTTAATTCTCTGTTTGATTTCTTGTCTATTCCTAAATAGCCGGGTTCCAGGCCAAGGGATCTGCATCTTTTAAGAACAGGAACTCTATCTACTGCCACTTTTCGTACCTCCTATCAGACTCTTCTGCGCTTTGGCGGACGGCAGCCGTTATGGGGAACGGCGGTTACGTCCCGGATGCTTGTTACTTCGATACCGCACGCGGACAGGGCGCGGATCGCCGCTTCACGTCCGGAGCCGGGGCCTTTGACCATCACATCAACGGATTTCAGGCCGTGTACGAGGGCCGCTTTCGCGGCCGTCTCCGCCGCCATCTGAGCTGCATAGGGAGTAGATTTCCTTGAACCTCTGAATCCCAGACCACCGGCACTGGCCCATGACAACGCATTGCCCTGGGTATCCGTCAGCGTCACGATCGTGTTGTTGAAAGACGCCTGGATATGTGCCTGTCCGCGTTCAACGTTTTTCTTGACACGCTTTTTTGTCACTTTCTTTGCAGTGGACACTTTCTTTGCCATTGTAAACTAACCTACTTTCTTCCTGATTGCTCGAATCGCTGTTCCTGTTATTAAAACATGCAGCGTAATTCCATCGCATCCGATCCCGTTCGGACCGGCGCTTTACTTCTTCTTGTTCGCCACGGTCTTCTTCGGTCCCTTGCGGGTTCTCGCGTTGTTCTTGGTATTCTGGCCGCGGACCGGAAGGCTTCTCCTGTGGCGGATCCCGCGGTAGCAGCCGATCTCCTGGAGGCGCTTGATATTCATCGCGACTTCCCTGCGCAGATCGCCCTCCACTACCTGAGTATCGGCGATCACGGCAGAGATCTTGCGCACTTCATCGTCTGTCAGATCCTTGACACGGGTATCCGGATTCACGCCGGCTTCCTTAAGGATGCGGTTGGAACTGCTGCGCCCGATGCCGTAGATATAGGTCAGACCGATCTCTACACGTTTCTCCCTTGGTAAATCCACACCTGAAATACGAGCCATGTGCCTGTTACACCTCCTGTATGATTCTAAAACTTAACCCTGCCTCTGTTTGTGCTTCGGGTTCTCACAGATAATCCGGACGCTGCCTTTGCGCTTGATTACCTTGCATTTTTCGCAGATTGGTTTCACTGAGGATCTGACTTTCACAGCAATTCTCCTTTCTCCCTAACCGGATGAAGAGCACACTTCTCCCACTACGCCGGCAAAATCGCCATAATAGTATAGCACTTTGTCTCCGGGAAAGCAAGCATTTTGTTTTCCGTTTCTATTCCGTTTCTATTTGTCGCGCCAGATGATGCGCCCTTTCGTCAGGTCATACGGCGACATCTCCAGCGTGACCCGGTCGCCCGGCAGAATCTTGATGTAATTCATGCGGAGCTTGCCGCTGATATGAGCCAGCACCTGATGGCCGTTCTCCAGCTTCACCTGGAACATGGCGTTGGGGAGTTTCTCAACCACAACCCCCTCGATCTCTATTACGTCCGCTTTAGACATACGGTTCTCTCCTCCTAAAGCCCTTCTGCCGAAAGCGACAGAATCTCGGGGCCGTTCTCACAGATCAGGATCGTGTTCTCGTAATGGGCTGACAGCGAGCCGTCCCGCGTCACCACGGTCCAGCCGTCGTCCAGCCAGTTCACATCCGCCTTCCCCGCGTTGATCATGGGCTCCACGGCCAGGGTCATGCCCTCTCTGAGCCGGATGCCGCGGCGGCGCCTGGCAAAATTCGGCACCTCCGGGTCCTCGTGAAGATGGCTCCCGATGCCATGACCCACGAGATCGTAGACCACGCCGTAGCCGAACTGCTCGGCATAGGACTGGATATGCGAGGAAATGTCATTCAGACGGCCGCCGGGCTTCGCGTACCGGATTCCTTCGAAGAAACACTGCTTCGTAACCTCGATCAGTTTCTCCGCCTCCGGACTGATCCGGCCGATCCCGTGGGTGCGCGCCGCGTCCGAGTGATAGCCCCGGTAGATCACGCCGGCGTCCAGGCTGACGATATCCCCTTCCTTCAGAATCCGCTTTTTGCTGGGGATCCCGTGAACCACCTCATCGTTGACCGATACGCAGATCGAGGCGGGATACCCGTCGTAATTCTTAAAGGAAGGGATACAGCCATAGCTGCGGATGATCTCCTCGCCCAGCCGGTCGATGTCCCAGGTGGACATGCCGGGTTTTAACGCCTTTGCCAGTTCCTCATGGGTCTTTGCCAGGATCTTTCCGGCCCGGCGCATCAGTTCGATCTCCCGCTCTGATTTGATCGTAACCGGCATTCCTTACGCCCCCAGGATCTCCACGATATCCGCGAACACCTTGTTCAGATCCTGCGTGCCGTCTACTTCCTTCAGGACGCCGGCTTTCTGATAGTAGTCGATCAGCGGCTGAGTCTGCTCATGGTAGACGGCCAGACGGTTCTTCACCGTCTCGGGCTTGTCGTCGTCGCGAAGCACCAGCTCGCTGCCGCAGGTATCGCAGACGCCTTCCGTCTTTGACGGATTGAAACGGATGTGGTAGGTGGCGCCGCAGCTTAGGCACGCGCGGCGGCCGGACATCCGCGTGATGATATCCTCATCGGGGACATCCACATTGACCGCATAATCGATGGCCTGGCCCTGCGCCGCCAGCGCCGCCGTCAGGCTCTCGGCCTGCGGGATCGTCCTCGGAAACCCGTCCAGGACATAACCCTTCTCACAGTCGGCCTCCCGAATGCGGTCCATCAGCATACCGATCGTGATCTCGTCGGGAACCAGCTTCCCCTGATCCATGAAGGTCTTCGCCTTCTTCCCCAGCTCGGTGCCGCCCTTGATATTCGCGCGGAAAATGTCCCCGGTGGAAATGTGCGGGATTCCGTATTTCTCGGCAATCTTTTTTGCCTGTGTCCCTTTCCCGGCTCCGGGAGCGCCTAACATGATAATCTTCATAGGGGTCGTCCTCCTTATTCCCCGTGACCGCATGGAACGGAATGCGGATGTATGATGTGTCAATCGTTCAAAAATCCTCTGTAATTCCGGACCAGCATCTGCGACTCAATCGCGTTCAGCGTTTCCAGGACCACGCCGACGATGATGATCAGCGACGTACCCGCGAAGGAAAGCCGGCTGATGTTGAACAGTCCTGACACGATGATCGGGATCACGCTGACGATGATCAGGCCGACAGCCCCGATGAACACGATGTAATTCAGGATGTTGTTCAGATAATCGCTGGTCGGCTTGCCGGGACGGATGCCCGGAATGAAGCCGCCCTGCTTCTTGATGTTGTTGGCCACCTCAAGCGGGTTGAAGGTGATGGACGTATAGAAATACGCGAACACCACGATCAGCACCAGATAGAGCACCATGCCGATGGAATACACCGGCTGATCCGGCCGGCACCACATCGAGGAATTCAGGGCCAGCAGGATACGCCCGCCGACGCTGCTGTAATCCACGTTAAAGAACTGCGAAATCACCACCGGCAGGGACATGATCGAGGAAGCAAAGATCACCGGGATCACGCCGGCCGTGTTGACTTTCAGCGGAATGCTGGAGGAACGTCCCCCAACCATCCTTCTGCCCTGCATCTTCTGGGAATACTGCACCGGAATCCGCCGGACCGCGTCCTGCAGGATGACGACAAACACGACCATCGCCACGATAACCGCCACGATGAGGAGCGCCGTCACGATCGCCACCGGCACGTTCTTACCGGAGAGGAAACGGGTGTACAGCGTGTTGATATCATCCGGCAGACTGGAGAGGATGTTGAAGAGCAGGACGACGGAAATGCCGTTGCCCACGCCTTTCTCCGTGATCCGCTCGCCGATCCACATGAGGAACGCGCTGCCCGCGGTCATGGCCGCGATCGCTACGATCACGCTGCCCGCATTGTAATTGATCAGAAGCCCGTCGCTGCCGAAGCCGATCGCCATGCCGCCGGACTCCAGAAGCGCCAGACCGACGGTCAGATAGCGGGTGTACTCCGCGATCTTCTTGCGGCCGTCCTCCCCTTCCCTCTGCATCTCTTCCAGCCTGGGGATCGCAATCGTCAGCAGCTGCATGATGATGGAGGATGTGATATACGGGGTAATGCTTAAAGCCAAGATCGACATGTTGGAGAAGGAACCGCCGGTCATCGCATTGAAAAATCCAAAAGCGTCTGTCGTCTGACTGGCAAAAAAGTCCGCGAAATAACTCGTGTTTATCCCCGGCACGGGAAGCTGCGATCCGAAACGGATCACTACCAGCATCACAAACGTGTAGAGTATTTTATTCCGGATTTCCTTTATACGAAACGCGTCTCGGAGTGTTTTCCACATATCAGATCACCTCGCAGGTTCCGCCGGCAGCCTCGATCTTCGCTTTCGCACCCTCGCTGAAGGCATTCGCCTTCACGTTAAGTTTTTTGGTCAGTTCTCCGCTGCCCAGAATCTTGACGCCGTCCCTGGGGTTCTTCACGATGCGTTTCTCTACCAGCGTATCCACGGTGACAACCGCGCCGTCCTCAAAACGATCCAGAACGCTGACGTTGATTCCGACGATCTCCTTGGTATTGCGGTTGGTAAACCCTCTCTTGGGAAGGCGGCGGTACAGCGGCATCTGGCCGCCCTCAAACCCCGGTCTCGGTGCGCCGGAACGTGCCTTCTGACCCTTATGGCCCTTGCCGGCCGTTTTCCCGTTGCCGGAACCATGGCCGCGGCCGCGGCGGAAATTATTGCTCTGCTTCGAGCCCTCGGCGGGACGTAAGTTTGATAATTCCATATCTTGCACCTCCTTGTCTCTGAATTACACTTCTTCTACCTTGACCAGATGCCTCACATGCCAGATCATTCCCCTGACAGCGTCGTTATCCGGCAGCTCCACGGTCTTGTGCATCTTCCTTAATCCCAGAGCCTTGACGGTCGCTCTCTGCTTGGGGATGGCGCCGATCGGGGATTTGACTAACGTCACTCTTAATTTCTCGGCCATTTCATCGTCCTCCTTAGCCTATGATCTCTTCGACGGATTTGCCGCGAAGTCTTGCGACCTCTTCCGGAGTCTTCATCGCGCACAGGCCCTGAAGGGTCGCCCGCACGACGTTGGTCTTGTTGTCGGAACCCAGGGACTTGATACGGACATTCTTAATGCCGGCCAGCTCGACGACCGCGCGCGCGGTTCCTCCGGCGATGATGCCGGTACCCTCGGGAGCGCGCTTCATCAGGACGGAGGCGCTTCCGAACTTGCCGATGTAGTCATGGGGGATGCTCCGGTTCTCATCCATGGGAACCTGCACGAGATTCTTCGCGGCCGCTTCCTTGCCTTTGCGGATCGCTTCCGGAACCTCCCCCGCCTTGCCAAGGCCCGCGCCCACATGGCCGTTGCCGTCGCCTACAACCACCAAAGCGGAGAACCGCATGGTACGTCCGCCTTTCACGGTCTTGGACACTCGCTTAATCCCCACAACCTTGTCATTCAGTTCCAGCTGAGTCGGGTCAATCATTGTACGCTTCATGCCGTATTCTCCTCCTTTAGAACTTCAGGCCGGCTTCGCGGGCCGCGTCCGCCAGCGCCTGAACTTTTCCATGATAAATGAATCCGCCCCGGTCAAAAACAACCTCTTCGATGCCTTTCTCAAGAGCCCTCTTGGCAATCAGAGTGCCTACATAGGCCGCCGCCTCCTTATTGTCCGTGTACGTAAGCTCCTCCCGGGCCGCCTTTTCGGTCGTGGAGGCGGCCGCCAGCGTGCGGCCGGCCTCGTCGTCGATGATCTGGGCGTACATGTGCTTATTGCTCCGGAACACAGACAGACGCGGCCTCTCGGCGGTACCGGCAATACGGCTGCGTAATCTGGCGTGCTTTTTCATGCGAACTTCGCTTCTTGATTTCTTACTGACCATCTTTTGCACCCTCCTCTATTATTTCTTACCGGTCTTGCCGACTTTGCGCCGGATCACTTCATCGGCGTACTTGATTCCCTTGCCCTTATACGGCTCGGGCCTTCTCTTGTCCCTGATCTCGGCGGCGTACTGGCCGACTTTCTCTTTGTCAATGCCCTTGACGGTAATCTTGTTCTGGCCGTCAAGCACCGTTTCGATGCCTTCCGGATCCGTCATCTCGACCGGATGGGAGTATCCCAGGGTCAGGGTCAGCTTGTTCCCCTGCTTCACGGCCCTGTAACCGACGCCGTTGATCTCCAGAACCTTCTCGTACCCGTTCGTAACGCCGATCACCATATTGTTGATCAAGGTCCTGGTCAGGCCGTGAAGGGACTTCATCTTCTTCAGATCATTCGGTCTGCTTACGATAATATGACCATCCTTTTCCTCGATGATCATCTCGGCCGGAAGCACTCGCTCAAGAGTCCCCTTCGGGCCTTTTACGGTCACTTTATTCTCTTCCGCGATCGTGACAGTGACGCCTGCCGGGATCGCGATTGGCATTCTTCCTATACGTGACATGCCTGCTCCTCCTTACATTTTCGGAAAAGACGCAGAGTCTTTTCTGTTTTCAGATCCGCCGGCGGCCCTGCCGCCCTCACAGGTTCGTCGCGCTCTCATCGTGCGAACCTACCATATAAACGCCAGAACCTCGCCGCCAACACCCAGCGCGCGCGCTTCCTTATCGGTCATAACGCCCCTGTTGGTGGAAATGATGGCGATTCCCAGCCCGCCCAGAACCTTCGGCAGCTCATCGCTTCCCGCGTACACGCGCAGGCCGGGCTTAGAGATCCTCTTGATCCCGGAGATAACCTTCTCATTCTTGTCGGCGCCGTACTTCAGCGTGATGTGAATCGCCTTGAAGGGTCCCTCGTCAATCAGATCATATTTCCGGATATAGCCTTCCTTCAGTAAGATGTCGGCGATCGCCAGTTTCATCCTGGAAGACGGCACATCAACCGTATCATGTTTCGCAGTGTTCGCATTACGAATTCTTGTAAGCATATCTGCAATCGGATCGCTCATATTCATGATCTTCTCTATTCCTCCTGTCTTAATCGTTCAGAGACGTCCGTCCCCTGGTTCCCTGCCTGCGGCCCGGAACCACTCAGAAAATAAATCACCAGCTGGCTTTCTTCACGCCCGGGATCTGACCCTTGTATGCCAGCTCACGGAAACAGATACGGCAGACGCCGTATTTTCTCAGATACGCGTGCGGACGGCCGCAGATACGGCAGCGGGTGTATTCCCTGGTGGAGAACTTCGCCGGGCGCTGCTGCCTGATCTTCATAGAAGTTTTTGCCATTGGATTTCCCTCCTAATTATTTCTGAAACGGCATATTGAACAGGGTCAGGAGCGCGCGGGCCTCCTCATCGGTCTTCGCGGTGGTTACGAAAATGATATCCATGCCCCTTACCTTGTCAACCTTATCGTACTCGATCTCCGGAAAGATCAGCTGCTCCCTGATGCCCAGCGCATAGTTTCCTCTGCCGTCAAACGCGTTGGGATTGACGCCGCGGAAGTCCCTGACCCGCGGAAGCGCCAGGTTGATCAGGCGGTCGGCAAACTCATACATCTTCTCGCCGCGCAGCGTTACCTTACAGCCGATCGGCATACCTTCCCTGATCTTAAAGTTGGCGACGGATTTCTTCGCTTTGGTGATGATGGCCTTCTGTCCGGTGATGACCTCCAGATCCCTGACGGCGGAATCCAGGATCTTTACATTCTCTTTCGCCTCGCCGACGCCGATATTGATCACGATCTTGTCGAGTTTGGGGACTTCCATGATGTTCTTATAGCCGAACTTCTTGATCATGGCGTCCACCATCTCGTTCTGGTACTGTTCTTTTAATCTGGACACGGTTTTTCTTCCTCCTCTCCCGTCAGTCGATCACTTTGCCGGTCGCTTTGGCCACGCGAACCTTTGTCCTGCTCTTTTTCTTCTCTCCGTCTTCCTCCAGGAACTTGAAACCTACCCTGGTAGGCTTGCCATCGACAACCAGCATCACGTTGGAGATATCCAGAGCGGCCTCCTTCTGGATGATGCCGCCATTGGGGTTGCCGGGACCAGGCTTTACATGCTTGGTCACCATGTTGCAGCCCTCAACCAGTACCTTGCCGGTCTTGGAATCCACATGGAGTACCTTGCCGGTTTTATCTTTATCCTTTCCGGTAATGATCTTCACCAGATCGTCTTTCCTGATCTTACGCACAGTCTGCACCTCCCTACAGCACTTCCGGGGCCAGCGAAGCGATCTTCATGAACTGCTTATCCCTCAGCTCTCTGGCAACCGGCCCGAAAATACGGGTTCCTCTGGGTGTCTTGTCATCCTTGATGATAACGGCCGCGTTCTCGTCAAAGCGGATGTAGGAGCCGTCCTTGCGGCGGATGCTCTTCACGGTGCGCACTACGACAGCCCTCACGACATCGCCTTTCTTCACAACGCCGCCGGGCGTTGCATCTTTGACCGTAGCTACGATAATATCGCCAACACTGGCATATCTTCTCACAGAGCCGCCCATCACGCGGATGCAAAGGAGTTCCTTCGCGCCGGTATTGTCAGCGACTCTCAGTCTGCTCTCCTGCTGAATCATGCCTTAACTCCTTCCTGAATTCATAAATTCCGGATTTATCTCGCCTTCTCGACGATCTCCACAAGCCTCCATCTCTTTTCCTTGGATAAGGGCCTTGTCTCCATCACCTTCACAATATCGCCAACCCCGCACTCATTCTTCTCATCATGGGCTTTCAGCTTGTAGGTTTTCTTCACAATCTTGCCATATAACGGATGTTTCACATGGTCTTCGATCGCCACGACGATGGTCTTGTCCATCTTATCGCTTACAACCTTGCCGACGCGGGTCTTTCTAAGATTTCTCTCCACGGTCTCAGCTCCTCCCTTTCTGAGTAATAACAGTCTGAATCCTGGCAATGTTCCTGCGGACTTCCTTGATCCTGCTGGTATTGTCCAGCTGGTTGGTCGCGTTCTGGAATCTTAAGTTAAACAATTCCTTCTTGGCGGATACCAGCTCCTCATTCAGCTCCTCAACAGTCTTCCCGTTCAATTCTTTTAGATAATCTATTGTCTTCACTGTTATTCACCGCCTTCTAATTCTGCCTTCGCGGCAATCCTACATTTGCAGGGCAACTTATGCATGGCAAGGCGAAGGGCCTCGCGGGCCGTCGCCTCATCGACGCCTGCGATCTCAAAAAGCACGCGGCCCGGCTTCACGACGGCTACCCAGTATTCCAGAGCTCCTTTACCGGAACCCATCCGGGTCTCGGCAGGCTTCGAGGTAACCGGCTTATCCGGGAAAATCTTGATCCATACCTTGCCGCCGCGCTTGATATAACGCGTCATGGCGACACGGGCCGCCTCGATCTGGTTGGACTTGATCCAGCACGGCTCGACGGCGATCAGGCCGTACTCGCCGTTGGAAATGGTATTGCCTCTCATGGCTTTGCCCGACATGGTTCCGCGGAACTGCTTGCGGTGCTTCACTCTCTTAGGCATTAACATTATCTATCGCTCCCTTCCTTGTTTCCCTTCACAGGAAGAACTTCGCCCTTGTAGATCCAGACCTTCACCCCGATCTTGCCGTAAGTGGTATCTGCTTCGGCGAATCCATAGTCAATATCGGCCCGCAGCGTCTGCAGCGGGATGGTTCCCTCGCTGTAGAATTCGGTACGGCACATGTCGGCGCCGCCCAGACGCCCGGAGCAGGCAGTCTTGATGCCCTTGACGCCGGCTTTCATGGAACGGCTCATCGTGTTCTTCATGGCGCGGCGGAACGACACGCGGTTCTCCAGCTGCTGCGCGATGTTCTCGGCCACCAGCTGCGCGTCGCGGTCCGGCCTCTTGATCTCCTTGATATCGATAAACAGCTTCTTCTCGGTCAGCTTCTGGACCTCGCCCTTCAGCTTCTCGATTTCGGCGCCGCCCTTGCCGATGACGACGCCCGGCTTCGCGGTGTAGATGATCACCTTCACGCGGTCAGAAGCCCGCTCGATCTCGATCCGGGAGATGCCGGAACTGTACAGTTTCTTCTTCAGGAATGTTCTGATCTTATGATCCTCAATCAGATTGTCCGCGAAATCATCTTCCGCATACCACCTGGAATCCCAGTCCTTGATAACGCCGACTCTTAAGCCGTGCGGATTCACTTTCTGTCCCATATTGGCCTCCTATCTCTCATTCAGCACCACGGTGATATGGCTTGTTTTCTTCTCGATCCTGTAAGCCCTGCCCTGTGCTCTCGGTTTGATTCTCTTCATGGTCGGTCCTTTGTTAGCGTAACATTCCTCGACATAAAGGTTCTCCCTGCTCAGATTGTTGTTGTTCTCGGCATTCGCAATCGCCGATTCCAGCAGCTTCTTAATCAGGGAAGAGGCATATCTGGGACTGTATGTCAGGATGCCGAGCGCGGTCTGTACGTCCTTGCCCCGGATGGCATCCAATACGAAGCATGCCTTCTCGACGGATACGCGGGCGTAAGACAGCTTTGCGGACGGCCTGGTATCCTTCTGGTCATTTCTCTCTCTCTTGATCTGACTTCTGTGTCCTTTCGACATTGCTGTAACCTCCTTTCAATCCTTCCCGCTTTAACGTCTGGTCTTCTTCTCGTCTTTGCCGTGGCCCCTGTAAGTCCTGGTTGCGACGAATTCGCCAAGCTTGTGGCCCACCATGTCCTCCGTCACATAGACCGGAACATGCTTCCTGCCATCGTGAACCGCGATTGTATGGCCAACCATCTGCGGAAAGATTGTGGAGCGGCGGGACCAGGTCTTGATGACCTGCTTCTGTCCCGAAGCGTTCATGGCGTCAATCTTCTTCAGAAGATGTTCATCTGCAAATGGCCCTTTCTTCAGTGAACGTCCCATAGGGTAAATCCTCCTTCAATTATTTGATCACGCTGCCGTCGCGTCTTCTCACGATCAGCTTGTTGGACTGCTTGTTCTTCTTCCGGGTCTTGAGGCCCAGAGCAGGCTTGCCCCACGGAGT
>CAYYHX010000031.1:0-15941 GCA_964471835.1 uncultured Hungatella sp.
AACGCACGGCGGCTGCTTGCCGGCGGGTGGGAAATCTCTGCCGGAGGGGAGGCCAGGCCGGCCGCGGGGGCCGGCCCGGTTGCGGGAGCCGGATTGGCCGCGGGGGCCGGCCCGGCTTCGGAAACCGGATTGGCCACGGGAGTCAGACCGATCGGGGAAATCGGACTGATTGCGGAAGCCGGCACGTCTTCAGGAACAGGCCCTGTCCCCGCAGGCGTGCCAACGCCGAAAGATGTTGCTGTCTGCGCCGTGGGAGATATGGCGGATACAGCAGGAGGTAAGGCATGCAAGCGGCAGCTGCGTCTGTATCAGGGAGATTTGTTTTCCGCGCTTCCGGAGGGCGGGCGCTACGACATTCTGGTTTCCAATCCGCCGTATATCCCTGCCGCCGAGATCGACGGCCTTCAGCCGGAGGTGTGCGTCCATGAACCGCGTATGGCGCTGGATGGCGATGAGGACGGCCTGGCCTTCTATCGCCGGATCGCCATGGAAGCGCCGGACTGGCTGGAGCCGGACGGAACGGTTTATCTGGAGATCGGCTGCGATCAGGCGGAGGCGGTTTGTACGCTGTTTGAGGAGGCAGGGTTTACACGGATGAAAGTATTTCAGGATCTGCGCGGTTTGGATCGCGCGGTGCGGGCGGCGTGGATGCCGCCGGAAAGATCTTGAAACGTACACGCCGTGTCGGGGATATCCTGAAATCTCCGGCGGCAGCAAGCGTACGTCCCCGAGATAGAACAACGGATCGCGCGTACGAGGAGGAGATACTATGTTTGACCGTTTAGACGACATTTTGCGTCATTATGAGGAATTGATGCTGGAACTGAACAGCCCTTCCGTCGCCGAGGACCAGAATCGTTTCCGCAGGCTGATGAAAGAGCAGGCAGATCTGGAGCCTCTGGTGGATACCTATAAAGAATACAAAAAGGCAAATCAGGACGCGGACGACAGTCTGGCGCTTCTGAACGAAGAGAACGATGAGGAAATGCGCGAGCTGGCGAAAGAAGAGCTGTCCGGCGCGAGGGAACGCATCGCCAGCCTGGAACAGAAACTGAAAATCCTGCTTCTGCCAAAGGATCCCAACGACGATAAAAACATCATCCTGGAGATCCGGGCCGGAGCCGGCGGCGACGAGGCCGCCCTGTTCGCCGCGGAACTTTACCGGATGTATGTCAATTACGCCGAGAGGAACCGCTGGAAGGTGGAGATGGTCAGCGTCAATGAGAACGGCATCGGGGGCTTTAAGGAAGTCGTGGCTATGATCACCGGCAGGGGCGCCTATTCCAAGCTCAAATACGAGAGCGGCGTCCACCGTGTCCAGCGGGTGCCTGAAACCGAGAGCGGCGGCCGCATCCACACTTCCACGGCAACGGTGGCCGTGATGCCCGAGGCCGAGGAGGTGGACGTGCAGATCGACATGAAGGATTGCCGCATCGACGTGATGCGCGCCTCCGGCAACGGCGGCCAGTGCGTGAACACCACGGATTCCGCCGTGCGCCTGACCCATATCCCGACCGGCATCGTGATTTACAGCCAGACGGAAAAATCCCAGCTGCAGAATAAGGAGAAAGCGTTTCGTCTGCTCCGTTCCAAACTCTACGAGATGGAACTGGAGAAACGGCAGAACTCCGAGGCGGAGGAACGCCGCAGCCAGATCGGCACCGGCGACCGCTCCGAGAAGATCCGTACCTATAATTTCCCCCAGGGCCGGGTCACCGACCACCGGATCAAACTGACTCTCTACCGCATTGATTCCATTATGGGCGGCGACATCCAGGAACTTCTGGATAGCCTGATCGCGGCTGACCAGGCAGAGAAGCTCAGCGGCTTTTCGATGTACTAAAATGCGATATTTTTCATTTTACCCTTGTAAATTGTGTTAGCTTAAGCTAAAATGAGTATATCTTTCGATGCATGACAAAGATATTTACGGGGGGAAATGCGAACTTGCCCGAAATTAAGCTGAAAGAATCGTTTAAGGGCGGGAACAAGAGATCATCATCCTCGTCCATCATCCTCGTCTCCACTAGCGAGATTGCCAAGGTGTTAAACGGCGCGAACTGATAAAGAAAGGCGGAATAAAAGATGTTTTACTTTTTGATGACCCCAATACTCACGTACAACTGGCTGTTGATAATAGCGGCTGTCGTTCCTGCCATTTTCCTGATGGTGCAGGTATATAAGCTTGACAGGCTGGACAAGGAAAGCCCGGCTATCTTGAGCAGTATGGTGGTTGGGGGGATCCTCGCCGCGCTTCTTGCCCTGGTGATAGAGCGGGTTCTCAGTCTTTTCCTTAACATGCTTGTCCCAGCCGAGTCCGGCCTTTACAATGTCCTCCTGTATTTTGTGGTCGTGGCCTGCACAGAGGAGGGCTGTAAATATTTCATGCTGAAAAGGCGGTCATGGTACGCGGTCGAGTTCAACTGCCTTTACGACGGCGTGGTATACTCGGTCTTCACTTCCCTCGGCTTCGCGCTCTGGGAGAATATCAGCTATGTCCTGCATTACGGCTTCTCGACGGCGTTGGTGCGCGCGGTCACGGCCATACCCGGCCATACCTGCTTCGGTATCTTCATGGGCGTGTTCTATGGCTGCGCCAGGGGCTACGCCTATCTGCAGGACGAGAAAAAATCAAAACTGTTCCGTATCCTTTGCGTCCTCGTCCCGGTATTGATTCACGGAACCTATGATTACATCGCTTCCATGCAGACTGAGAACTCGGAATGGATATTCATTGCCTTCATCTTATGCCTGTTTGTCATCTCATATCTTTTGGTGAAGCGCATGTCGAAAAATGACAGGTATATAAACATGGACAGGAGGAATTACAGGTTCTGGGATGTCAATTAGGACAATGTCGAGGCTCTGCTCAGAAGGTTCAAGATGGTTGAGCGGGCGAGGGAAAGAAGTGATTTGATAGAAAAACATCGGATTTACAGATACCGGAATTTATTTATTTAACGGAATCAGGAGGGTCCTTCGTAAAAATAAACTCCTTGCCAGATAAATGCATCTATGCTATAATGTGGAAACGCGCGATGCGGCGCCGTGCCGGAACGGCAAACTGCGCCAGAACGATGAAAACGACGGTGAAAACGGTGAAGCGTCAGCGGGCAGGCTATGCTGCATAAGGCCTGCATTTCAGTAAAAAGGGATGATGGAAGATGGGGCTGGCCCTGTAAAGAAAGCGAAATTGAACATTATCAGAAAATATAGCGTGATCTACCGACTGTGCGGCTTAAGAGAGTGATGATTTGTACTGCTGATAAGATACCGGTTGTCCCGCCACATAAGAAGGAGAAAAAGCTATGTTGAATTATAAGAGATACAAACATGTACCCGCCGTCGATTTCCCCCAGCGCCAGTGGCCGAATAAGATCATTGACAAGGCCCCCATCTGGTGCAGCGTCGATCTTCGCGACGGCAATCAGGCCCTGATCGAGCCGATGGTCGTCGAGGAGAAGATTGAGTTCTTCAATATGCTGGTCGGCCTGGGCTTCAAGGAGATCGAAGTCGGTTTTCCGGCCGCTTCTCAGATCGAGTATGACTTCCTGCGCCAGCTGGTGGAGCGGAAGCTGATTCCGGACGACGTGCGCATCCAGGTGCTGGTGCAGTGCCGCGAACACCTTCTGAAACGTACCTTCGAGGCCATCGAGGGGGTCAAGAAGGTTATTTTCCATATCTATAATTCCACCTCGACGCTGCAGCGCGACGTGGTCTTCCATAAGAACAAAGAGGAGATCAAGAAGATCGCCACCGATGCTGCCGCGATGGTGCGCCAGTACGCCGAGAGGTACGACGGCGATCTGCTTCTGGAGTATTCGCCGGAGAGTTTCACCGGCACGGAGCTGGACTACGCTCAGAAAGTCTGCGAGGCGGTCATGGACACCTGGGGCATGGCGACGCCGGAGCGGCCGATTATTCTCAATCTGCCGTCTACGGTCGAGATGACTACGCCGAATGTTTACGCGGATCAGATCGAGTGGATGAGTACCCATCTCAAGAACCGTGACAGCATCGTCTTAAGTCTCCATCCGCATAACGACCGGGGGACCGGCGTGGCGGCTGCGGAGCTGGCCCTGATGGCGGGGGCGGACCGCGTGGAAGGCACGCTTTTCGGCAACGGCGAGCGCACCGGCAATGTTGACATCCTGACCCTGGCCTATAATATGTTCTCTCAGGGCATCGACCCGAAGCTGAACCTGGAGGATGTCAATGCCATCGCCGAGGTCTATGAGCGCTGCACGAAGATGACGATTGATCCCAGGCATCCCTATGCCGGGAAGCTGGTCTTTACCGCGTTCTCCGGTTCCCATCAGGACGCGATCAACAAAGGGATGCAGGCTCTCAAGGAGCGGCAGAGCGAGTATTGGGAGGTGCCTTACCTGCCTATCGATCCCTCCGACATCGGCCGCGTCTACGAACCGATCGTCCGCATCAACAGCCAGTCCGGCAAGGGCGGCGTGGCGTTCGTCATGGATACCTTCTATGGCTTTAAGCTGCCCAAGGGGATGCACAAGGAGTTTTCCGATATCATCCAGAAGATCGCCGAGAAACAGGGCGAGGTGGCGCCGGAGCGCATTATGGAGGAGTTCCGCAACCATTACACCGAGCGCAAGGAGCCGATGCATTTCCGCAAATGCCAGATCCAGGATACGGAGCTGGCCGACGGGAGTTTCGCGACCCTGGTCAGCGTGACCTACACCAACCACGGCATCGAGAAGGTTTTCGAGGGCGTGGGCAACGGCCCCATCGACGCGATGAAGAACGGCATCGAGAAGGAGCTGGGCATCCAGATCAAGGTTCTGGATTACAGCGAACATGCCCTGACCTCCGGTTCCGGCGCGCAGGCCGCCACTTATATTCACTTGATGGATGTGAAGACCGGCAAGGCTACTTACGGCGTGGGCATCAGTTCCAATATCACCCGTTCGTCCCTGCGCGGCATCTTCAGCGCGGTGAACCGGCTGTTCTATTAGAGGTCGGCCGGAAGCTCAGAAAAAACAATTCAAAGAGGAACTGAGTGGGGATTCTGCCAGGAACCGGGCGGATGCCCAGAAAGGGAATCCGAAAGAAAAACTGAGTAGAAATTGCCAGAGACAAGGCGTCCGAACCGATGAAGTCCGGACGCCTTGTCCATGATTCCTCTTAATTCGATCCGGGAGGCGGACCGACCATGCCCGGTTCCAGAGTTCCGTCGCCGGAACTCGAACTGCCGGGCCTATAAGACGGGGAACCGCCGGTCTCTGACGAGCCGGAATCTGAGGAACCTGGTCCGCTGTTTACGCCGGACCCCGAAGAACCCGGCCCGCTGCTTGCGCCTGAGCCGCCCGGCGAGGCTCCCGGCGTACCGGCTGAGCCGCTTCCCGAAGACCCCGGCGCACCGGACGCGGCGCCGTTGTTCACATAGTAAGCGCCGTTGGCGGCGAACGAGTAGCTGATGCCGTCGATCACCTTCGTCGTATTCGCCAGCATCCGGCCTCCGTTCTCCGGATCCAGATAGTAGTAGGTTCCGTTCAGGTTCAGCCATCCGGTATGCGGATGTCCCGTATTATCAAAATAATAATACGAATTGTCGATCAGCCCCCATCCGACCGTCATGGTGCCGTTGCTCGGATTCATGTAGTAGCGCCCGCCGTTGGAGTCGGTCAGCCATCCGGTCAGCATCCTGCCGTCCGTGTTCAGGTAATAGTAGCGGCCGTTCATCTGCTGCCATCCGGTCAGCATCTTCGCGTCGCTGGCAAACAGATACCAGCTGTTATCGATCTGCTTCCAGCCGATCGCCACCTGCCCGGAAGTCGGGTTCGCGTAATACCAGGCGTTATCCATCTGCCACCAGCCCTTGCGCATCGCGCCGTTGTCCTTCATATAGCGGTAGACATCGCCGATCTTTAGCCATCCGGTGACCATCTTGCCGTCCTCAAACAGATAGTAGAAATCGCCGTTGTAGATGATCCAGTTGCTCGCCACCATTACACCGTTGTCCTGAAAATAGTACCAGCTGTTGTTGATCTGCTTCCAGCCGATGCTCATGTTGCCTGTCGTCAGATCCATAAAGTAGTAATCCCCGGTGGTAGTCCGCAGCCAGCCCTTGTGTTTCGAACCGGCGTTGTCATAGTAGACCCACTGGCCGCTGGAATTATCCCAGGCTGCCTCCGCGGCCGATGGCACGCCTGCCGACAGCATGCCCAGGGCACCGGCAAACAGCAGGACCCGCAGCATATTGCGACGTCTCATACCTAATCCTCCTCTGTTCGCAAAATAACATGTCTGCCTTCAGTATAGCATATATTTTCCGCGGGATGTAGCGAAAAATATGAAAGATTTTCTGACATTTTCTAACATTTTTTGAAAGGCTCTTATCCGGAGATTTCTATCCGGGGACTCCTATCTCCTATCTGGAGGACTTTACGGTAATACCGTTTTGCGTACCGGTACATGATGATCGAGTATTCCCCGAATTCCTGTCCCAGATCCTGCTTGTAAACCGTCCAGAGGCTCCAGAGGAACCCTCCCAGCGCCACGTAAGAATAGACGACCGCTCGTTCCTCCGTTCCCGGATCGCGTCCGAGATAAAGGCGGATCAGCCAGTCCACCCGCTCATCGTCATAATAAGAATAAATCGCGCACATGGCGACGTCTATCAGCGGATCGCACATCCCGGCGTACTCCAGATCGATCAGCTTCACCTGACCATTGGGCAGGAAAATGAAATTGTCCGCGACACTGTCTACATGGGCCAATACCTTCGCGCGCCCCAGCCGGTCCAGCCCGTCCATCAGTTCCGTCATATGTTCCCGGACCTCCCGATAATCTTCAAAGGGGATTTCACCCATGTCCAGGCACAATTTCTCATAATATCCGATCCGCTCACGGATATCGAAGTCATGGCCGACCATGGCGCCGGAACGGTGAAGGGTCCGCAGGACTTCCATACAGCGCCGCATGTCGTCGTCACTGGCAGGATCGGCGTTGCGGGATCCTTCATAATATTCCGAAATCTTATATCCGGTGTCCGGATCAAAGTAAATCACATGTTCCGAGATTCCGAGCGGCTCCACCGCTTCAAAGGCCGCCGCTTCCTGCCTGCGGTTGATCAGGAGCCCGGTGCCGGGTCCCGGAATCCGGCAGATGTACGCCGCGCCGCCGACGCGGAACAGGAACGACTGGTTGGTCATGCCCGCTTTCACGGTGCGGATATCGCGGATCTCATACTCCGGAATTTTGAATACGCCGGCGATCAGTTCCAGAGCCTCGTTGTCGGAACGGGTCCGGTATCTCGTGTCAAAACGGCGCAGCTCCTCCAGATTCTCGAATTCCCAGACGGAATCCGCGGGCAGGCAGTTGGCGTACAGTTCCGGCGCCCGCAGATCAAGGCGCTCCTTCCCCGCCGCCTCGGGGCGTCCCGCGCAGAACTGCCGGTACCGTGCCTCCGCCGTTCCATTCAGCATCTCCTGGTACAGATGTTCCCAGTATAGCTGTTCCGTCCCCGGCGTCCGGTAATACATCTCAAGCGCCGGAAGGAACCGTGCCAGGAACTCGCGGGAGAGGTATGCCGGCCCGTACATGACCCACGCGTCGTGTCCCCCGTTCGCCACATCCAGCACCCGTTTCTTCTTATCTAATGTAAAGCACCACTCGGACGTCGCGCCGCTCATGTAGACGGACGCGTACCAGCTGCAGCATTCATATGCGTGGAACAGGTTGTCCCTCATCCAGTGATCCGAAGCCAGCAGGTACAGGTTCTTCCCCTCCATCACATCTTTCGCGCGGTAGACCGACGACAGGTTGTTCTTCGAGGCGTACTCCGGGTTGAAGATCAGCCTGACGCCGTACCGGTCGGTCAGATATTCGAATTTTTCTTTCAGATAGCCGACCACGACGGTGATATCCGTGACGCCGGCCTCGTGCAGCTGCCGGATCTGCCGCTCGATCATCCTCTCGCCGAACACTTCCAGCAGGCCCTTGGGGGTCTCAAACGTCAGAGGCACGAAGCGGGAGCCGAAGCCCGCGGCGAGGATCACGGCGCCGTCCACGCGGTACGGCCCAAGATAGGCTCTGCCATGCGGCGTAAGCCTGTAGTCACCTCCGGACGCCTCGATCAGACCTTCCGCCTCACACTCTCTCACGAGCCGGTTCGCCGTACCCAGAGATACACCCAGCGAACCGGCGAGCTCCCGCTGGGTAGTCCGCGGATGTTCCAGTATGTTCCTGCACAGAAGCGCGATCCTGTCCATAATGCCTCCATCTGTTCAATAATGAGATGCACAATGATGAATATGAACATTATAGCACAGCGTCATAGATCTGGCAACGGTTTTTCCCAGCTTGGCATCCTAAGAAATAATTACTATTTTTGTAAGATTAATGTAAGAAAATGCTTAGAGAAAAGTTATAGCATTCTATCCTGATCTGTATTATACTGGTCCTGTGATTGAGGGAAAGGTATTTCCGGGAGGAAAATAAGAGACCTTGACGGCTGCTTTGAAAGAAATTTCAAAAAATGTTAAAAAGGTATTGATAATTTCCGATACAGGAAGTATAATTACCTCGTAATGTAACCAAGAGTGGTTCCCTTGGGGACCAAAAAAAGGAAAAGGAGAGTGCATTATTATGAGAAAGCAGACGAAGATTGCTGCGCTAGTATCCGCAGCAGCTCTGCTGGCCATCGGCGCTTCCGTAACATCCTTAGCTGCTGTCGGCTGGCAGGCAGACTCTGAAGGCGAGTGGCAGTGGTTTGACAGTTACGGCGACCCGGTGTACGATCAGTGGAAGCAGGATCAGGGGAAGTGGTACTATCTGGGTGAGGACGGTTATATGTATAAGAACCAGGTCTTCACGGATGATCTGAACCACACCTTCTGGGTAGACGGAAGTGGAGAGATGCAGACGGGGAAGTGGCTTCAGATCAACAACACGGATAACGTGGATGTTAATGGCGATGGTCATGAGGAAGCTACCCTCTATATGTACTTCGGTAACAATGGTATTGCGTATAAGGCTGACTCGGGAAAGGTTCTTGTCAAAGAAATTAAAGGCCTGAAATATGTATTCAATGATGAAGGATACATGATGAATAATTGGGTCAAAGTGGAGAACAATGGTAGATTGAATATTTACTATTGTGGCGACGAAGATGACGGACATGTGAGGATCGGTTGGAAAAAGCTTCCTATACCGGATGGCCATGTATGCCCGGATACCGAGGCTGAGGAATGGTTTTATTTCCGGTCTGATGGCAGAGCCTATGTACAGCAGGATGGCGAACAATTTATTGATGGGAAGTGGTATTCCTTCAATGAGGAGGGTTGTCTCCGTAAGAATTGGACACCTTATAGCAATTATCCGGATATAACGACACCTCCGAATACGAATCAGAATATTTACAACAGTGTCAACGGTTCCAATGGGTACGGATGGCAGTATGCTCCTACTCCCAAGGATAGTTCCGTTTCCAAGTGGTATTACCTAGTGAGTTACAATGATGGTTCCGATGGCATCGTCCATTCGATCGCCTTTAATTCGGGAACCGGCTTGACAGTAGCAAAGACCATCAAGGAGAAAGTTTACTTGTTTAGTGGCGATGATGGACGGATGCTCACAGGTCTTCAGGTACTCCCGAAGGCTACCCCAAGCCCGGTAGAGTGGAAAGATCCCTATAGTGCTAACTTTGGCGAGATTTACAATAGCACCGCTGTAACGGAGTTGCCGGCAGGTATTTACTACTTTGAAGATCCAAGGAATGAAAAAGATTCCACAGCTGGACAGATGGTAACCGGAAAAGTAACTTACGAGTACGATGATGGCTACACGACAAGTGAGTATTACTTTGCCAGATCTGCTGTTAAAACGTCTGTATACAGATGGAATACGACTACAAAAGCTCTCGAGAAGACAGTAGATTTCGTTACTAGGCATATCGGTCAGGCTTATCAAAACGCAATTGTAGATAGCGTTTTATACGGTCCTGATGGCAGACGCATTCAGGCTGAAGATGGAGGCGCTTATGCTATAGTAAATCTTGACAGCTTACTGAGTATGGGACATGTATATTGGTTGAATGGTAGTAAGGCGATTGATCTTAACTCTTATCCAGGTAACCATTTGATCGTTGTAAATAATTCTGGACGCGTTAAGACTTCTGGAACTGTTAAGATTGATGGTAATACATATAAGATTAACACCGAGACGTTACAGCCGATACTGCAAGAATAATGTTATCCAAGTAGTATTCGAAAGAGTTTGATAAGGTAAAAGGAGAACCCCCGGAAGAATTTCCGAGGGTTCTCTTACGTGACGGCCGCGTCCGTGTTTCATGTGAAAGAGTTTATTATATAGGCGGTAGTTACAGACATACTTGATGGCTCCCTGGTTTTGCATTGTAAGATGCTGGACGAGAAGAAGGAATAGCGCGAGATAATGAAATCGCGGCCCCTACGGACAGAAACCTGACACAAAGTGTGTGTATATAAAGGGAGCAGCTTGGCAAGAGGCAACGAAGCTCTAACTGTAGTCATAGTATGCGGTTCCATTGACTGTGGTAACAGTGAACTGTGATGATTATCGGCAGATGATTTAGCACCGATAGCAGAGATGTAGACAAGGTTTAATGACTATTGTTGATATCCCATACACAGAGAGAAAAAAGAGCAATCAAAAAGAGGATGCGGATTTGATCCTATGCATCCTCTTTTTGATGGAACGGCTCAGATCAGGATGTACTTCAGGATGAAGATTGCAGCCAACACATACATCAGGACGCTGATCTTCTTCTCTTTCGCCTTGCCGGTGACGAGGTTGATGATCACGTAGGAGATCACGCCCAGGGAGATGCCTTCGGAGATGCTGTACATGAACGGCATCGCGATGATGCAGATGTAGCAGGGGATCGCTTCCGCATAGTCGTTAAAATCGATCTTCATGATTGAGGTCATCATCAGGAAACCGACTACCACCAGAGCCGGAGCCGTGGCGAAGGATGGGATCGCCAGGAAGATCGGCGACAGGAACAGGGATAGCCCGAAAAGGATCGCCGCGACGACCGCGGTCAGTCCGGTGCGTCCGCCTTCGGCGACGCCGGCGGCGCTCTCTACGAATGTCGTGGTGGTGGAGGTGCCGAACACGGCGCCGATGGAAGTGCCAAGGGCGTCGGCGAGCAGCGCGCCGCGGATGTTGGGCAGGCGCCCGTCCTTATCCAGCATATCCGCCTTGGAGGCGACGCCGATCAGGGTGCCGAGGGTGTCGAACATGTCCACAAAGAGGAATGCGAACAGCACGACCAGGAAATCCAGGGACAGCAGCTTGGAGAAATCCATCTTCATAAAGGTCGGCGCCATGCTGCGGATGCCGAAGCCGCCGGAGAAATCCGGAAACATGCTGTAAAAGCCGGCTGCCGCGTCGGGACGATAGATGCCGAGGAGCTGGCAGATCATGCCGAGACCCCAGGTGGCCAGGATGCCCCAGAGGATGCTGCCTTTGACATTCTTCACGACCAGGATGCCGGTCAGGAGGATACCGATGATGGCAAGGAGGACGGTGATGCCTTCCGTGTTAAAGGTGCCGCTGCTGATGGAGTTGCTGAACGAGTACAGGCTTACAAGCGTTGAGCTGTCAACGACGATTTTCGCGTTCTGAAGTCCGATAAAGGCGATAAAGAGGCCGATACCGACGGACACCGCGTGCTTGAGATTCATGGGGATTGAGTTGAAAATGGCCTCGCGCACACTGGTCAGCGACAGGGCGATGAAGATCAGTCCCTCCACGAATACGGCTGCCAGCGCCATCTGCCAGGTGTAGCCCATGCCTATGACGACGGTGTAGGTGAAATATGCGTTCAGACCCATGCCGGGAGCCAGTACGAACGGATAGTTCGACAGCGCCGCCATGAGAAGCGTGGCTACCATGGCTGCCAGCGCCGTGGCGGTAAAGACGGCTCCGCTGTCCATGCCGGCCTGTGACAGGATGCTGGGGTTCACGGCCAGGATGTACGCCATGGTCATGAATGTGGTGACGCCGGCTATGATTTCCGTCTTGACATCCGTGTGCCGTTCGCTCAGATGAAACACTTTTTCGAGAATTCCCTTCTTCTCTTTCATTGGTTTGTTCCTCCTACCATTATGGATCATGCTTTCCTATCTGTTCTGAAAGCATGACAGACTGTATGTTACGCGAAAATCTTAGCATACTTTTCGGCAAAGGACAATCATTTCTGTTGACTATTCTTTGAAATCGGTTATACTTTTTCGTACAAGGCGTCTATGGCGGCGAAAGCTGCATCCGGGGAAGGAAGGGTGAGGATATGGATGACAACAAGGAGAGGCTTGGAACCGCGCCGCTCGGAAGGCTTATGTTTGAACTGGCGGTTCCGACGGTGTTTGCGCAGATTATCAATATGCTTTATAACATGGTGGACCGCATCTATGTAGGGCGGATCCCCGGCGACGGCTCCCTGGCGCTGGCGGGGCTGGGCGTCAGTTTTCCGGTGATCCTGCTGGTCAGCGCGTTCTCCGCTCTGGTCGGCATGGGCGGCGCGCCGCAGGCGGCGATCCGGATGGGGAAGAAGGATTACGAGGGGGCGGAGAAGATCCTGGGAAATTCGGCGGTGTTCCTCGTGGTCATGGCACTGGTGCTGTGCGTGGTCTTTCAGATAGGTAAGGAGCGGATCCTGATGCTGTTCGGAGCCAGCGAGGCGACGCTTCCATTTGCCAACAGATACTTGGGAATCTACCTGCTCGGGACGGTTTCCGTGCAACTCTCTCTGGGTCTGAACCAGTTCATCACCTGCCAGGGCTTCTCGCGGGTGGGCATGATGACGGTTCTGATCGGCGCGGTGATCAACATTATCCTCGACCCGATCCTGATCTTCGTTCTGGGGATGGGCGTGTCGGGAGCGGCGCTTGCCACGATCCTCAGCCAGACGGTTTCGGCCGTATGGGTGGTTCATTTCCTCTGCAGTAAAAAGAGCAACCTGCGGCTGCGGAAGGAGACGCTGCGGCTCGACCCGCAGGTGCTGAAGCCGGTGCTGCTTCTGGGGATCTCGCCGTTCATCATGCAGTCTACGGAATGTCTGGTGCAGCTAACCTTCAACACGGGTATGCAGACTTTCGGAAATGATTATTATGTCGGCGCGATGACGGTGATCTTCAGCTTGTCGCAGTTTCTCTTTCTGCCGATGTCCGGCATCGCCCAGGGAGCGACGCCGATCATCAGCTACTGCTACGGCGCGGGGAATACGAAGCGTGTCATGGAGACATTCAAGCTGCTCCTGATCGTGATTATGGTGTTTACTACGGGAATCTCCGCGTCGTTTATCCTGTTCCCGCGGGTATTCGTCTCGCTGTTTAGCCCGGATCCGCAGATCGTGGACATCGCGGCATACGGGCTTCGCATCTATTGTTTCGGTTTCCTGATCTTTGGCGCTCAGATGGCCTGCCAGCAGACTTTCCTCGCGCTCGGAGAGGCGAAGATCTCGATCTTCCTGGCGCTTCTCAGAAAGGTGATCCTGCTGATCCCGCTGGCGGTGATCCTGCCGCGGCTGGGTATGGGGACCGACGGGCTTTTCTACGCGGAGCCGATCTCGGATATCCTGGCGGCGATTGCAGCGGTGACGGTGTTTGCTCTGAATATTAAGAAAATTCTGGCGAGGGCGGAGGTATCGGATGGATATCATTAAGGTTTTACAGGACGAACTGAAGATTGAACGCTGGCAGGCGGAGGCGGCGGTGAAGCTGGTCGATGAGGGGAATACGATCCCTTTTATCGCCCGTTACCGCAAGGAGGCGACCGGTTCGCTGAATGATGAGGTACTGCGCAGCTTAGATGAGCGGCTGCGCTACCTGCGCGGGCTGGAGGAGAAGAAGGCGCAGGTTCTGGCATCGATCCGCGAACAGGAGAAGCTGACGCCGGAACTGGAGAGACAGATCGCCGGCGCGATGACGCTTGTGGCTGTCGAGGATCTCTACCGTCCCTACCGTCCCAAGCGCCGTACCCGGGCGACCATCGCCCAGGAGAAAGGGCTGGCTCCGCTGGCGGATCAGATCGCCCTGCAGATGGCGCGGGAGCCGCTGGAGGAAACGGCCGCCGCATACATTTCCGAGGAAAAGGGCGTCGCGACGGCGGAAGAAGCCATCGCGGGGGCGAAAGATATCCTGGCGGAGCGAATTTCGGACGAGGCGGATTACCGCGCCTATATCCGCGATCTGACCATGAACCGGGGGCTGATCCGTTCCGAGGCCAAGGATGAGACGGCGGAATCCGTCTATGAAATGTACTATCATTACGAGGAGACGATCAAAAAGGCTGCCGGACACCGGATTCTGGCTCTGAACCGGGGCGAGGAGGAGAAGGTGCTGACCGTAAAGATTCTCGCGCCGGAAGAGCAGATCTTGCGTTTCTTAGAGAAACGTGTCATCACCAGGGAGAATCCCTACACCGCACCGGTTCTTAAGGAGGTCGTGGACGACAGTTATCACCGGCTGATCGCGCCGTCCATCGAGCGCGAAGTGCGCGGCGCCCTGACCGAGATGGCGGAGGAAGGCGCCATCAAGGTATTCGGCAAGAACCTGGAGCAGCTTCTGATGCAGCCGCCGATTACCGGCCGCGTGGTTCTGGGCTGGGACCCGGCGTTCCGCACCGGCTGCAAGCTGGCCGTGGTGGACGCCACCGGCAAGGTTCTGGATACGACCGTCATTTATCCGACCGCGCCCCAGAATAAGGTGGCCGAGGCGAAGCAGGTTCTGAAACGCCTGATTCGGAAATACAACATTTCTCTGATCTCTCTGGGAAACGGGACGGCTTCCCGCGAGTCGGAACAGGTGATCGTGGAACTGCTCCGCGAGATTCCGGAGAAGGTTTCGTATGTGATCGTTAATGAGGCCGGCGCGTCGGTCTATTCCGCCAGCAAACTGGCAACGGAAGAATTCCCCGATTTTGACGTCGGACAGCGCAGCGCGGCGTCGATCGCCAGAAGACTTCAGGACCCGCTGGCGGAGCTGGTGAAGATCGATCCGCGTTCCATCGGCGTGGGCCAGTACCAGCACGATATGAACCAGAAGAAACTGAGCGAGGCCCTGCAGGGCGTCGTCGAGGACTGTGTGAATAAGGTTGGCGTGGATCTGAATACCGCCTCCGCCCCGCTTCTGGAATACGTCTCCGGCATCAGTAAAGCGCTGGCGAAGAACATCGTGGCTTACCGGGAGGAGAACGGCGCATTCCAGAGCCGCGCCCAGCTCCTGAAAGTGGCCAAGCTGGGGCCGAAAGCCTACGAGCAGTGCGCCGGATTCATGCGTATTACCGGCGGGAAAGAGCCGCTGGACGGGACTTCGGTTCATCCGGAGAGTTACGGGGCGGCCAGAACATTGCTTGCGAAGCTGGGCTGCCGGCCGGAGGAAATCGCGGCGGGCGGCCTGGCGGGCATCAGCCGCAAGGTAACGGATTATAAGAAGACGGCGGAGGAGCTCGGCATCGGCGAGATCACCCTGCGGGACATCGTGAGGGAGCTGGAGAAGCCGGCCCGCGATCCGCGCGACGAGATGCCGAAGCCGATCCTGCGGACGGACGTGATGGAGATGAAGGATCTGACGCCCGGCATGGTGCTGAAAGGTACGGTGCGCAATGTCATTGATTTCGGCGCGTTTGTGGACATCGGCGTCCACCAGGACGGACTGGTACACATTTCCCAGATGTCGGACAGGTATATCAAACATCCGATGGAAGTGGTCAGCGTGGGGGATATCGTGGAAGTGAAGGTGCTGAGCGTCGATCCGGCGAAGAAGCGGATCGCGCTGACGATGAAGCTGTGAGCGGGATGTCAGGAGAAGCGGAACGCGCTGATGATGAAGCTGTGAACAGGGCCGGGAAGGTGGGAGCATCGGCTTGGAGTGTCAGGGGAAACGGAACGCTTTGACAATCAAGCTGCGGAGGGGCTGCGCGGTCGTGAGCTG
>CAYYHX010000032.1:0-15510 GCA_964471835.1 uncultured Hungatella sp.
CGGTTGAGGCAAAATGCTGTGCGGTCTGCGAGTCGCCTGTTGAGTGCGGATGCATACTGATTGAGGCAGAAATGCTGTACGATCTGAAGTATTGCCAGACAGGTGCGGATGCGAACCAGTTGAGGCAAAATGCTGTACGATCTGAGTATTGCCAGTTAGTTACAGATGCATACCGGTTGAGGCGTGTGGAGTTTGTTTATAATAATGTAAATGCAGGATAATGGAGGGAAGACAAAAATGATTGATTACGCTGTGAACGGTTCTGCCGCAGATGCTGCGGAAACCATTGAAGCGATAAAACAGAAGAAAATCATCGCCATTGTCCGGGGGCTTCCGGCGGATCAGCTTGTCAAACTGACGGAAGCACTTCTGGAGGGCGGCATCGGGCTGGTGGAAGTGACATTTGCCCAGCACGCGCCGGAGACATGGCCGGACACCGCCCGGGGAATCCGCATGATTTCGGAAGAATTTGCGGGCCATGTTCTGACGGGAGCCGGAACGGTACTCACGCTTGAGCAGCTCCGCATGGCCTGTGAAGCCGGGGCCAGATATATCATTTCGCCCGGAACGGATGAGGAGATCATCCGCGCGACCAAGGCGTTTGGCATGGTTTCGATCCCGGGGGCCATGACCCCCAGTGAGATCCAGCGCGCGCATCAGGCGGGGGCGGATTTCGTGAAGGTCTTTCCCGCGGGGAGTCTTGGCCCGGATTATATCAAGGCAGTCAGGGCTCCGCTCTCCCATATTAAGCTGACTGCGGTCGGCGGGGTGGACGAGAAAAATGTAGCCGCTTTCCTGAAGGCCGGGGCTTCCGGCGTGGGAGTGGGCGGGAATCTTGTCCGAAAGGACTGGATCGCCGCCGGAGAGTGGGAGCGTATCACGGAGCTGGCGCGAATCTATACCGAGGCGGCAAGCGCTTGCGCATAGTATAACGGATTTGCACCATAGCGGCAGACAGCGCTTGCGCATAGCAAGAATAATGGATTGTACCGAAACGGCGGCTGATGCTTGAGCAAAACGAGTACTGCAGATTGAGCATCATCGCTTATCCGCGTATCGGCCGGCGCCTGAGCATAGCACACGCGATAAGATAGCGGATTGGGCGTAACCGCGCGGCCGCCGGTGCATTTCCGCCGGCAAGGAGGGGAAAATACAAGAATGAAAGATCAGATCATTCGTTCAGGGAGACTTCTGGTGCATGTCAATGCTTACGGGGCGGAACTGAAAGGTGTGGAGATGGACGGGCTGGAGTATCTCTGGCAGGGCGATAAAGACAGTTATCCCCGAACGTCGCCGACGCTGTTCCCCATCGTAGGGCGTTTCCTGAGCGATACCTATTATGTAGGGGATCAGGCGTACCACATGAACCTGAACGGGATCGTGCAGGATGAGAATTTCCGGTGCATTTCCCAGACGGAGAATCAGGCGGTTTTCCAGATGGATGCCACGGCGAGGACCCGCATTTCCTATCCGTATGATTTCCGCCTGACGGTAACGTATACCGCAGAGGAAAACTGTCTGGAAGTCGGCTACCGGGTAGAGAACCGCGGCAACGGCGAGATGCCGTTCGGGTTAGGATGCCACACGGCCTACCGCTGGCCGCTCTTTGCGGACGACGATCCGCGCGGCTACCGCCTTCTGTTTGAAAAGGAGGAGGATCTGGAATCCTTCAACCCGTTCGGGTGGAGGCAGCCGTTTGTGAAGGGGCGGCGGCGCAGCCTGTCCCACAGTCTGTTTGAAAATTGTACAAGAGGCGTGACGGGCATCCGCTCCCAATGGGTCGAGTTCGGAACCGACGCGCACGGCCGCGGCGTCCGCATCTGGCGGGTCCGGTTCCCCTTCCTGGCTATCTGGTCTCTTCCAGACCCGGAAGCGTCCCTGATCTGCCTGGAGCCATGCACCAGCATGCACGCCGGCGACCGCGGTTGTACGCGCCTTGACGACCGCGAAGGTTCCATTACTCTGCCGGCGGGGAAATCGTGGGAAGGCGCCTTCCGGCTGGAATTTCTGTAGGAACAGGCAATAAAAACGGGAAATAAGAACAGATAACGAGAACAAAGAATAAGAACAGATGATAAGGGCAGACATTAAGAACAGAGAATGAGGACAAGTAACAAGAACAGAGAATAAGAGCTTGTAAAAGGAGGGATTCGACATGGTTCGTGTCGTGACACTGGGCGAGGCCCTGCTTCGCCTTAACAGCCCCGGGCGGGAGCGGCTTTTCCAAAGTCCCGCGCTGGAAGCGTCTTTCTGCGGCGGCGAGGTCAATGTCGCGGTTTCGCTGGCCAACTATGGCATGGACGCGGCGTTCGTCACCGCGCTGCCAGACAATGAGATCGGGAAGGCGTGCCTGCGCAGCGTCCGCTCGTTCGGCGTAGACATTTCCCGGATCCGCTTTACGGAAGGGCGCATGGGAATCTACTATCTGGAAACCGGTTCCAACCAGCGCCCGTCCAAGGTGATCTACGACCGTGAAGGTTCCTGCATGGCCAGGGCGTCCGCGGATCTGTTTGACTGGAAAATGATTTTCGACGGGGCGTCGTGGTTCCATATTACGGGTATCACCCCCGCGATCTCGCAGAGCGCCGCCGATCTTTCCCTGGCCGCCGTCCGGACGGCAAAGGAGATGGGGCTTACCGTTTCCTGCGATCTGAATTACCGCAAGAAGCTGTGGAAATACGGAAAGGACGCCAAAGAGGTGATGGGGAACCTGATGGAATATGTAGATGTCGCTATCGCCAACGAGGAAGATTTCCAGATGTCGCTTGGCATCACCGCGCGGTTCGACGTGGAGAGCGGCCGGCTTGACCGGAACGGTTATCAGGACATCGCCCAGACCGCCATGGACCGCTATCCGAATCTGAAGAAAGTCGCCATTACGCTTCGGGAGTCCGTCAGCGCGGACACGAACCACTGGTCGGCCTGCATCTATGACGGGGAAAATTTTGACCTGTCCCGCAGGTATACCATCACCGATATCGTGGACCGCGTAGGCGGAGGGGATTCCTTCGGCGGCGCCCTGATCTACGGCCTCAATACCTATCCGACGCAGGCGGAGGCGCTGGAATTCGCCGTAGCGGCGTCCTGCCTCAAGCACACGATCCCGGGCGATTTCAACCGCGTGAGTGTAAATGAGGTGGAGGCCCTTATGAAAGGTTCCGGTTCCGGGCGGGTGGAGCGGTAAAGAACCTGCAGAGAACCTGTGAAGAACCTGCAGAGAACCTGTGAAGAACCCGCAGGGAACCTGTAAAGACCCCGATATGGGCATCGGCACCGGTATCGATCCAGTACCGTCTGCCGTCCGTATATAGAAGGTCAGAGAGGAGGTGGAGACCGGATCTTGAAAGCGGTACAGTCCGGGCGGCGCTTTCGGGCGCCGGATTCAGCCTTGGACTTCGATGCGGGCAGAGGCGTTCCTGCGCCTCGTCCGGAAGGAAGGAAACAAGCAGTAACAATGTGAAAGAGGAGGTCAAAAATGAGAAAGAACAGAAAACAATGGCTGGCGGGAACCCTGGCAGCGGTTTTGGCCGCTTCCCTTTTGGGGGGGGGTGCGGGGGAGGCAACTCCGACAGCGATGCAACCACGGCAGCGACAGAGGCTGTAACGACACAGGCGGCAACGAGCCAGGCGGAAACCGCGGCGCCCGAAGCGCAGGAAACGACGGCCGCGGCCGCAGAATCGCAGGCGGCGGAGGAGACACAGGCCGCGGGAGCGGAATCCGATCTGGCCGCGCAGGTCCGCGGCAATACGGATCCGTCCCCGGAACTGATCGAACAGGTGAATTCGACGCTGGACGATTCCTACCTGGGGGATTTCTACGGACTGGGAAGCGACTATTCCGCCTATGACGGGAGGTTTGACGGCGTTTCGCTGGATATCTGGATCCCGAATACCTATGGCGTGGCCACAATTTATCCGGATCTGGGCGAACATCCGGTGTTCAAACAGATTGAGGAACTTACCGGAATCGACCTGAATTTCACTGTCCCGATGACAGGCGAGGAGAAGACGGAGTTCAACCTTATGATTACGGGACAGGAACTCCCGGATATCATTTTTAATCTGGGGAGTTACTACAATGGCGGTTTGGTGGCCGCAGAGGAGGACGGCCTGATCCTTGACCTGACGGAATATGAGGATAAGCTGCCCAATTATATGACTTACGTCAATAACGGCGCCCACAGTGATTATCTCAAGAAAGATACGGTCACAGACGATCACCGCAGGCTCGCTGTCTATGAACTTCTTACGAACGAAGCGGGCATTTCCATCGGACCCCTGATTAAAACAAAGGCCATGGAAGATACCGGATGGACGGAAGTTCCCGAGACGATAGAGGAATGGCACACGTTCCTGACTGACTGCAAGAACGCGGGCTATGATGCGCCGCTGGTATTCGGAAACTCAGCGGGTTTCGTAATGAACGGTTCCGGCGTTTTCTCTTCGGCTTTTGGCATCGGCTCCGGTATGTATATCGATGACGACGGGAAAGTAGCGTGGGGACCGGCCCAGGAGGGAGTGAAAGCATATCTGGAAACCATGAGCCAGTGGTACCAGGAAGGCCTGCTCGATCCGGACTATGGCGTCGCGGACAGCGCGCACCGGATTGCTCTGACGACTTCGGATGACAGCGCGGCTGTCGTGAATTCTCCCACCTCTGTAATCGGATATTTCGGTGGGGATTATAAGTACGGGGAGGATCTGGTCGCGGCCCCCTTCCCTGTCTTAAACAAGGGAGATCAGCCGGTAGTTGATTATTCTACCAATTATCGGGGTACGAACACGCTGGCGGCTGTTACGACACAGTGTGAAAATGTTGACGCTGCTCTGGCGTTTCTTGATTTTGGTTTTTCGAAAAAAGGCTGGGAATTATGCGGCCTGGGTTCCTATGGGAATGTCCATCTGGTTGATGAAGACGGACGGCCTTATTATCCGGAAGACAGCCTCATATTCACAGATGAGGAAATTATTCAGAATGGAGGAAGTTATTCCCAGTCCAAGTACAGGCTCCATCATTATGTATGCGCTTATTCTGATGAGGATTCGGGTCCTACGACGGATAAGACCGCACTTGAGTGCAAGCAGATGTGGACAGGCGAAAGCAAGAGTATCGGTCTCCCGAAGATCTCGCTGACGGTGGAAGAGTCAAACAGCATCGCGGATATTACCACGAACCTTTCAACCGCAAAAGACGAGTACCTTACGATGATCATTACGGGTCAGCTCCCTCTTTCCGAAGTTGACGCCTTCTGGGAAGAGGCCAAAGGAATGGGTCTGGATACGTACCTGTCCGTAGAGCAGGCAGCTTACGACAGGTACCTGACAAGGTAACTGTCTTACGGGAAACGGGCGGCACGGGGCAGCATGCGGCTGCCCCGTGCCGCAGTCAGGTCAATATGCAGGAAGGAGGCCCGCATGAAAAAACAGACATCTGCCGTGGAATATACGCAGCCGCTCCCGAAGCGTCTGAACAAGGATTTCCGCAGGAACTGGTTCGCGTATCTTGTATTCGTACCGGTGTTCACATGGTTTTTTGTGTTCCACTATATCCCTATGTATGGGGTACTGATTGCCTTTAAGGATTATAAACCGTTTTTAGGGTTTTCAAAGAGCAAATGGATCGGATTTGAAAATTTCAGGAGTTTCTTCAGCAGCCCGTATTTCTTCCGGACGGTAAAGAATACGCTGATGCAGAACATCTGGTCCCTTTGCCTTGGTTTCCCCGCCCCGATCATCCTGGCCCTCCTGCTCAACGAGGTGAGGAGCATGGGCTTTAAGCGGGTCGTCCAGACGATCACGTACATGCCGCATTTTATTTCCCTGGTGGTGGCGATGGGCATTGTCCGGCTTTTTGTAGATTCCGGCGGTATCATAACGCAGATGGTGAACTTCTTCACGGGAACGGAACATGCTTCGCTCCTGAATTACGCGAACATGTACAGGCCGATCTACACGATATCCGGCGTCTGGCAGGGTATCGGGTGGGGTTCCATCATCTACCTTTCGGCCATGGCGAGCGTGGATCCCGAGTTGTATGAAGCCGCCGAGATCGACGGGGCCGGCCGTCTGGCCAGGATGTGGTACATCACGATTCCCGCCATTCTCCCCACGATCATGATTCTTCTGATAAGGGATCTTGGAGGTCTGATGAGTTCCGGCTACCAGAAGACGATCCTGCTGTACAGTTCGCTGAATTATGAAGTTTCCGATACGCTGGGGTCTTTCGTCTACCGGAGAGGCCTGGTGGACGGGAATTTCGGCTTCTCCGCCGCGGTGGGCCTGTTCTCTTCCTTGGTCAATATCGTTCTGCTGCTTGCTGCTAACTGGGCGTCGAAGAAACTCACCGAGACGAGCCTGTTCTGATGGAGGTGTGCGCATGGAAGGACAGAAAGGAAGAAAGATCGGGAGATGGTCCCCTGCCAACGTGGCGTTTAATACGTTTAATTACCTGTTCCTTACGTTTATCACGCTTCTGTGCCTGTATCCGGTGCTGTATGTCGTATTCGCGTCCGTAAGCGACCCGAACCGGCTGATCCGGTACAAAGGGCTGCTCCTTAAGCCGCTCGGCTTTACCCTGAAGGGGTACGAGACGGCACTGAAGGACAGCTCCATCCTGATCGGGTATAAGAACACGATTATCTATGTGGTGGCAGGCACGGCCGTGAATATGGTCATGACGATCTTCGGGGCATATACCCTTTCACGGCCCGGGCTTTTCTTCAAGAAGCCGATCATGATCTATATTACCATTACGATGTTTTTTGGCGGCGGCCTGATCCCCACATACCTGCTGGAGAGGTCATTGGGCCTCTATAACAATATCTGGGCGATGATCATCCCCGGGGCGATCGCGACCTGGGACATGATCATCCTGCGGACGGGGTTCCAGTCGGTTCCGAGGGAACTGGAGGAAGCTGCGATCATCGACGGGGCCTCGCAGTTCAAGATCCTGAAGGACGTCATCATCCCCCTGTCCAAGCCGGTGCTGGCGGTGATCCTGCTTTATTATGTAGTGGGACACTGGAATGAATGGTTCCGTGCGATGGTGCTTCTGAATGACAGAACCAGATACCCGCTGCAGCTTTTCATGCGGGAGATGCTGGTCGAAAACAGCCAGGCGCTTGCCTCTGCCGCGTCAGAAGCCGCGGGATCCTTAAGTGAGGTAGATCAGTACCGGCAGCTTGTGAAATATTGCGTCATCGTGTTATCGACCGCCCCGATTCTGTGCATCTACCCGTTCCTGCAGAAGTATTTTGTCAGGGGGGTTTTCGTAGGGTCGATCAAGGGATAGGAGAATGACAATGATGAAAAAGATCAAAAGAATGATTTTATTTGGAGGGATTGCAGTGATGATGGCTTCTTCCACCTGTACGGCTATGGCCAAACAGAAGGCAAAGGGAGACGAATGTCCGGAATGGTTTACCTACTCCTGTTATGACACGGACGACAAAGAAATCAACAAAGAACTTTTCTATGTGAACAGCAGCAACTTAAGAGGCGCGGATCCCGCCATGATCTATGTGACGGAAGGGGAGCATGCCGGGTATTTCTATGTGTACTGCACGACGGACTACAAAGTCAAAAATCGTGGTTTTTACGCTTGGAAATCGAAAAACCTCACGGACTGGGAAGAGGTCGGATCGGTTTTTATGCCCGTTCGCAGCAGATCCTGGGGCCAAAGCCCGGTGTGGGCGCCCGCCATTATCTACGATGAAGGAAAATATTTCCTTTTTTATTCTGCGGTATGGGGGGATGACAAAAGTCTCCGTTATGACTCCTGCGCCGTTTCCGATTCCCCGGAAGGTCCATTCATGGAGATTACCGGCGATACGAAGACAGTCAAGGAGCCTCTGCTGATCTTTGAACGGCATACGGATGAAATCCCTGCCGGGCTGGTCTCCACAGCCGTAGGGCATGAGGGGACGCCCGGCTTCATCAAGGCGATCGGCCCCAATCCGTTCATCGATCCCCAGACCGGCAAACGCTACCTTTTCTTCGTTGCGGATCTGGGCCGGGGTACGGCAAGCAGTGACAACACGTCCGGCGCCTATTGCCTGGAGATGGAGGACTGGGCCACCCCCAAATATGAGACCCTGACGCAGATCACCCGCTATGGGAAGGTGCGGCCGGACAGCAATGAGGATATCTCGGAAGGCGGGAATACCAATGAAGGCCCCATGTGTTATTACAAGGATGGAAAATACTATCTGATCTTTTTGACCTATACCTATTACACTGCGAACTACCAGACACGCCTTGCCGTTGCCGACAGCGTGATGGGGCCGTATACGAAACTGCCTATGGACGACGGGGCGCAGGTGCTGTATACCGAACCCAATTTCCAGCGTCAGAACGCCGGGATACACGGTCTGGCACCTGCCGGAAACTCACTGATGGGCGCTTATATGACGTTTATGAACAATGTGGATTATAGTCAGAAGCAGCGCAAATTTGCGGTGGACGAGATGGTGTTCGTCAAAAACAGCGACGGTTTGCCGGTCATGTACTGCAACGGGCCTTCCGTCACGCCGCAGGCTTTGCCGGAGATCGTCAGCGGTTACCGGGACATAGCCGTTGACGCCAGGGTGACGGCGGGAAAGCCGGCGGCCGGGAGCACTGCCGGTCTCTTAACCGACCGCGTCATCCCTTATCATGATAATTCCCCGGTCGGGGAATATGAGACGGGCAGCGGAACGACGTTTACCTTTGCATGGGACGGCTACAAAACGCTGCGGGCGGTGATGGTCTATAATTCCCGCCATAAGGACCGTATGTTCGACCAGATGGATACGGTCACGCTGGATTACCGCAAGGGCGGCAAGACGGGGAGGCTGACTTTCGGCCCTGTCCGCTACAACCGGGGTTACTATGATGAGGAGAATGACAAGCCCGCGGTGGGCAGTGCGGCGATTGCGGAATTTGACGAGATCGAAGTGAATAAGGTCACGCTGACGGTATCTTCCGACAGGAAAGGTTCGATCGCGATTCCCGAGATCATTCTTCTGGGAAAAGATAAGTAAGATAACGACGACAAGGAGATGATGGCAGATGAAAATGAATACGCAATGGCGCAGGGAAGGCAGGGATACCTGCCTGTTCGCCGGCGGTACTCTTGTTGCGGTGATCCCCGGCCTGGACGGCTGTGAGGACCGCCTGGAAGAACTGGAAGAAGGGGCCTGGCGATGGACGCGGCACAGCGAAGTACCCGTTGACAGTATGGAGATGGAGCTGTGCCAGCAGGAGTCCGTGGCCTATTGGATGGTTCCATCCGTCAACTACAACGGCAACGGCTGGGGCTCCGGCGCGCAATATACCGGTTTTGGCTGTGACGACACGCCGTGGACCTACGCATGGCACCGCGTCGCGGTGCCGGCCTGCACCTATGCCGAGGGCGGCGGCTGGGGAATCGGCTTGTTCGGGGAAGAAGAGGGAGGCATGAGCTGTTCCATCCGGGCAGACGGGGAGAACCGTGCCAGCCAGGCGCTGCTCTGGCCCGAACAGGAAGGCCCCAAAGTTCTCTTTAAGCGCTGCTGGGAACCGCCTTTTCAAGGAAAGATGGAGCCGCGGCAGGATTTTACCGGCATCATCAAACTCGTGCCGGTCACGAGGCCGCGCGCCGGGTACCATGAACTCCTGGACTTCGCGTGGCGGTATTTTGAACGTCCGCTGACCATGGAGAAAGATCCGGAGACGATCACGCGGCTGGATACGCTTTATTTCCGCTCCCTGTGGCGCAGGCAGTTCGATGGCGTGACGGGATTTTCCTCGGGCATGCACTGGGTGGAATCCCAGGCCGCCTTCGTCAAGACGGAAGGGTTTGAGATCGGCTGGGTCGGGCAGAACGCCGCCGTGGCCTGCATCCTTCTGCGCGAGTATCTGAGGACCGGCGACGCCGACCTGCGTGACAAGGCCATCAGTGTGCTCGATTCCTGGGTCAGGTATGCCGTCCTGGACAACGGGCTGATGTTTGTCCGGCTCCGTGCGGATCCGCGCCATCTGGACTCCATCACAAACGGCGATATTCCCATGGCCCTGGATGCCTGCAACCTTGGCACCGCCGCCACCTACTTTTTCAAGGCCGGTGAGCTGGCCGAGAAGGCGGGAGTATCCCGGCCGGAGTATACGAAAACGGCGATGAACCTGTGCGATTTTGCCCTGCGCACCCAAAGGGAGAACGGCGAGTTCGCAAAGAGCTGGTTTATTGACGGAACAATCGATGCCAGACATGGAAGCGTCGGCGCTTTCCTGATCCTGCCGCTGTTTGACGCGTACCGTCTGACCGGCGAGCGCCGTTATCTCGACTGTGCGCTGAAGGCGTTTGATTTCTACGGCGGGGAGTTTGAAACGACGGGATACACGACTGCCGGAGCTCTGGACAGCAACTGCATTGACAAGGAATCCGCCGCCCCCCTGCTGCGCGCGGCGCTGAAATGCTACCACGCCACCAATGACAGGCATTATGTGGAGGCTGCGGAGGACATCGCCTATTACCTGGCGACCTGGCAATGGCATTATACCACGGTGTTCCCGCAGGATTCCCTGGCGCACCAGATCGGCTACGATACCTACGGCGGCACCGCTGTCTCGGCGGCACACAATGCGCAGGATCCCTATGGCCTGTACTATGTGCCGGAATATATCGAGCTGGCGGAACTCACGGGGAACGCAGTCTGGCGCGATCGTGCGCGTGCGCTCTGGTACAACGGGATCCAGCTGATCTCCGACGGCACGCTGGTGATCAACAACCGCGTGCGCCCGGCGGGGAGCCAGGACGAGTCCGTCCGCCACACCCGCTGGGGACGGCCTGACAAGCGGATCTTCGTGCCATCCGAATGGCTTCCATCCTGGCCCGGCACGTTCCGCGAGGTGGCGCTGGATATGGTTCCCGACCGGACTGTGCTGCGCTGAGAAGGGCGGCCGGAAAGGAACCGTATTGATAGTCCGGCGGGTTCCTTTCCGGTAAGCTGCCGCGGAATTGTAAGGATATCGCGGCGTAAACAGAGGGAAGAAGGCAACAGGAGAATGGATAGAAGACGAAGAAAAGTAGGTTTAACGGGAATGGCCGTGGTTTTGCTTGCATCCCTTCTGTGCGGGTGCGGGGAAGGCAGCCCGGACGGCGGAACGGCGGCGCCGGCAGCAGAAGCCGCGGCGCCGGAGACAGAGCAAGAGACCGCGACAGTTCCGCCGGAGACCGTGACTGCGCCGGAGTCCTTGGAAACAGAGGCCGCGGTGGAGTCCTCGGAGACTGAGACTGCGGCGCAGCCGGAAACAGAGGCCGCGGTGGGATCCTCGGAGACCGGGGCTGCGGCGCGGCCGGAAACTTCTTCCGGAGAAACGCAGGACGAAGCGGACGGGTCGGATGAAACGGAGGCGGAATCGGGGGTGTCTGCTTCGGAAGAACCGGATACGGAGGAGGAAGTCATGCAGGAAGGATATTTTTCAAACGAGCAGTTTAAGGATCTGAAGATCGCCGATCCCTTTGTTCTGAAGGCATCGGACGGCATGTACTATCTCTATGGAACCACGGGCGGAAAGGGATTTTCCTGCAGGAAATCGGAGGATCTGCTGGACTGGGGCTTAAGCCGCACCTGTTTTATGCCAACCTCTAAGGACTGGTGCGGTTCCGGCTCGACTTTCTGGGCCCCGGAAGTGGTGGAACTGGACGGGAAATACTATATGTTTTATACATCCAGGAACAGCGAAGGCAGCCTGCGTATCGGCGTGGCCTTCTGCGATACGCCGGACGGATTTTTCCAGAACCTGAAAAACGAACCGCTGTTTGATCCCGGCTATGCGGTGATCGACCCGAACGTGCTGATCGACGATGATGGCGTGAAATACCTTTACTATTCGAGGGACTGTTCGGAGAACATCGTGGACGGGAAGAAAACCAGCCAGATTTACGGCGTGCAGCTGGAGGATGACTTCTCCGGCATCGCGGGGGAGCCGGTGATGCTGCTGACGCCGGAGCAGCCGTGGGAGCTGGCGTCGGGCGGCCAGTTGTGGAACGAGGCGCCGGAGATGATCAAGCATGACGGGAAGTATTATCTGAGCTATTCCGCCAATTTATACTCGACGTCGGCTTACAGCGTCGGGTACGCGGTGTCCGATTCCCCGCTGGGACCGTTCGTGAAAGCGGAGGAGAACCCGATCCTGACATCGGTCGGGAAATACGGGAAAAGCCGCGAGGATGTATCCGGTACGGGTCACCACTCCTTTACCGTGTCGCCTGATGGTACGGAACTTTGGGCGGCGTATCATTCCCATATCGATCCATCCGATCCCAAGAAAGGACGCCGCTTCAATCTGGACCGCGCCGGGTTCACGGAGGATGGGAAATTGTATATAGACGGGCCAACGACGGAGCCGCAGCCTGTGCCGTCCGGCTCCTCTGACACGCCCGCCGGGGCCACGCAGGAACCCGCCGGGTCAGAATCTGCTGCGAAGGCCGCTGCGGAACCCGCTCAGGCCGCACAGCCGGAAACCGGCGGGGAGTCAAGCCAGCCGGAGAATGGACTGGCCGACGGTTCCAGGTTCACGGTGGACGGCGACCTGTCCGAATGGGATGGGCTGGCAGCCATGCAGTTTGCGGGCTGGAATGATGCTGCCAAGGGCGCGACCTTCTACGGCGTCATGGCTGACGACGGCCTTTACCTGGCCTGCGACGCCTACCATGGCATCTATACCGCTTTCAGCAATCCTTCCGGGTGGAACCGTAACTCCACCTACTTCCGGGTGAACCTCGTAAACAATGCTGTCGGCGTCTACGCCACCGGGCTGGATTCTCAGGGCCAGACCTTCGCGGATCCCTCCTCCACCTGCAAAATCACCCGGGCGGTCATGAAGACCACCGAGACCGGAGGAGATGGCCCTGTCAAGTACCACACGGTCACCGAGGTCTTTATCGCCGCAGAGGATCTCCCCGCTTACTACGTGTTCCCCAATACCGCCAGCGTCAGCCTGGCCTGGAGGACGCCGGGGGACAAGGTGACGGGTACTGACGCATGGGAAATCAAGGGCGACAACGTCGATCCGGCCCTTTGCCCGATGGTCGCCACGCCCACGGGGCTTTACTGGGCCAAAAATTACGGGGAATACAAGCTGATCCAGAAAGGGAAAAAGGACGCTTCCGACCCGGGCAGTTGGGAACCGGTCGAATATGCGGCAAATATGCCGGAAACCGGCGTAACGCTGCATGACGGGCTTATCAAGGAACTGTTTGACCGGAATATCGAATATATCCTGCGCTGCTACCGGGAGTCGGGTTACTGCGAGGACAGCCCGAACTGGAGCCAATGGCTGCCGGCCTTCAACGACAGTCGTATGCTCGCGGGTGCGGCGAACTCGCTGATATGGAATGAGGACAGCCAGGTAAACGGGCAGCTGCGCGGAATCGTGGACGAAATCATTGTCCGGATCAAAAGCCAGGCCAGGGAAGACGGGTACTTCAACTACTACCCGGAAGAAGAGGCGTATACCTGTATCGATGTGCCGGAGGAACCGGGCAGCATCTTTCACGTCAACACACACAACAGCGAGCGGAAAAATGCTGACCGTGTGTTTTGGGTGAGAGGCATGATAGCGGCCGCGGACAGCGGGAATGAGGACGCGCTGCCGATCCTGAGGGCGATGTGTGACTGGTACAATGCTTCCGAACAGTACCTTCCGTACATGCTCCGCGGCCTGAACTCGACCAACGCGTTCCCTGCCGGCCCGCTCATGTACCACACGGAGCTGGGGAAGTCGGAGGATATTACCATACACCAGCGTTACCTGGATCTGGATTTCTGGATGGATCAGTTTATCCGGCGTGAGCCGGAGGCGTTTAGCTATTTCCCCGGGCGGCCCCACACGTATGACCTGCTCGAACTGGAAGCGCTGGCCGATGAGTACCGTGCGACCGGGGAGCAGCGTTACCTGGACGCCCTGCTTGGTGCGTGGGATATTTACCATGACGGCTACCTGCACACGGGCGGGGTCACGGCCATCTGCGAGTCCGGGGGACCGTACCCGTACAAATCCTACTACATTACGACAGGCCACAACGGGGAGACCTGCGGGAGCGTGTTCTGGATATGGATCAACGGCCGCCTGATGCAGCTTTATCCTTCCGAGGAAAAGTATGTGTCCGAGATTGAACAGTCGCTGTTTAACGTGGTTGCCGCCTCCCGCAACGCCGAGGGCAAAACCAGGTACCACAACCGGCTGCAGGGAACCAAGGAAGCGGCGACCAGCAAAGGCAGCTGCTGCGAAGTATCTTCCACCATGCTGATATCGGAACTCCCGAAATATATCTACATGGAAGATGAGAAAGGCTTGTGGGTGAACCTGTTTGTTCCGTCCGAGATAAAAACGGATAAACTGAGCCTTGAGATGGAGACGGGGTTCCCGGACGGCTGCGATGTGTCCCTGCATGTGAAAGAGGCGGACGGAAACGCACGCATCTGCATCCGTATCCCGTCGTGGGCGGCAGGTGACACGGAGATCTTTGTAAATGGTGAGTCCGCGGGTACCGGCACCCCCGGCACATATGTGGAGCTGGAGCGCGAGTGGAAAAGCGGCGACACCATCACATTTACCCATCAGATGGGGCTTACCGCCGTGGAATACGAGGGTCGCGACGCCGCGCCGAACGGCCACGATCGTTACGCGCTGATGTACGGGCCGATCCTGATGGCCGTCACCGGGAATCTCGGAAGCGACGATATTCCGGAGATCCGCTGCTCCGCCGGCAAGCTCCCGTCGAAGCTCGTGCCGGAAGAAAGCAGGAAACTGCATTTCACCGTTGAGGGGCAGACCGATCTGCATTACGTGCCGTACTATGAGATCGATAAGGAAAGGTTCTGCTGTTTCCCGACCGTTTCGGGGAAGGACTGACCATCCGATGCTTCTTGTGTGTCCAGCGGGCGCGCAAGAAGATGTTCCGTCTGAACTGTTACGATTCTGAATGCTTGCCTGCCGGCCAAGGAAGGAAAAGTTTTGCATCCGGTGTCATCTTTCAGTATACTGAGAACATAAGGAATAAGGAAGGGAAGGTGAGGCCGGTGGCGGTACGACAGCCGCCGCGGGGAAAGAGCCGGAGGAGGCGCCAAAGCGCTATCCGGTCGTGACGCTGATTCTGTATCTTGGCTATAAGAAACGGTGGGACGGGCCGCTGACCGACGGCAGAGCAGGCGATGGAAGCGTTGGGTATTTCCATGGCCGAACAGAAGGAACTATCGATCCATTCGATCCCAGGAAAGGGCGCCGCTTCAATCTGGAATGCGCCGGATTTATGGAAGACGGGAAACTATCAAATTTTGAGGCATGGCTCAAGCCGTAATGCTTCTGGCTTCGGACACAGCGGAGTATATTACGGGAGTGTCTTTAACCGTTGGCGGGGGATCGAGCCTGAGACGCAGATAAAAACAGAATATACCGCATCAAGAATATTATGGAGGGTTACTTATGAAAAATGTTTCTGCGGAAATAAAACGTTTGTGTCAAGTGTTTATTGGCATTTTTTTATTT
>CAYYHX010000033.1:0-2318 GCA_964471835.1 uncultured Hungatella sp.
CTAACTTTTTTCCTTCTGACTTCTGCTCTTCTAACTTTTCCCCTTCTATTTTCTATCCTTCTAACTTCTGCTCTTCTAACTTTTCCCTTCTATCTTCTGTCCTTCTATACTTCTGCCTTTCTAACTTCTGCTCTTCTAACCTTTTCCCTTCTATTATCTGCCCTTCTATACTTTTGCCTTTTTAACTTTTGGCCTTCTATTCTTCTGCCCTGCTAACCCGACCATCTGCCTGTCTGTCTGTTCATCCGCCCCCTGTTCTCATCCCAGGGCTTTGCAGCCTTCTCCCCCTCCGCAGATAAGCCCTGATATTGACGATTCCCCTTTAGGAAATCCCGCACCTATTTCTCCCGCATCAGCGAAATCATTTCCCCGGCAAAAAAGAGCAGCGATCCGCTCAGGATGCAGACGTCGCCGATATTGAAAACCACTTTCTTCAGCTGCTTCACGCGGACATTCAGATAATCTACCACATAGCCGCGTACAAACCGGTCATAGAGATTGCTGACCGCGCCGCCGATCGTCAGGGCCAGCCCCAGTTTCTGTACGTGGTTTCCCTTCCTGGGCAGAAGCCAGCCGAAGATCCCCGCGGCCGCGCCGGTCACAGCCAGCGGAATTCCCCGAACCAGCTGCGGACGGGACGCCAGATGCCCGAATGGCAGTCCCGGATTATGTGCCTTGCAGATCGCGACAAGGCCGCCCGTCCCTTCCACTTCCTTCGGAAATGTCTCGTCTCCGGTCTTTTCGATCACATCCTTGATTCCCAGGTCAAGCGCCGCTACAGCGGCGGCCAGAGCCAGCAATAACATAAAAACTACCTCCCTTCCCGCGCGGTTATCCGCGCATCCCGATCCGCGGCCCGCCGCTCTTCTCCAGGTAACTTCGGGTGATGACCACCGTTCCGATACTGGGGTCTTTGGGAACCTCGAACATGATATCCAGCATGAACTCCTCCATGATCGCGCGCAGCGCCCTGGCTCCCGTCTCCCTCTTTAACGCTTCAGCCGCAATCCATTCCAGCGCGTCGTCCTCGAAAATCAGTTTCACCTCGTCCAGTGCCAGCAGCTTGATGTACTGCTTGAGAATCGCGTTCTTCGGTTCCTTCAGGATCCGCACCAGCATGGGTTCCGTCAGCTTCTGCAGCGTCACCTGGATCGGCAGGCGTCCCAGAAATTCCGGGATCATGCCGAACGCGCGCAGATCCGCGTTCGTGACATGGCTTAAGATATCCGGGTCGTCGTCATAGCGGTCCTTCAGATCCGCCCGGTAGCCGATGGAAGAAGATTTATTCAACCGCTCCCTCACGATCTGTTCCAGATCCGGAAATGCGCCGCCGCAGATGAACAGGATTTGATCCGTATTCACCGTCGCCATCGGCGACAGGGCATTCTTCTGGTTCGTTCCCACCGGCACCTCCACGAGGCTGCCCTCCAGAAGTTTCAGAAGCTCCTGCTGTACCGACTCGCCGCTGACGTCCCGGCTGTTCATATCCTTTTTCTTGGCAATTTTATCGATCTCGTCGATGAATACGATACCGTGTTCTGCCTGCTCCACATCGTTGTCCGCCGCCGCCAGAAGTTTCGATATCACGCTCTCGATATCGTCGCCGATATAGCCCGCCTCCGTGAGCGATGTGGCGTCGGCGATGGCCAGCGGCACGTCCAGAAGCCGCGCAAGGGTCTTCACCAGATAGGTCTTCCCGCTTCCCGTCGGCCCGATCATCAGGATGTTGGACTTTTCGATCGTCACATCGTCCGGATCATCCTGCTGCGATTCCTTGGCAAACAGCCTCTTATAATGGTTATACACCGCCACGGAGATCACCTTCTTGGCCTTTTCCTGGCCGATCACATACTGATCCAGGCTGGCCTTGATCTTATGGGGCGCGGGGATGTCCCTGATGTCGAAGGAATGCTGCTCCTTCGGCGCTTTCTTTTTGATCCTCTGCTTCTGGGGAATCTCCGGCTTAGGAAGATTCAGCTTGGAAACGTCGTTCAGATTCATGTTGATAAACGGCATATTCTGGATTTTTGAAAAATCAAACCCGTTCTGAAACACCGTATCGAATGCCTTCTGCATACAGTCATGGCAAAGGCACATACCGCCGGGCATATTGATCATAGGCCCCGCCTTGCTCTCCGTGCGCCGGCAGGAATAGCATACCTTTTCGTAGGAATCATCGCCGCCGTCGCCATTCGTAGTGCCGTCGCTGCCATTGCCGCCGGTGCTGCTCCCGCTGCCGCCGTTTCCGCTGTTGCCGTTTCCGCTCCCGCTGCCGTTCATGCCGCCGCTTCCGTTTCCGCCGCTCACGGTGATGCTTC
>CAYYHX010000033.1:2418-15451 GCA_964471835.1 uncultured Hungatella sp.
CTCCCGCTGCCGTTCATGCCGCCGCTTCCGTTTCCGCCGCTCACGGTGATGCTTCTTCCATTGTTGTCGCCGCCGTTTCCATCGCCGCCGCTCGTGTCATCGCCTCTTGTTGTGCTTTCAGCGTTTGTGTTTTCGCCGCGCCAGCCTTCGTTCGTTCCGCTATCGCCGTTCCTGCCGCCCTCGGCATTTTTCTCGCTGTTTCTTCCATACAGGATACCTTCCCCGCCGTTCCTGCCTCCGCCGGACTCCATCCGCCCGTCCGCTCCCGCTGCCTCTGCCGTGATCTTTTTACCGTTTTCGTCCACCTGCGTTCTCCCGTCCTCTCTTCTGTTTTTTCGTGAGCTTCCTTGCGCCGCCCGCACAGCGCCCCGCCGTTCCGCAAAAGCCGGCTCCCCTGCGGCAAGCAGACACTGTTTCCGCTCCCGCAGACACCGCTCTCGTTCCCGCTGGCGCCGCCCGCAAATACGCAAATTCGGTAGCAACTCAGACGGCACCGTCTGAACTGTTACCAAATTTGGGCTTCGGCACCAGACCGAAGCCCTGAACGTTCCATATTTTATGCGGATGGCACACCGCCGGCCCATTCAACCGGCATACACGGCGCCGTTATTCCGCGCTCACCTGCTCACCCAGCGTAATATTAATCGTGCGTTCCACATACTCGCCGTCCACCAACGATTCGACCACCATTTCCACAGTCTCACCCTTCTTATAATACTTCAGCAAATCCTGCAGGCTGGCCATGGTCATGACACGCTGACCGTCAAACTTCGTGATGACATCTTTCTCGTGGAGGTCCGTCTTCGACGCCGCGCCGCCTTCTACGATCCGGTAAACATAGACGCCGGCAGGCATATCGAATTCCTTCACCATCGTATCATCCACAGTTACCCCCTGGATTCCCAGATAACCGGCCTCGTCTTCCTTCACCTGCTCACCGCTGCGGCGCACCATCAGGGTATCCAGAATCTCCTCCGCTTGGGAAATGGGGATCGCGAAGCCCATACCTTCCACTTCCGTATCCGAATACTTCGCTTCATTGATCCCGATAAGCTGTCCCTGCATATTCAGCAGCGCGCCGCCGCTGTTGCCGGGGTTGATCGCCGCGTCGGTCTGGATCAACTTCTTGGTAACGCCGTCGGTCTGCACTTCCCGGTCCAGAGCGCTGACATAGCCTACGGTTACGGCCTGCCCGTAGCCAAGCGCGTTGCCGATGGCAATTACGCCCTGGCCGATCTTCAGTTCTTCCGAATTGCCCATCTCAGCGATTGAGATCTTATTCATCGTCTCAGCCGGAATACTGTCAAGCGGTACGGCAACAATCGCCAGATCGCTCTCCGAATCGGTTCCTTTGACCGTCGCGTCCAGTTCCGTATCGTCGATAAATACAACCGAGAGATCGCTTGCGTTTTCCACCACATGGTCATTCGTCGCGATCAGAAGTTCGCTGTCGTTCTGTCCTACGATAATACCGGAACCCGCGCTCGGCACCTCATAGGTCTGGGTCTGGCCGAACCAGGGGATGTTGCTCTGGTAATACATCGTATTGTTGATGGCAACCACGGAAGGCATCGCCGCTTCCACGATATCCGATACGTCCATCGCCATCATCTTGCCGTTTTCCGTATCCCGTTCGATACGGTTCACAATCTTATCCATATCCTCTTCGGAAAGCGATACCTGCTCCTGCTGGCCAACTGTCTGGGCAGGCTGCGTCTCCTTCATGGAATCGGCCACCATATTCACGCCGACCATCACGCCGCCGGATACAAAGCCGAACAACAGTCCCGCGGCGATGATCCCCACCGTCTTCTTGAAAAGTCCGGGCTTTTTGTTTTTGTTCTTTTCCTTTTTATGCTTCGGCTCCTGAACCGGAGCCTGCGGAGTCTGGCTCCCGTATGCCTGCTGGTCCGCCTGGCTCTGGTAGCCGTAGGTCTGCTGACCCGGCTGGCTCTGGCTCCCGTATGCCTGCTGGCCCGCCTGGCTTTGGTTCCCGTAGGTCTGCTGGTTCGCTTGGCCCTGATAGCCGGACGTTTGCTGGTTCACCTGGCTCTGGTAGCCGGACGTTTGCTGATTCGCCTGGCTCTGATAGCCGGATGCCTGCTGGTTCGGCTGGCTTTGGTAGCCGTAGGATTGCTGTCCCGTCTGTGCCGAATATCCGTAACCCGACTGATCGGAACTGCCATACCCCTGTGATCCCATCCGGGACGTCTGCCAAGTACTGTCAGACGCGGACGGAACTCCATAACCCTCTGCCGGCTGGGAAGGCCGGCTCTCGTAGTTCTGCGACGGCTGGGATGCCTGGCTTCCGCTGCCCTGTCCCGCCTGGGCGTCATACCCCTGCCCCGCCTGGGACGTCTGTCCATCATACCCCTGCTCCGGCTCCGGGTTCCGCATCACGAAATTCACTTCCGACGGCTCCGGATTCCCGTCAGCATTCTCATTGTTATTGCCTTCCGTGTCCATTGCTCTATTATCTTCATCGTATAACATAATGACAACCCCTTTCCAGTTGGTATTGTGTTTATTTCTTTCGATGGTCTAACTATAACAGTCCTTTGTGACCAATCTGTGAAATAAAAACAATAAAATTGTGAAATAAAGAGTCTGCCCTTTAACCTGGATTTCCACTGCCGGGGCCGGAAATGGGACCTCCCGCCGGCCCCGAGGCAGTACCCCCGCTGCTGCCCGGACCGGCAGCTGTGCCTCCGCTGCTGCCTGGACCGGTACCTGTGCCTCCGCTGCTGCCTGGACCGGTACCTGTGCCTCCTCCCGCATTGTCCCCCGAATCTCCATAACCCATAGGAACATTCCCTTCTCCCTCCGGGACAGGCGAACCCTGCGTCGAGCCCGGTCCCGCCGGTCCTCCGTACAGATCACCGCCGCCCGGCATACCTTCGCCAGGATCCGCATATCCGCCAGGCATATTCCCTTCGCCAGGATCCGCATATCCGCCAGGTGTACCTTCTGCTTCCGGATTTGTGTATCCGCCCGGGATGCCATTCCCGTCATTAAATCCGGAACCATCCGGATTCCCCTGCAGATCCCCCGGTACCGGCCCGGCCGATCCTCCGGTTTGGGGCGACAGGGACGCATCCCCTGGCAGCCCTCCGCTCGCGGAATCCGTCTCTCCCGTGCCAGGATACGACTCCCCGCCGATGTAGCTCCCGTCATCCGAATACCAGTCGTCCGGCTCCGGTCCGTCTACCAGGTTCCCATCCGCATCCGTCTCGCCGATCTTCGGAACAGAAACCGTCGGCTCCCGATTCTCCTCCGTCACGTCGGTGCTGTCGGAATCATTCTTCTTGCTTTCCTTCGTCCCGCTGCCTGTGTTGTCGCCTTTCCCGCTTTCCGCGTCGCCGCCTGCCTTGCTGCCTGATCCGCCTCCCGTTTCTTTCTTCTCCTGCGTTTCCTCTGCCGCCTCAGTCTGCTTGTTCTGAACCGCGTAGACTCCGGAATCCGAAGAGATCTTCTGGCTGATATTCCGGACGGCTTCTGTGGGCGTATAATCCTCATCGCCGAACAGGAACTGGTGAAGCTGGATGACGTTGGACTCCAGGGTCTGCGGAATGATGCAGGCGCCCCTTGCCTTGCCCATGTTGGCCTCGCTGCGCTCGAAGGGGAAGCCCGCCGTATCGCCGATATGGTATTTGCTGATATTAAGCGCCACATTGGTCAGGTCGGCGAAGTCCAGATTCGTCATAACCTCCTGCAGACAGACGACCAGTATGTTGTTCAAAACCGAGTAATCGGCTTGCTTCGCCTTGGCAAATGCCGCCTCGATCACTTTCTTCTGCCGCTCCACACGCTGATAATCGCTGTCCATCAGGCGCAGGCGTCCGTAGGCCACCGCCTGTATCCCGTCCAGATGGTTCATGCCTGCGCTTTTAAGCTGGTACGATCCTACGCCCGTCTCCTGAACGGTTTCCGTGATAAACGCGTTGATGAATTTGAATTCAGGGTCGGTAATCTCCATATCAACGCCGCCCAGGATATTGATGCCGTCAGCCACCGCCTTCCAGTTAAAAATGATATACTCGGTAATATTCAGATCCAGGTTCTCATTCAGCATCTTGAGCGCCTGCTCCGGACCGCCATCGGAATACGCGTAATTAAACTTCCGGTAAGTACCCTTGTCGCTTACCTTCAGATAGGTGTCGCGGTACACGGATACCAGTTTGACTTCCCCCGTATCCTGATTGACACAGGCGATCATATTCACATCGGAGGAATTCCCCCGGGCGCTGGATGTTCCGGTTCCCGAATCCACGCCGAAAATCGCAACCATCCAGTACCCCTGCATCTTATTAATCGACTCCAGAGAAATGTTGGGATTCTCCACATTTTCTTTATCTACATTCGGCTTGGGCATCAGGTTCCACAGCCTGTTCGCGTGCGCATAGGAAAAGATAGCGACCAGAACCACGCACTCCGCCACGGCCATGGCGATCAGACGGCGCCTGCGCTTCTTCTTGCGCTCCTCCTCCGCCCGCATTTTCGCCACTTTGTTTCGAAAAGCCCCGCTCTTTCCGTCCGCGCCCGATCCGGATGCCTGGCGCCGGCCGGCAGAGGCAGACCGCCGGCCATAGTCCTCGCGGCCTCCGGCGGAATACCCGGCCTCCTGCTGCCGGTTCTGCCGACTGCCTGCTCTCCCCGCAGCGAGATCCCGCATGTCTGCCTGTCCGTCTAATTCATCATCATAATAATCGTAACCCATGTTTCCAACCCCATCCCCGGCTGTCCGTTCCGTAACCATTCTGCCTTCTAATACGCGTTTTTATTGATAAATCCTTTGAAAACCGTCAGGAACAGGATCTTAAAATCCAGCCCGAGCGTCCAGTTCTCAATATAATATAAATCATGCTCAATCCGTTTCGTAATCGATGTATCCCCGCGGTACCCGTTGATCTGAGCCCAGCCGGTCATGCCCGGCCGCACCTGATGCTTGATCATATACCTGGGGATCTGCTCCTTGAACCGTTCCACAAAAAACGGCCTTTCAGGCCGGGGTCCCACCAGGCTCATCTCTCCCTTCAGCACATTAAAAAACTGCGGCAGCTCATCGATGCTGAACTTGCGGATGAACCGTCCGAACGGTGTCACACGAGGATCGTGGGGAGTCGTCCATTTGTCCTTCTCGTCCGAGGGCTTCTGCACCTCCATCGAGCGGAACTTATACATCTGGAACGGGCGGTTATGGAGGCCCACCCGCTCCTGTTTATAGATCAGCGGTCCCGGAGACGTGATTTTGATCGTCAGCGCCGTAAGCAGCATGACAGGTGAGAAAATGAGGATCCCCACCAGAGATCCCACGATATCCACCAGCCGCTTCACCATGCGGTTAAAAGTGGAGTTGAGCGGCACATAGCGGATATTGATCACCGGAAGCCCCTGAAGATCTTCCGTATACGGCCGCGTAGGGATCACATTGTTATAGTCCGGAATAAACATGGTGTGAACGCCCGATTTCTCACACGCAGCCACGATCTCCTCCAGACGGCCGTACTCGCCGATCCCCAGGGTAATAGCAATCTCATCCAGCGTATTCAATTCCAGGATCGAGTTCAGCTCGCCGATGGCCCCGATCACGCGGATTCCCTTATACTCGCTGCCCGGCGCCATGTTATCATCCAGGATCCCCCAGACATGGTAGCCCCATTCCGGGTTCATCTTCACACGGTCGATAAAGCCTTCCGCCGCGCGGCTGTAGCCGATCAGCAGGACATGCTTCTGGTTATAGCCCTTGGCACGCATCGCGCGCAGAACCGCCCGGATCGCCGACCGTTCCGCCGTCACCGCCACGATGTTGAAGATGAAGAAATAAAACACCATCCGCGTTGAAAACTCCTGCAGGTACGGATTCTTCCGGAACAGGAAATAAAGCACCGCGAGGATCATCAGACCAAACAGGTTCGCCTTGCAGATATTCACAAATTCGAACCGCCGCGACTGGATCCTCTTCGGTTCATACAGATGGAATGAGGTATATAAAATCAAATACAGCGGAATGATGACGAGCAGCGCCGAAAAATAATACTGCGCCGGGAGCAGTCCGCGTTCCGGCGTCAGGAATCTGGTACGGAGCACCAGCGCCCCCCACGCCAGCGCGTACGCCAGCACCAGTACCAGCACATCCAAAATAACATGAAGCCGGTTCAGCATCTGCTGATTATTCTTTATCATAAGCGTTTACCTTCGCGTCATGTGGTGCCGTGACCCATTCATTATACACAAAAAAACGCCTTGTGATATTAAAAATATCTTAAATATTTTTTTCGTTTGCATCAGCCGGGACAGCCGAAAGCGCCTTTTCAAACTGCCTCATGAAAAATTCATATACATAGAGCACCGTTCCCATGACCAGCTCCCACTGGATCGCGAGGTAATTCCCGGTATGCTCCGGGCTATAAGCCACTTTCCGGCAGTTCCTTGCCGTCTTCAGGCCCTCAACGAGCCCTTCCAGATACTCCTTTCCAAAACCGATCCGGTTGAAAAAGCCATACTTTACGGCGGCGCCGGCCGCGATCACGGGGGAATTTACCAGGAGCTGCGCCAGCGGCATATTTTTATAATTCAGATAGACATTGTTGCGCGCCGCCAGGCGGACTTTGAACGCATTATACTTGGAACCGCTGGTTCCGCTTCCCACATGATACACCACGGCCTTCGGACAATACCGCACATGATAACCGTAAATCTTCGCCCGGTAGCAGACGTCGATATCCTCCAGATAGGCAAAATGCATCTCGTCAAACAGGCCGATCTCATCAAACACGGACCGGCGGTAGATCGCCGCTCCCGCGCAGGCCGAGAAAACCTCCATCGGCCGGTTATAGCCGCGGCTGCTCCTTCCCACGCCCCGCTGGTACGCCCAGCCCATCAGGCTGTACATGTCCCCGGCGTCGTCCATACGTTTCCGGTGGTACATCTGCACCATCTTGCCGCTGACCGCGAAGATTTTCTTCGAACGGCTGATCTCCGTAAGAAGCGCCTCCACGAAATCCGGCGCGGCCTCGGTATCATTGTTCAGAAGCAGCACATACGGCGTATCCGCCGCACGGATCCCGATGTTGACCGCCTTCGAGAATCCGGCGTTCTCCGGCAGGAAGATCGTCGGGATCCCCTGCTTTTTCAGCCACTCCACGCTGCCGTCGGTAGAGCCGTTGTCCACCACCAGTATTCCAAAATCCCGGCAGGTCTGCCGTTCGAGGGCATCCATGCAGATCCCCAGGAACGAAAGGCCGTTATAATTCGGTATGATAACCGTTACCCGTTTTGCTTCCATATCAGCTGTGTTCTCCCTGTTATTCCTTCTGCTCTTTGCGTACACCCCGGCGCCGTTTTCCTTCCACCCCGGTTTTTGACCGGCAGCCCCCATATGCCGCACTCCCTCCTATGCCTCCTCCATCAGCCGCCTGATCTCCTCCGGCATCGGGTACGGCTCCCCGATCCTCTCCTTCAAAAGATCCCGGAGAGCGAAATTCGATTTGCGCAGCGTCAAGTTCGGATTGTAGTACGGATCGCCGTCACGCAGGATATCCGGCCATTTCTTCGCGAATTTCGCCACCTCGCGATTAAACCGCTGCACCTTCTCCGGCGTGTCCTCCAGCCCCCGCGACTTCGATTCATAATGATACAGCTTCGCGTAAGGCGCGTAAACCACCAGCTTCCCCAGCGCCCGCACCTTCATGCAGTAATCGATGTCATTGAACGCCACCGCCAGATCCTCGGAGAATCCCCCGGCCGCGTCGAATACGGAACGCGGGCTCATCATGCAGGCCGCCGTCACCGCACTGTAATCCTGGGCGCACATCGCCCGGTGGAAATAGCTGTTCTCCGACTCGTGAAGCCCGATAAACGTATGTCCCGCGATGCCGCCGAACCCCACGACCACGCCCGCATGCTGAATCGTGCCGTCCTCGTACAGAAGCCTGGCGCCGACGGCGCCCACATCGTCCCTCTGGCAGAATCCCAGCATCTCCTCGATGAAATTCTCCGCGATGGGCTCGACGTCATTGTTCAAAAACAGGAGGTATTCCCCGGTGGCATGACGCACGCCGAAATTGATGATCGCGGAAAAATTAAACTCCCCCTCCCGGCGCACCACCCGAACCTGCGGGAATTCCTTCTGAATCCTCTCATAATAGGCAAATGTCTCCGCCTCCGTGCTGTTGTTCTCCACCACCACGAATTCCAGGTTCCGGTAACTGCATTTCGTGAGAATCGAACGCACACACAGATCAAGGTCCGCGGCGTGGTCCTTGTTCGGGATGATCACCGACACCAGCGGCTCGCCCCGGATCCGGAACGTGGTGTGGTAGATCCCGTAGTCCACGCCCTTCTCCACCTTCTCCGCCTCGATCCCTGCCCTGGCGTAATGATCCAGGATCGCGCGGGAACCGGCCTCGAACGCGTACAGCTTGCTCTGCGGATTGCTGGCCGTAGAGCCCTGATGGCAGCGCCAGTGATAGAGAACCTTCGGAATGTGGCGGATCTCCCGCGCCGCCTCCGTACAGCGGAAAATCAGGTCGTAATCCTGCGCCCCGTCATACTCCGGCCGAAAGCCTCCCACACGCTGAAGCAGCTCCCGTTTCACCACGAACTGATGACAGATATAGTTCACGCTGCACAGCAGGTCCGGATTGAAATCCGGCTTAAAATGCGGGTCGAACAGCGCCCCGCCGTCCATATCCATCTTATCTTCGTCCGAATAAATGACGTCGCAGCCCGGATGCTCGCGGATCTCTCGCGCAATCTCATAGAGCGCATGTTCCGGCATCGCGTCGTCCTGGTCGGCCAGCACGATATAGTCACCGGACGCGTCCGCAATAGCCGCGTTCGTGTTGCCGGAAATCCCTTCGTTCTTCCCCAGCCTCCGGTAATGAAAGCGGGAATCCCGCTCCGCGTATTTCCTCACAAGCCCCGCCGAATCCTCGCCCTCCGGACTGCCGTCGGCAATACACAGCTCCCAGTCCGTGTAGGTCTGCGCCAGGAGCGAATCCAGCATGACCCGCAGGAAATCCGCCGGCGCCCGATAGACCGGCATTACGATCGAAAACTTCGGTCCGCCCGTCCCGCCGGCGGACATCTCCTCCCTCTGGCGCCGCAGCTCCTCCTCCGAAGGCTTCGTCAGATCATACCATTCCGCGTATTCGTAATCATTGTCAATGCCCTGCAGCTTATGCTTCGATTTGAGGAACAGCGCCTTCAGGCCGTGCTCCCTGCCGAACTCCAAAGCCACACGCACGGTTTCCAGATTCATCAGATCCCGGATCTTCTCCATCCGCTTATACGCCACACTGGAACGCCTCGCGATCAGCTTTTCATTGAAGCGGATCTTCTTCACCCGGCCGTCGCAGCGGATCAGCAGCCAGTAGCTGCGTCCCCGCCTGTAGCGGAATTGAATGTCAAAACCAAAATCCCGGTCATAGATCCGCTTATAATAGATCTGGCTCACGTCGTCCCGCCGTGTGGAAACGTACTTCATCCGCACCTTCCGGCGGTTTTCGTCCAGCACAAGAAACTCCGCTTTCGACTGCGGAGTCCTGCCGATAACCCAGCCGTTCAGCTGGATCGAATTTTCCCGGATTCTTACGATGTCAATCTTGTATTTCATCGCCGTCTGTTCCTTTTTCTCTGTCCGCCGGGCCGCGCTGCGAAAGCGACGCCTGCTCCTGCTCCGGACTCTGTGAAACTGCCGTTTGCCCTGAACTTTGTAAGGCCTGCATCCGCTCTGTTCCCTGCGAACCCGCCGCCTGCTCCGGAAAATTGATACGTTCTTCCTCAACCACCAGCGGGCGCTTCATCACACGCTGGTTGATGGAAAGTACATACTCGCCGATTATGCCGATAAAGAAGATCTGCACCGACCCCAGAAACAGCACACCCAAAAGCAGGGGAGTCATCCCCGCTGCGAACCGGTCCCACCAGATCAGTTTCATCACCAGATAGACGATCGCCACGATAAAGCTGACCACACAGCTGATCGCCCCGACCAATGTGGCGACACGCAGCCCCGCTTTCGTATAGGAAGTAAAGCTCAACATGGCCGCATCATATAAGCGGTAAAAATTATTGCTGGTCTTGCCCGCCCTGCGCTTCGGCTGCTCATAAGGAATCTCCTTGCGCCGGTAGCCAAGCTCCGCCACGATGCCCCGCAGGAAAGGCGTGGGATCATCCAGTTTGCGCAGCACCTCGATAAAATCACGGTCATAGAGGCCGGAACCCGTAAAGTGTTCGATCTGTTCCACATCCGACAGCCGGTGGATCAGCTTATAATAGCAGCTCCGCAGCCAGTACATAACCGGATTCTCCTGGCTGCTGGTCTTGATGCCGATGACAATCTTATAGCCTTCCTCCCACGCATGGACATACTGGGGGATCAGTTCCACCGGATCTTGAAAATCCGCTACCATGGAGATCACGCAGTCTCCGCCGGCCTGCAGCATACCATAATAAGGCGAGTTAAACTGTCCGAAATTCCTGACATTGAAGATCGCCCGGATCTTCGGATTAGCCGCGCACATCTTTCTTAAGATCGGCCTGGTCTGATCGCGGGAATCATTGTCAATGAAAATAAGTTCATAATCGTATTCCGGCAGCTCCTTCGTGATCGTATCGATCACCGCCCGGGCAATCGGTTCTACATTCTCCTCTTCATTATAGCAAGGTATCAGCACGCTGATCGTCTTCATGGTTTCCTCCGATGCGGGCGCACAGGCCCCGTTGCTCTTTAAACAACCTGCGCAAACAGTATAACACATATCTCTCTTACTTAAAAGCCTTTTCCGGTTTCATTCTCTTGAGTAAAAATTTCCCAATCTGCCAAACTATAGAGTCTCGACAGGTTGGTTTGTGCTTTTCCTTGGTTGCCCTCTTAGTTGTTTGCTTTTTTGTTCCTGTGTACTCAGAAGCTTTGGTTTCCAACCCGTTGCTTATGTGTTAATTTTACGTTCCTTTTTGAACTGATTGTAGTATTCCGCACCGAGGGGAATGCATCGGAAAGCTCAATGGGAACGGAACGGTCTTTCGGAAGAGGTATCGCAGTGCTTTGATCAGGAAACGCCGAAACAAATAAAAAAAGAGAAAAACGATTATCTAAAGACAACCGAAAAGGCCCATCCCGGATTGAGACCGGAGAATACTACCAGATCGATACATAGGAAGATAAGGAAAGGAAGAAACAATAGGGCAGGATCGCCTCTTTCCCATGTGTCATTAAAACAATCTGGCCAATGGTTCCGTCAAAGAAAATCAGTCAGGAAAAACGTTACTATATATCCGTACTAAAAGATGTGGCCGGTATTGCGGAAGGGATCCGTTCGCACCGGAGATATGAGTCCGGCCATTGGTGTCTCGACCTCGTGTTTCGCAAAGATGACAACACGACGATGAACGTGAACGCTTATCAGAATCTGAGCCTTATGATAAAAATGGTCTGGTCAGACGGCAGGAAAGCCGCCGTTCCACAATCATGCGGAAAAATACGCGCAAAGCGCCCCATGGATCTCCTCTATGGATTTCAGATTCCCCGCCTTATCACAGCATTCTATCCGCTCCCAGCCGTATTTCTCCGCCAGAAAGATGCCGTTTTCATAGGAGCGGCGCAGGAAATCCGGATTCGCCTCATGGATATCGTTCCGCGTCCCGTGAGTAAACTTATTGGCGCGCCCCCGCATGATCCGCGCGGATACCTCAGGCGGGACATCCAAAAAGAACACCTGATCCGGCACGGGCAGCCCGCCTTTCACATACTCAAAATCATACTCCCAGTCCAGAAACGCGGCCTTCTCCTCCATCGTATCCAGCTTGGCGGCCTGATGGAGCATGTTGCTGGTTACATAACGGTCGCAAATCACGATGTGGTCATCACCGGATTCATAGAATTCCTTCCATTCTTTCAGATAGGAAGCGAAACGGTCCACGGCATAGAAAGCGGACGTCACATACGGGTTGACCGCGAACGGGTCCTCGCCGAACTCACGGCCAAGGTACATACGCACCAGCGCCGATGATTCGCTCTCATAGTTCGGATAGGAAACCTTGCGCACGGCGCATCCCCGCGCCTGCAGATACGCAAAAAGCAGACGGGTCTGCGTCTCTTTGCCGCTGCCGTCGCTTCCTTCGATAACGAATACTTTTCCCATGTCGCTGCGGTTCTCCTTTTTCCTCGATTTCCCATTCTTTGCGGCATACAACTTCGAAGCAACGGCCTCCCGCTTCCCGGGGTTCTCCTCTTCCTCGATTTCCCATCCTTTGCGGCGGCGGATAAGCGGATTGCGCCCGTCAGGTACTCTCGTCAAGCACTCCCGTCAGGCACTCCCATCAAATACTCCCGTCAAACATTCCCGTCAAGCACCCGGATCGTGGACGCCGTACGGTCACACATCCCCTGGATCGGGAGGCGCTGCGCGCGCCAGGCACCTATCGTACGGACAATTTCCTCCGTCAGAAGTTCCCCCGGCACGACGATCGGCATACCCGGCGGATAGAGATACACATACTCTGCGCAGACGCAGCCGGACGCGGATTCGAGAGGAACTGCACGAACCGGACGCGACTGGGCGTCATAGATGGGGATGACAGCCTGAGACGCGGGCGCCACGGCATCTTGAAGCACGGGTGTGGCAGCCTGAGAAACGGGAGCGGCACCTTGAAGAACGGATGCCGCACCTTGAGACCCGGAAGTGGCGCCTTGAAGCATGGAGGCGGTATCCTGAGGCGCGGGAGTGCCGCCTTGAAGCATGGAGGCGGCATCCTGAGGCGCGGATGCAGCATCTTGAGACGCGGGCGCCGCGGCACCGGCATCCCGCATCCCGCAGAAGACGTCCTGCTGCCCGAGGCACAGTTCCCTTGCATCATGATCCGGCGTCTGCCGTCCCGGCATCGGAAAATTCACTGCCACTTCCGCAGGCATTTCCAGCTTCCCGCCCACTTCCCGCTTCTCATCGACTTCCAGCTTCTCATCGATTTCCAGCTGCGCCCTTTCCAGCCTCTCAAGGCCCTCGTCGCTGTCCATCAGCGTCGTGATCGC
>CAYYHX010000034.1:0-13108 GCA_964471835.1 uncultured Hungatella sp.
GTAGATGTTCAAATAATTTTGTGGCTCCTTAACAATATTTGATTTACTATGTGTGGAAAATTCACAGAAGAAAAGGAGGATTATAACGGTGAAGAAAAGTGTATTTATGCTCATTGCCGTGCTGGTTTCTTTAGTAATCAGCATTCCGGCATACGCAGGAACTTGGCATCAAGATGGAATCGGTTGGTGGTATGAAAGGGATGACGGTAGTTATCCGGTAGACACATGGGAGTGGATTGCCACGGGTAACGGTGAATCATCTTCATGCTATTACTTTGGCTCGGACGGGTATCTGTATGTGAATACAATTACTCCAGATGGCCATAAGGTAAATGAAGATGGAGCATGTGTTCCGGGAGGTCCCGCAGACGAGTATAAGGAATGGGGTGTAGACCCAGCCACGCTTGTTTATACTGTGGAAGAAGTTTCCAACGAGATTACAGGTGTTGATATTGAGAAACTGAACACTATTATCAGATCGATTATGAGTGCAAACGATTATATGGCTGAGGCTGTAAAGACAATGAACTCAGCAGACTTTAATGATACGCATAAACTGTGGGACACGGCTCTATTGGCTCAACAATACACAAATAAGGCTCTTCCGTTATACAGAGGTGCTGCACAAATGTGCGAACAGCTTGGTTTGCTTAACTTTAAACGAGAGATTGACTATACTTTATATTATGTTCCTTCAGGCAAGCTTCCAGGTGCAGATTCGGCGCTTGAGGCATTATACCAGATAAGAGATTATATAGATGCTCTTAAAGAAAGCGTTGAACATAGTATGGTTATGAATCAGTATATCGAACAGATTCTTGACATTCAGGATTTTGCTTTTGATGTTCTTACAGGTACAGTACTGAATTAGTGAATGGAAAAATAAGGAGAAGTGAATATATGGAAAAAGATACATTCTATTCAGTACTATAATAAGCATTATTGTCTGCACAAGGTTTGGAAAAGTTAAGCCGTGAATGATGTAGAATCTGCCATTTCCTCAATCGGAGAAGTATCTATAAACAATAATGAGTCAATTGGGAATGCGGAAAGTTTGTATGAAGTATTAAGTGACAAGAAAGAAGATGTTAGGAATCACGATATGCTTGGCAGTACTCAGGAGACTTATATTGGTATTAGTAAATGAAACAGGTTCTAACATATGTATTTTACAAGTGCGTGTACCAAGATTTTAGTGAGGTGTATTATAATGTCAAAATCAGAGAAACGAATAAATACAATTTTGATTATATTGGGAGTTATAATTATTATAATAGGTATGTATTTTATATATTTGTCTTTTAATGCAAGTCATACTAGCCTTCATGGCGGCGTATCATATGCGTCTACTTCTATTGAATTTGGGGCAGATTTTTATACGACATCAGCGCAGTATACAGGACTTGCCGCTAATACTTTAGTGGATTTATACTCATTGTTAGCAAAGATTGCGGGTTCCTTCTTTATTTTTTGCGGAGGAATAGATATTCTATTGGTTTTGCTTAGTAATTGCAAAGAGAAAAAGCGATTGAATGATTCGATACAACAGACGTCGGACAGTCCGAGAATTTTCGAAACGAGTGATTAGCTTCTGCATCTTTGATTTTGAGCACTTAGATAATTGTTGCGAGTTTGATTTAATGACAGATAAAAGTAGAATGTGGGAGAATATGAATAAGACGAGATTTACCGACAGCGATTTTGTTTACTCAGCTAGTATTACTGTCAGCATGTTCTATTCAGCGCAGTATGTGTATTGATTGAGATATCATGAAAAAGAGGCATTCTAATGAAAAAAATCAGTTATATAGTCATGACAGCAGTAGTAATTTCCATGATGTGTTTCGGGTGCAGTTCATCTGATATTCAGTCCTCAACTAGTCAGGCAGGAGATAATACAAGTCTCAGCAGTACATACGGAAGCATCGGGGATGCGACTGAGCCGGAAGAAATAAATGAGGCTGAGGAAGTTTCAATTGGAGAGGATTATTCATCTTCAGATGGTCTGGAATTCAGTATTTTCAAGATTGTCACCTCTGACAGACTGCAGAGTGTAAGTGGCGAAGGATCCTATTATGAGGCTGAGAGCGGGACAAACTATGTCGATGTTATTCTTAATGCAACAAACAGCGGCAGTGCTGATTTTTCTGTCGATGATATTTCCGCTTATTTTAAATCCTTGGATGGAGTCCGGTACGACGACACAATTATTGCTATAGAAACGGATCCGGATAGAATTGTTGCATATGGAAGCATGGCCCCTCTTTCAACTAAAAAGCTCCATATAGGTTACAAATTGCCAGCAGATGTCACATCCGGCAGTGCTTTTATGCAGTTCGGAGATGAACTTTTTTCCGTTGCGTATAATGCTGATGTGGAAGTATCGAGTAAGATTCTGGTTTCAATGAATCAAAAAGTGGAAGCGGAGGGAGTCGCTTCATTTATGCTTCTGGAAACTGAGTATACCGCGGATGTGCTGCCGCCAAATACGTCTAGGGTTTACTCGCACTATCCGATTGATGATCCAGCAAATGATATCTATTTTGTCGTATACTGTGATTTGACAAATAATTCAACCTCTGATATCCGTGCAGATAAAATGATTTCTATCAAAGCTATATTTGACGAAACATACGAGTACAACGCGAATATGGTGCTGGTGCAAAAGGATGGACGCGGTTTTGATTCTTATTCAAATATATCCCCACTGGAAACCAGAAAAGGGGTCTTCATGTTTGAAGTTCCCAAGCAAGTTCAGGACATGAATGTTGAGTTGTTTATTTATTTTTATGGCAATGAATATTCTTGTACTGAGTAAACCGAAGCATTTTTTCAATTAAATTATCAACCATTAGATGAGATGGATAGGATTTATCTCGATGTCTCAGATCATTTATATATTTTATAGAAAGGATGATGTAAGGGCAAAAATTCTATGTAAAAGTAGTGCTGATATCAGCAAATGTTTTTTTTGAACCTTGAAATCTGCATGTTCTGGTATTCAGGAATCCAGGGTTGGCATTTTGCCTCTATGTCAGGGTCATTCCTGCCCATTTACTTACGCAATTACCGGATTTTGGGCATAATTCCCCAGACCCTTCCGGTAAGTGAAGAGTTTTCGGAAATTCAACACCCCGATTTCGAAGTCGAAAATCAGTTTGCCCCGCAGCCATCCTCTTGAAAGTTTGTCTGTGTGATAATCCCTCCGCAGACTCGACGGCAGGGTCTCAGCACCGTTGCGCAGTCTGGCGTAATTGCCACCTTCCTCTCCGCTCATCATCCGCTGTGTTTTCGCACGGTTGACAGAGGAAAGGGACAGGAGAAATGCTGAAACACGTTTCCCCTTTTGCGCGGGGCATTGTCCCCGGCAGGGGCAGTTCTCGCAGGAAGAAGAAGGAAAGGCCACCCGTATCTGTCCGTTTTTGTATGGCTTGCTGCAGGATATGGGTTCTGCCCCGCCCGGACAGGCAAGGATGGTTTTCCCATCCCCCGACAGTTCAAAGCCGGCGTAAAAATCATTCGCCTTTTTCCCCGGCATATTTGTGGAAACGATACGGACATTTTTCTCTTCCGCGAGTTTCAGGTTTGCGGGTGTCGGATAAGCGCCGTCTGTCGCAATGGTTACCGGTTCCTCAGCCGGATCCATCGCAGTAAGTGTGTCCGCCAGAAACCGGCTGTCGCTGTAAGTGTTCTGTTCGAACCGGTAGTCTGTGATGACGGAGCCGTTCTCACCAACGGATTCCTCGAGGTTCGCGACATAACCCCGGTGTTCTTTCCCGCTTTGCTGCGAAACGTCGCATCCGGATCGGAAGGGTTCCGGAGGATGGATGAATTCATTGTCCCGTCCTCGTGCATGGACAGCCGCCGTTTGCCTTTCTTCTTGACTGTCTGTTCGGAAAGGCATCGGCTGAAGAGTTTGTACTCCTTCCAGTCATTGAAGCGCTCACCGCAGAAGGCAAGGAGTTTGTCGGAATCCGCTAAAAGCTGTATGCATTTTTCCGCGTAGTCGGAGTTCTTCGCGTAGTAGAAAACCCGGTTAAAGTCATTTTCCTGCGCATCATAGTGGAGCAGGCTTTCCGGGATCCCTTCCACGGATTCCTTTTTCAGGCGGATGACCAGATCCGCTATGCAGGTGTAGATCAGTTCCAGACGGCTGAGTTTTTTGATGTTCGCGTCGATCATCATGGAATCCATGCGCCTGGTTCTGCCGGATATCTTCATGACCCTGGCTATCTCTTTCGAAAGGGAAACAATGCAGGTGTGCATCAGGTCATTGCCGGTTTCCAGTTCGTATTGATAGCACCTTCTGCGAAAATTCTGGAGGCTCTTATCGGAAAGGGGCTGTTCCTGAAAGCTTGTGGTGTGGAGGGCGTACTGAAGACGGATATCGAGCATGAGCCCCTCCACGATATCGTCATCGGAATAGCCCGGCATTTCCTTGATGATGCTTGCCCCGACCAGGACATTGATGGGAGTGTTTGGCCTGCCGTTATTCTCACAGTACAGGACGCGGAATGGCTCTTCCTCGATTTTGGGGAAAATTTCATCAGCGAATACTTTCGCCCACGAATTTTCCAGGTCTTTCCGCTCCCTCGCTGTAAGGGGAAAAAGAATGCCATCCAGTGTCATCGGCTGCGCAGGGGTCGTGAAAAAGGACATCTTTCGCACATCTGGTTTGATACTTGAATTATACCACATCTGTGGGTGGAATGCCATCAAATATAACCAGATATGCGAGTTTCAGACTGTAAATTTTTCAGCAAAATGAGTGAGGCTTTTACTTCAACATCATTTTATCGTGTTAAAATTATACGTTTTCTTCGAGATAGAATCGAGATGATTTTGTAGAAATTATTCATTGAAAATGACGATTCGATATGTTATCATAATTTTATTATTTTGAAAATGCAGCGGCAGGGAAGGAGACTCTTGCCAGGGAACCCGACAGGAAGGCGGCGTCAGCGACTGAGAGCGCGGCCATGGGGGAAACGGCGAAGGGAACACTCCGGAGCCGGTATGTCGAAATGGCAGTAGGCATATCCGTCGGCACACGTTATGTGCATAGGAGAGGAGATGCGCTTAGCGGCCCATTGGCCGGCGGCGTCTCAATGCGGGTGGCACCGCGGGATTCTTACAGAATGATTATGTCCCGTCCCGGAATACGAAAATGTATTCCAGGGGCGGTTTTTCTTGTAATCGCAAGGCGTTTTTGTAATCGCAAGGCGTTTTAACCGTGTTTTTATTTGTCGGGTATCCGTAAAAGTGCCGTGACGGCGCAGCTTTTGTGTAAACGCGAAATATTTTCTAAAAGAAGCGTGAGAGGACCGCAGGCCGGTTCGGTTTGCAGAAACCTGCTGCCGGGAAGAGTACCGCGGTCAAAAAAGGAGGAACACAGCATGGAGTTTTTAAGCGGCATAACTCAAAAGGAGGACGTTTCCATCAGCCAGATTCTAAACGGCGATTACAACGGCCGTACCGTCAAGATGCGTGGCGCCGTCCATAATATCCGTGACATGGGCGAGGTCGCTTTCGTGATCCTCCGTAAGTCCGAAGGTTTGGTACAGTGTGTCTGTGAAGAGAAAGCGCAGGGCAGTAAGGCAGGCACGGAACAGCCTGCCGGTGAGGCGCAATCCGGGGGGCTGACAGGCGGAACTGTGTCGTGTGAGCCAGAATCCGACGCGGCGCTGTCAGGTGCAGCGGACTTGGGGGAAGGGGTATCAGACAGAAGGCAGTCAAGTGAATCAATCTTGAACGAAGAAGCGTCAGACGGAACACAGCTGGGCGAAAGGGCATTGAGCGAAGGGGCGTCAGACGGAACACAGCTGGGCGAAAGGACATTGAGCGAAGGGGCGTCAAACGGAAGGCAGGCAGATGAAGCAGCGTCAGGCGAAGCTGTGTCCAGCAGGGTGCAGGAAAACCGTTCCTCGTCAGACAGTTCGAGTTCGGCGGAAGCGCTTCCGGCGCTGCGCCCTGCCGATATTAAGGATTTGAGGGAGGAATCTGCGGTGGAAGTTACCGGCAGGGTCGTGGCTGAGCCGCGCGCGCCGCATGGTTTTGAACTCCGGCTCAGCGGCCTTACGGTTCTGTCAGAGCCGGATCAGGTTCTGCCGCTCGCGATCAATAAATTCAAGATGAATACTTCTCTGGAGGCAAAGCTGGCCTTGCGGCCCATTTCCCTGCGCAATGTAAGGGAACGGGCAAAATTCAAGATTCAGGAAGGTATCGTGCGGGGGTTCCGCGATTTCCTCATGAGCCAAGGTTTCACGGAGGTACACACGCCGAAGATCGTCGCGCGGGGCGCCGAGGGCGGTTCTAATGTGTTCAAGCTGGATTATTTCAATAAGAAGGCGGAACTGGGACAGAGCCCGCAGTTCTATAAGCAGACGATGGTAGGCGTATATGACCGGGTCTTTGAAGTGGCGCCGGTGTTCCGGGCGGAGAAGCACAATACGACGCGGCACTTAAATGAGTACGTAAGCCTGGATTTCGAGATGGGTTACATCGACGGCTTTGAAGAGGTTATGGCGATGGAAACCGGATTTCTGCAATATACGATGAGGCTTCTGGCGGAGGAATACCGGAAAGAGCTTTCGATGCTGGACGTGAAGCTGCCAGACGTGAGCCGGATTCCGGCGGTGCGTTTTGATCAGGCGAAGGAACTGGTTGCGGAGAAATACAACCGGAGAATCCGCAATCCTTTTGATCTGGAACCGGAGGAAGAATTGCTGATCGGCCGGTATTTTGAGGAAGAGTATGGAAGCGATTTTGTGTTCGTGACCCATTATCCTTCGAAGAAACGGCCGTTTTACGCAATGGATGACCCCGCCGATCCCCGGTTCACGTTAAGTTTCGATCTGCTGTTTAAGGGATTAGAGGTTACGACCGGCGGGCAGAGAATCCATGACTACCGGGAGATCCTGCGCAAGATGGAGAAGCGCGGCATGGCTCCGGAAGACATCGAGTCTTATCTGATGATTTTCCGATATGGTATGCCGCCCCACGGCGGTCTGGGAATCGGTCTTGAGCGGCTGACGATGCGGCTCCTGGGCGAACAGAATGTGCGTGAGACGTCGCTTTTCCCGCGGGACGTGACACGGCTGGAACCGTAAAAGCCGGGGAAAGGTGCCGGCCGGAGCCGTAAAAGCCGGGCTGAGAAATGCTGACCGGGGCCGCAGAGGTGAGGGTGAGATGTGCTGGCTGGAGCTGAAAAACTGTGTGGAGGTGTGCTGTTTCGTAAAATGATGCGTGATAGCGATGGAGGCAGAAGATTAGGGAGATGCGGCAGTTTGTTAAAGTGAAACCGGCAGTCTGCAAAAGTGATGCCAATCGCTAGTCGGAGCAAAACGGACATTTCATATAATAGGACAGTTTGGCGGACAGGAAGGCCGCAAATATCGAAAACGTAAACATTGAAGAATACTCAAATGCGCAAAAGGGGGACCGACATGGCGAATGTCATAAGTGATGAGACGATCGAGTATGTAGGCATTCTGGCAAAGCTGGAGCTTACGGACGAGGAGAAGGAAGCGGCGAAGAAGGATATGGGCCGGATGCTGGACTATATCGATATGTTAAATGAGTTGGATACCAACGGGGTGGAGCCGATGTCGCATGTCTTTGCGGTAAATAATGTCTTCCGCGAAGATGTCGTAACGAACGGTGATGAACGGGAAAAGATCCTGAAAAACGCACCGGAACAGAAGGATGGGGCATTCAAGGTGCCGAAGACGGTGGAATGAATCATCTTGTCTGGTTAAAGTTAAAGTTAAAGTACCGGCCAAACGCGGAGAGGGGAGGATAGGATAGAACATGGATATAAGGGATTTGACGGCGGTCCAGCTGGGCCGTAAGATAAAAAAGCATGAGATCGGCGTCGTTGAAGCGGTGAAAGCATCCCTGGATCAGATCCAGGCCGTGGAACCGGAGGTTCACGCTTATGTAACCGTGGATCGGGAAGGCGCCCTTGCGCGCGCCGCCGAGGTTCAGAAGCGGATTGACGCGGGAGAGCTGACCGGTCCGCTTGCGGGCGTTCCGGTGGCTATCAAAGATAACATGTGTACCGAGGGGATGCGGACGACCTGCTGTTCCAGGATACTTTATAATTTTGTTCCTACCTACACGGCGGAGGCAGTCCTGAACCTGGAGAGGGCCGGCGCGGTGATCCTGGGCAAGACGAATATGGACGAATTCGCGATGGGAAGTACGACGGAGACGTCGGCCTACGGTGTGACGCGGAACCCCTGGAATACGGAGCATGTGCCGGGCGGTTCCTCCGGCGGTTCCTGCGCGGCGGTGGCGGCCAATGAATGCTTCTGCGCGCTGGGGTCGGATACCGGCGGCTCGATCCGCCAGCCCAGCTCCTTCTGCGGCGTGACGGGGATCAAACCCACATACGGGACAGTATCGCGGTACGGCCTGATCGCTTACGGTTCTTCCCTGGATCAGATCGGGCCGATTGCGAAGGACGTGACCGACTGCGCGACGATTCTGGAGGCGATTGCAGGTTACGATCCGAAGGACAGCACGTCAATCCCGCGCACGTTCGATACGTCCGGAAATGCAGGCGGACTGCGCACGGCGGGAGTTCCCGGAGGTATGGGTGGAATGCCCCGCGCGGAGGACATTTCCGAGAATCCGCGTGGAATGACATGCGCGGCGGAAACTTCCGAAAGAGCATGGGGGATGCCGCACCCGTTGGAATATTCTGGCAGTATGCATGGAATGCCTCGCGCGGAGGCCATTTCCGAAATTATGGACGGAATGCCTCGCGCGGAGGACATTTCCGGGAATCCGCGTGGAATGACATGCGCGGCGGGAACTTCCGAAGGAGCATGGGGGATGCCGCACCCGTCGGGAACTTCCGGAAGCGCACAGGGATTGGATTTCACCTCCGCGCTGGTGGACGATGTGCGGGGGATGCGTATCGGTATCCCGCGCGATTATCTGGGCGAAGGTCTGGACGACGAGGTGAGGGCGGCGATTCTGGCGGCGGCGAAAGTTTTGGAGGAGAAGGGAGCCGTCGTAGAGGAATTCGATCTGAGCCTGGTGGAATACGCGATCCCGGCCTATTATGTAATCGCGTCGGCCGAAGCCAGCTCGAACCTAGCGAGGTTTGACGGCGTCAAATACGGTTATCGCGCGAAAGAATACGAGGGCCTTCATAATATGTACAAGCGGAGCCGTTCCGAGGGTTTCGGACCGGAAGTAAAACGCCGCATCATGCTGGGTTCTTTCGTGCTCAGTTCCGGCTATTATGATGCGTATTATCTGAAAGCCCTGCGGACGAAGGCGCTGATCAAGCAGGCGTTTGACAAGGCATTTGCGGAATATGATGTGATTCTGGGACCTGCCGCCCCGACGACGGCGCCGCGGCTGGGTGAATCTTTGAGTGATCCTTTGAAAATGTATCTGGGGGACATTTATACGATCTCCGTGAACCTGGCAGGGCTGCCCGGCATGACGGTGCCGTGCGGGAGGGATTCGAAGGGGCTGCCGATTGGGCTGCAGCTGATCGGCGACTGCTTTATGGAGAAAAATATTATCCGTGCAGGTTATGCGTTTGAGCAGAGCCGTCGTTACGAGAAACCTGCGATTGCAGGAATCTTGCATGTATCTGCAAGTAGCGCGTCTGCGAGTGTTGCATCTGTGAGAGGAGCATATGCGGATGATTCCTCTGCGAGTGATACGCTGGCAAGTGATGTATCGGCAAACGATGCGTCTGCAGGCGATGCGGTACGGATACGGTCCGGTGCCGGCTCGAAACAGATGGCATCCGGGAATGGGAATTACGATTCTACTGAGGACATTGAAAAGGTTAAGGTTACAGGTTGCGATGGATCCGGCATGGGGGAAGATGGCATAGGAAAAGGAGGTGCGAGGCCATGAGCAGACAATATGAAACCGTCATCGGACTGGAGGTTCATGTTGAGCTGGCGACGAAGACGAAGATTTTCTGCGGCTGTTCCACAGCTTTCGGCGGCGCGCCCAATACTCATACCTGTCCGGTCTGCACCGGAATGCCGGGTTCGCTGCCGGTTCTGAATAAACAGGTGGTCGAATATGCGCTGGCCGTCGGTCTGGCGACCAACTGTGCCATCAACCAGTATTGCAAGTTCGACCGGAAGAATTATTTCTATCCGGATAATCCGCAGAATTACCAGATTTCCCAGCTGTACCTGCCGATCTGCCATGACGGCTGGGTGAAGATCGAGACGGCTGGGGGGACGAAGAAGGTGGGTATCCATGAAATCCACATGGAGGAGGATGCCGGCAAGCTGGTCCATGACGAGTGGGACGACTGCTCGCTGGTGGATTACAACCGCAGCGGGGTGCCGCTGATCGAGATCGTGTCGGAGCCGGATATGCGCAGTGCCGACGAGGTGATCGCCTATCTGGAGAAGCTGCGGCTGATCATCCAGTATCTGGGCGCATCCGACTGTAAGCTGCAGGAGGGATCGATGCGCGCGGACGTGAATCTCTCCGTCCGCGAGGCGGGAGCGTCCCGTCTCGGCACGCGGACGGAGATGAAGAATCTGAATTCTTTCAAGGCGATTGGCAGAGCCATCGAAGGGGAGCGGAAACGGCAGATTGAGCTTCTGGAGGAAGGCAGGCCGGTCATTCAGGAGACGCGGCGCTGGGATGATAATAAGGAATCTTCTTACGCCATGCGCTCGAAGGAAGACGCTCAGGATTACCGGTATTTTCCGGACCCGGATCTGACGCCGGTGGTGATCAGCGACGAATGGATCCAGGCGGTCCGCGACCGGCAGCCGGAGCTGCGCACGGAAAAGCTGGTCCGCTATCAGACGGAGTACCGGCTGCCGCTCTATGACGCGGAGATCCTGACCGGTTCCAAGCGGCTGGCGGATCTGTTTGAGGCGACCGTGGACCTCTGCGGCAAGCCCAAGGAAGTTTCCAACTGGCTGATGATGGAGGCCATGCGTCTCCTGAAAGAAAGGGAACAGGATCCGGAAGATCTGGCATTTTCACCGGAGAACCTGGCGAAGCTGATCGGTCTGGTGGAGAAGAACGTGATCAATCGAACCGTGGCAAAGACGGTCTTTGAGGAGATCTTCGCTCACGATGTAGATCCGGAGAACTATGTGGCGGAGAAGGGTCTTGGAATGGTCAGTGACGAGGACGCGCTGCGCGAGGTTATCGGAGCGGTCATCGCGGCCAACCCGCAGTCGGTGGAGGATTACCGGAACGGGAAACAGAAGGCTATGGGATTTCTGGTCGGCCAGACCATGCGCGCCATGAAGGGCAAGGCGGATCCGGCGAAAGTGAACCGGATCGTGCGGGAGGTGCTTGTGCAGTAACATTTGCGAAAGTAGAGACCGGATCGTGCGGGAGATGCTTGTGCAGTAACATCCACGAAAATGGAGACCGGATCGTGCGGGAGATGCCGGCGCAGTAACATCCGCGGAGAATGCGGGCGGAAAATACAGATACACCATTACTATACCGGGAGGATTACGGAATGAAACCATACGCAGAAATGACGAGAGAAGAATTGGTCGAGCTTCGCAAGGAGCTGAAGGCGGCTTACAAGGATTACCAGAGCCAGGAACTGCATCTGGATATGTCGAGGGGAAAGCCGAGCATCGAGCAGCTGGATCTGTCGATGGGAATGATGGATGTACTGGGAAGCGACTCCGACCTGACCTGCGACGACGGCACCGACTGCCGGAACTACGGCGTGCTGGACGGAATCAGCGAGGCGAAGGAACTTCTGGCGGATATGATGGAAGTCCGGCCGGAGCAGATCATCATTTACGGAAATTCCAGTCTGAATGTCATGTTTGACGCCATGTCTCGCTCCATGACGCACGGCGTCATGGGCAATACCCCGTGGTGCAAGCTGGACAAAGTGAAATTTCTCTGTCCGGTGCCGGGCTATGACCGCCATTTTGCCATGACCGAGTATTTCGGGATCGAGATGATCAATGTACCGATGGGCGAGAATGGCCCGGATATGGATATGGTGGAGGAACTGGCTGCCAGTGACGATTCCATCAAAGGGATCTGGTGCGTGCCGAAGTATTCGAATCCGACCGGCATCTCCTACTCCGACGACACGGTCCGCCGTTTCGCGAGACTGCAGCCGGCGGCTCCGGATTTCCGGATTTACTGGGACAATGCTTACACGGTTCATCATCTCTACGACTGGGGCCAGGATCATCTGGTGGAGATTCTGGCGGAATGCAAGCGCGCCGGCAATCCGGATCTGGCGATTAAATTTGCTTCCACCTCCAAGATCAGTTTCCCCGGCTCTGGCATCGCGGCCCTGGCAGCCTCGGAGAATAACCTGGTGGATATCAAGAAGCAGCTGAAATACCAGACAATCGGCCATGACAAGGTGAACCAGCTGCGTCATGTGCGGTTTTTCCGCGATATCCACGGCCTGGTGGAGCATATGAGAAAACATGCCGAAATCCTGCGGCCCAAGTTCGAGGCAGTGGAAGAAATCCTGAGCCGGGAACTCGGCGGTCTGGGGATCGGCACCTGGACCAACCCCAGAGGCGGGTATTTCATTTCCTTCGATTCGATGGAAGGATGCGCGAAAGACATCGTGGCCCGCTGCAAGAAGGCCGGTCTGGTGATGACCGGCGCCGGAGCCACCTATCCTTACGGAAAAGATCCGCATGACACCAATATCCGCATCGCGCCGACCTACCCGCCGATCGACGATCTCCGCAACGCGATGGAGCTGTTTGCCCTTTGCGTGAAGCTGGTAAGCGTGGATAAGTTATTGAAGGAAATGGCGTAAGAAACGGAAGAAGCAGGGAGGCGGTAAAATTTAAGAAAACTGCAGTAACAAGGGGAAGCGGCATAAGGGAGCAGCAAAAGAAGATGCCGAAATGAAAGAAGCGGCGAGAACAGGGAAACGGCATAAGAAAGCAGCAAAAGAAAATGTCGAAATGAAAGAAGCGGCGGAAACAGGGAAACGGCATAAAAAGTAAAACGGGAAAATAGTGAAAAAGCGCCATCATCGGAAAACCGAAAAAGAACCGCAACCGCAAGAAAAATGCCGCCGCAGGCTTCCCCGGACCCGCGGCGGCATTTGTTTTATGGCTAGTGGAACAGGTTCGCTCCGGCGTTATGGAAC
>CAYYHX010000034.1:13208-15450 GCA_964471835.1 uncultured Hungatella sp.
GCGGCGGCATTTGTTTTATGGCTAGTGGAACAGGTTCGCTCCGGCGTTATGGAACCGAAACCGCCCGCCCTGTCAGGGCAGATAGGCGGCCATCGGGCCGTAATACATGTTGGCGTGCATCGTGAAGGAATAGGACACCTGCATCCAGCACATCAGGATACCGAGCATAATGCCCGGAATGTAAGGATTGCCGCACTTCTTGAACAGTCTGCGGATGAGGATCACGGCGACTGGAAAGATCGGGATCGCGTTGATCGTGTAGGTATAGGTATAGGTGGAACCGAACACGAATGGTTTCACACCGTTTTTCATATAAAGCGCGTACCCGACGATGGTGATCACCAGGGCGGGAATCGTGTTGACGGCCGCGAAGAACAGGTCGTTGACCCATTCCGGCTCGTTGGCGATGCGGCAGTGGTAGGCGCTGTTGACCGCGATGGATACGGCCAGGCCGAAGACAAGAAAAGCCGGCAAATAGATGAAGAATGTCGTCAGGTTCTGCAGCGGAATGTTCTTGAGGCCCCAGAAATAGTACCGGAAGTCCACGAAGAAGAACCGGTTCGCTGCGGCGACGACCGCGAATACGATTCCGCAGCCGAGGATGGCGGCCAGGATGCTTTTCGCCAGACCCGCGGCGGAAATCTTAAGACCCCAGTTGTCCATGGACGCTCCATTCTTCCGGCCGTAGAGGAGGTAGGAGAGGAAAGAGGTCAGCAGCATGAACAGACCGTTTAGGAGCGACCACAGGGCGTAGATGTTGGTCGTCTGCTGGGCGAAAAGGGTGTGGCAGCAGTAGCCGAAACCGAGCATAAAAATCCCGCTGATGCTTAAGAAAGCGAACGTGCAGTTTAAGACGGTCAGAACCCAGAAAAGGATCCGGCCTTTGGCGTCCGCGGGAACCGGCCGGAGCACGGCGGCGTCTTCCCTTCGGACAGCGGCGAAGAAAGGAAGTTTCATCAGCCAGCCCACGAAGAAGACGCAGCTTGCGAGTACGCCCAGAAGTCCCAGGAGATTGCTGAGGATCAGCCACGGATAGCGCTGGTTGCTGCCGACGATGTAATTGGGCGCCGTGAAGGCGTCCTGGAAGAAATCGCAGACAGCCGTAAGCGCGTGAAAGCCGCCCTGCGGTTTTGGATGGATCTCCGCGGCCGCGTTGACCCGCCGGAAGCTCTCCTGACCGCCGGCCTGCGAGACGTATGTGTGTCCGGGAACCACGGCGGCGCCCGGGAACAGATCAGGTGCCTGACCGAAAGCGAACAGTGACTTAGCGGTGTCGGAACTTAGCCAGTCCCGGACGAGCATCGGTTGGCCGTCGGGGCCTTCCCCGCGGAAATAGACGTGGTCGTACCGGGTGTAATAAATGCCGAAATCCCGCGTCCCGTAGAGATTCGTCCAGTTCCCCTCCTCATCCTTGCAGAACGGATCGGAGGAAACGAGGTAGATGGCGGAGATGGCCGGTTCTTCTTCCATGTTGTCCAGAACCACGCAGTTATTGGCCGCCTGGCCTCCCGCGGAATGGCCGGATACGCCGATCTGCCCCTGATCCACATAGTCGAGAGTCTTGGCGTAGCGGACCGCCGCGTACGCGCCGGAGGCGTCGTTGACCTGCGGCGGCGCGAGAAATACCTCCGGGCCGGTGATCTCGGAGTCTCCGTGGTTCAGCATGTCAGGCGTGATGACGACGAACCCCCTGCGCGCCAGTTCCAGGCCGTACTGGGCGTAGCTTTCCTTATTGACCGTCAAGCCGTGCGTGAAGATAACCGCCGGAGCCGGATGGTCCGCCGTGGCCGAGTGCGGGCGGAAGATACGTGTCTTTACCCGGTGTCCGGCCTGCGTGTGAAGCTCGATTTCGGTGATGCCGATCTTTCCCCAGTCGCGAAGGATGCAGGTGGAAAGTACCGTGAAGAAAAGGGTGAACAGTAGCGAGAAGACCAGTGCTTTTTGAGCCGATAGAGACTCTGCCTTTTTCATAAAAAGCCCTCCTGTGATGTGATGAAGCAATTGGCAAGTGACAAATCATGGCAAGTGACAGATCAAAGGGGGAATTCTTCCGCTGCCGGAGCGAACGTATTTCCGTTGGAAATCATTATATCGGGGCGGAAAAATTCCGTCAATAGAACGGGAAGAACATCGAAACGTGGTGAAAGAATTGAGAACATTTTGCATAAAACGATCCCCTGCCTCATCCAAAATGAATCAGTTTTACCAATTTGCCGTGAGCGTTGCGCGGTGATGGGATGTT
>CAYYHX010000035.1:0-15124 GCA_964471835.1 uncultured Hungatella sp.
TACTCTTCACAGAATGCCTTTCACAAAATGCCTTTCACAAAATACTCTTCACAGATTGCTTTTCACAGAACGCCTTTCACAAAATACTCTTCACAAAATGTTTTCGCAGAATGCTCTTCACAGGATACCCTTCACAGGACGCCTTTCACAGCCTCTTTAACAGCGCTTCCCGCTCTGCCTCATAACCGGGCTTGCCGAGCAGCGCGAACATATTCTTCTTATAGCTCTCCACGCCCGGCTGGTTGAACGGGTTCACACCCAGCAGGTAGCCGCTGATGCCGCAGGCAAACTCGAAGAAATAGAACAGCTGGCCCAGACTGTACGCGTCCTGGGCCGGCACATTTACCCGCAGGTTCGGCGTATGCCCGTCCGTGTGAGCTAGGATTGTTCCGTTCATCGCGCTTTTATTGACAAAATCCACCGTCCTGCCGGCCAGGTAATTCATGCCGTCGGTATCGATCTCTTCTTCCTTCAGTACCACCTCGGCGCCGGACTCTTCCACATTGATCACGGTCTCAAACAGAATACGCGCGCCGTCCTGAATGAACTGCCCCATGGAATGCAGGTCGGTAGTCAGGTCAACCGCCGCGGGGAAGATGCCCTTCTGATCCTTGCCTTCGCTCTCGCCGTAGAGCTGTTTCCACCACTCGGAGAGATAATGAAGGCTGGGTTCATAGTTGGCCACGATCTCCACCTGTTTGCCCTTGCGGAGCAGGATGTTGCGGACAGCCGCATACAGAAGCGCCGGATTTTCCTCATAGGGGGCGTTCAGCGCCTTCTCGCGCCCGCAGGCCGCGCCCGCCATCAGCTGGTCGATATCCGCACCGCTGACCGCGATCGGCAGAAGGCCCACTGCCGTCAGAACCGAAAAACGGCCGCCCACGTCGTCCGGCACGACGAAACTTTCGTAGCCTTCCTGATTCGCCAGGCTTTTCAAGGCGCCTCTCGCCTTGTCCGTAGTGGCGTAGATCCTCCGGTTCGCTTCTTCCCTGCCATACCTGTCAATCAGCATTTCCTTGAATACGCGGAATGCGATGGCCGGCTCGGTGGTGGTGCCGGACTTGGAAATGATATTGATGGAAAAATCTTTTCCCTTCAGGACATCCTGCAGATCCCTGATATACTTGCTGCTGATGCTGTTCCCTACAAAATAGATCTCCGGGGTCTTCCGGTCCGCCTTGCCAAGCACATTGTAGAAGCTGTGGCTCAGAAATTCGATCGCCGCGCGCGCCCCCAGATAAGAGCCGCCGATGCCGATCACCAGCAGTACGTCGGAATCGCCCTGAATCTTAGCCGCCGCCTTTTTGATCCGCGCGAATTCGTCCCTGTCATAGCCGACCGGCAGGTCAATCCAGCCCAAAAAGTCGCTGCCGGCGCCGGATTTCGAAAGCAGAACGTCCTTCGCGCAGAGGACGGGGGCCTTCATGTTCGCGATCTCTTCCGCGGAAATGTAACCGGCTGTCTTTGAGTAGTCAAATGTTACTTCTTTTCCCATAATCATACACTCTCCTTTGTCATAATGTCCCTGCGGACAAGCGCCGCTCCTTCCTGATAAAACCAGTATAGCACGATCTTCCCTCTTTTGCGACAGGAAATAAGGTCAATTCCGGCTTTAACAAATCTGATTTATTCCTGGTTCTTCACCATATCCAGAACCAGCTTTACGCTGTGCCGGATGGCTTTTGCCTCAAACTCCCCGTAATCCATCTCCGCGGAATCATCCGCCTTGTCGGAGATGGCGCGGACGATCAGGAACGGGATACCGTTCAAATACGCCGCCTGGGCGACGGCCGCGCCCTCCATCTCCGTGCAGTATCCCGCAAATGTCTCCGCCAGCCATACTTTCTTCGCCTTATCGGAGATAAACTGGTCGCCGCTGACCACCCGGCCCACATGGACGCCGATCTCCGGGTTTACCCTCGCGCAACTTGCTTTCGCCGCCTCGATTAACGCCGGATCGCCCGGAAATACGGACACTTCCATCTGGGGAATCACACCCACCGGATATCCGAAACCGACGGCATCCATATCATGCTGCAGGGCGTCGGAGGACAGCACGATATCCCCGATATTGATCTCCGCCCGCAAGGAACCGGCGATGCCGGTATTGATGACGACGTTCGTTCCGTAGCGATCCGCCAGGATCTGGCAGCAGATAGCCGCATTTACCTTGCCGATGCCGGACTTCACGACAACGACATCTTTGCCATAAATTTTCCCTTTGTAAAAATCCATACCGGCGAACGTGCGGACTTCCGCATCATCCATAACCTCTTTCAGCGCCGCGACCTCCTGGGGCATCGCCCCGATGATTCCTAACATATTCCGCTCCTTTCTTCACGCATTTGGCGCATACAGCATATCTTCACGCATTTGACGCATACAGCATATCTTCACGCATTTGGCGCATACAGCATATCCGCCAGCTCCGCGAACTGCCGAAGCGACAGCGTCTCGCCCCGCACCGCGGGTTCCAAGCCGCATACCGCGATGGCAGCCGCGATCTCATCTTTGGTAAAGGTCAGCCCCGGCGCGTTGCCGAGTCCGTTCAGCAGCGTCTTCCGCCGCTGGTTAAAGGACGCGCGGATCAGTTTGAACATCAGATCCGCGTCTTTCACCTCCACGGCCGGATGCGGCAGCCTTGTCAGGCGGATCACCGCGGACCCCACCGCCGGCCGGGGGATAAAACAGTTCGGGGGAACATTGGCCACGATGTACGGTTCCGCGTAATACTGCACCGCCAGCGAAAGCGCGCCATAGTCGCTGCTTCCGGGGCCGGCCCGCATCCGGTCCGCCACCTCTTTTTGAACCATCACCGTGATGTTGTCAATGGGCGCGCTGCCTTCCAGCAGTTCCATGAGAACCGGCGTGGTGATGTAATACGGCAGATTCGCCACTACTTTCAAGGGCCGCCCGCCGCCGTATTCCCGCGCCAGCTCCGCGATGTCCGTCTTTAGGATATCTTCGTTCAGGATTGTCACATTTTTATAATCCGAGAGTGTCTCCTCAAGGATCGGCATCAGATTGGCGTCGATCTCCACGGCCGTCACATGCCCGGCGCTCTCTGCCAGATACTGGGTCATCGTGCCGATGCCGGGGCCGATCTCCAGCACGCAGTCGTCTTTCGTCACCCTCGCCGCGCGGATAATCTTATCCAGCACATGGGTGTCAATCAGAAAATTCTGGCCGAGTTTCTTCCGGAACCGGATATGGTATCTTTGAATGATCTCTATCGTGTTCTTCGGGTTGCCAAGCGTCGGCATTCGCAGTACGTTCCTTTCCTTCCGCCGCGGCCGGCGCGAGCTCGGCCGCCGCGCTGCTCCTTCCGGCCGGCCTGCCGCCGCGCCTTACCTCACCCAAGCCGGTACATCCGCCGCGCGTTCGTCTCCGTCGCCGCGATGACCTCCGCCTCCGGGATTCCTTTCACCTCGCTGACAGCCCGCGCCACAAACGGCAGGTACAGCGACGAATTCCGCTCCCCGCGGTGGGGAACCGGCGCCATGTAGGGGCAGTCCGTCTCCAGAAGCAGCCGGTCCATCGGCATATACGCCACGACCTCTTTCAGCTTTTTCGCATTCTTAAATGTCAGCACGCCGCCGACGCCCAGATAGAAGCCCATCTCCAGGTATTCCCTGGCGATCTCCACTCCGTAAGAGAAACAGTGGATCACGCCGCCCGTCTCCGCGGCGTTCTCTTCCTTTATGATATCCAGCGTATCCTTCGCGGCATCGCGGCTGTGGACGATGATCGGCAGCCCTGTCCGCCGGGCCAGCCGGATCTGCTGCCGGAACCAGTACTTCTGCAGCTCCCGTTCCGGCTCATCCCAATGGTAATCCAAGCCGATCTCACCCACGGCCACCACCTTCGGATGCGTACACATTTCCTCAAGCCATCGCACCGACTCTTCGTCTAACTCCGCCGAATCGCCGGGATGCACGCCCACGGAAGCATAGATGAACGGGTATCTCTCCGCCAGCGTAAGCGTCGTCTTCGTGGATGCGATGCCGGAGCCGACATTCACCACCGTGCCGATGCCGGCCGCCCGCAGGCCGGACAGCAGTTCGTCCCGGTCTTCCTCAAATGCTTCATCATCGTAATGCGCATGTGTGTCGAACAGCATTTTGTCTCCTCACCGCAGCAGTGTCATGCAAATCACATACAGAATCACCAGATGTACCGGATATGCCGCATAGAAGAAATATTTCAGGCGCATTTTCCCCTTCTCCCCGTTATACATGAGAATCGGAATAAATGCCAGCGGCGCCGTGGTTTCCCAGGCGATCAGGATGCAGCCGATCACCATCCGGAACCAGCCGCAGTTGCGGAACGCGTACAGCATCACGATGTAGAAGACACCGAACGCGCCGTAATCCGTATGAAGCACATCTCCAAGCACCACGAAACCGGCTGCCGCCGCCAGACCGACCCATCGGCTGTTTCCCTTTTTTTCAAAATAATCCAGCGCCATGATCGCCAGCAGGCCCAGAAGCAGCGTGAAGAATACGTTCTGGTCCTCTGGGTGCATCCAGGAGTGAAAGAACGCCAGATCAAACGGTATCTCCGAAATCAGGGCGAACAGGCCCAGCCGGAGGGCATATTTCTTCGGATCATGCGTGTGGACAAATCCTTCCGCGATCAAAAAACAGTAGATCGGGAACGCGATCCGTCCGATCGCGCGCAGCACGCTGTCCACGTTCCACCAGAAAAGGGCCGTATCGTAGGAAATGTCCAGCACTCCGGTATTGTATCCTTCTATGACGCCCATCTCCAGAAGCGCCGCCCCTATATGATCGATGATCATGGTGATCAGCGCGATCATTTTCAATGCGTTCCCGCTCAGGATCTGATATCTCTTGCGCCCGGACGGGGACACCTGTGTCTGTGTCTGCGTCTGCGGCTGCGGCTCCGCATTCTCCGCCGCCGGAACCGGCGCCATCTCCGTCTCCATCCCCATCCCTCCGAATCTGTCTCAGCCCATTCATTTACCGTCCGGCGATCAGCACGGTCTTCCCCTCGAACGCAAACCCGTACATTCGGATGCGTTCTTTCGCTACTCCCTCTTCCAGAAGCGTTTCCTCATACCGCCGCGCCTCAATCTGCCGCAGCGCGGCCTGTGCCGTCTCTTCCAGCGAACTTTCGGACTGCGCGTCCCGCACCTTAAACTCGATAATGATTCCGTCGCGGCTGTTGTTCCGCGGCGCCAGCATCACATCATAGCGCCCGAACCCGCTCTCCCTGTTTGAAGTGATCACATATTGATCCGCCAGATCCACGATCAGACCAAGGACGAAGCCATGGTAAAACCGTTCCGGCTCCGTATGGCCCGACGTTCCTGCGCCCGTATCGAAGAAACTGAACGTGGCAAGAGCCACCTGATTCATATAGGCGTTCATGGACGGAAGATCATTGCGCAGGAGCGCCCGTATGAAATCATTGTAATCCGATGTATAATCGGCGAACCATTCCTCTACCATCTGCCGGAACATCAGCCAGACTTCTTTGTTCGTCAGTTTGAGATCAAATTCCGTTAATCCGGTCGAAGGGTTTCTCTCGTATGCCACGATTGTCAGATAACCGCTGGCCAGAAGCAGGCTCCAGGTCGCGCTCACTCGGTGATCCAGCTGGCTCAAGACGATCTGCTCATCCAGCACTGTGTGAAATGTTTTCCCCTGCAGCAGATCTTCCATAACCATCTTAATCTCCCGGCTGCCGCCTTTGATCAGCCGGTTCGCCATCCCGTTGGAACTGGTATTGGCCCAGTATGCCGCGAATATCCCGGATGAGAGGAAATTCAGGATCGACCATGGATTGTAGATGTGCGTTTTATCGCCGAACCGGAATCCGTCATACCACTCGCGCACCTGCGGTTCAAAGCGCTCCATCCCATACTCCCGCAGCGCGGCGGAAACCTCCGGCTGCGTGAACCCGAACGCGTCCGCGTATTTTCGGGAAGATGATGTAACTACCTCCAGATTATTCAGATCCGAGAAGATGGAATCTTTGCTGATCCTGGTGATCCCGGTCATAATCGCCCGCTCCATATAGGGATTGGTCTTGAAGGTTGAATTGAACAGATTGCGGATAAATGCTATCACCTCATCCAGATACCCCTGCATATAGGCTTCCTGCAGAGGCGTATCGTACTCGTCCAAAAGGATGATAACCTTCTTTCCGTACAGGCGGCACAGAAAACCCGACATCGTCCGAAGCGACAGCGACGCCACATAATCTTCCATTTCCGGCGAAACCCTGCGGAAGAATGCGCGCTCCTGCTCAGTCAGGAAATCCTGATCCAGCAGGAAATAATATTGATTGAAAAGTTCCGTTATCATCTGGCATATCTTTTTCCTCGCGTCCGCAAAGGAAACCTCCTTCACGCCCGCGAAGCTTAGGGAGATCACCGGATAACTCCCCTGAAGCTTCCGGAACCGTTCATCGCGCCAGACGGAAAGTCCCTCAAACAGCCCGCCGCGGTCCGCACAGGAAACGGAAAAAAATTTTTCCAGCATACTCATCGTCAGGGTTTTCCCGAACCTTCGCGGCCTGGTAATTAACGTGACAGGATCACCGTACTCCCACCATTGGCGGATAAAATCCGTCTTATCCACATAAAAATAATGATTGCTGATCACCTGCTCGAAATCCTGATGGCCGATACTGACTGTTTCCATCCCCATCCCTCCGCGCCCTGATAACCTGAACAGCCCTTCTTTCAGCGGATCTCCGCCCCCGCCGGCATATCCTTCTCCGGCGTCATCAGAGCCAGATTGCCGTCGGCGTCCTCGGCGCACAGGAGCATGCCCTGAGACTCCAGCCCGGCCATCTTCCTCGGCGCCAGATTCACCAGTACCATAACCTTCTTGCCGACCATCTGCTCCGGCGTATAGCCGGCCTTGATGCCGCTTAAGATCTGACGAATCTCTCCGCCGATCTTCACCTGGCTGCAGAGAAGCTTCCTGGACTTCTTCACTTCCTCGCAGGAGATAATCTCGCCCACGGCGAATTGCAGTTTCTCAAAATCATCGTAAGTGATTTCGGGCTTCTTCTGCGCTTCGGCAGACGGATCCGCGTCCGGGCGGGCCGCGGCGCCCGCCGTTTCCCACGCAGTCTGGGTCTTCGCCGCTGCATCTGCCGCCTCCCGTGCCTCTCCGGCTGTCGCCGCGGTGCCTGCCGTTCCTTCTGCCATTCCACCCGCCGCAGGCGCCGCTGCATCCGCCGTCCGAGTCTTCGCCGCAGCATCTGCCGCCTCCCGTGTTTCTCCGGCTGTCGCCGCGGCATCCGCCGCCTCCCGTTCCGCGTTCATCGCGTTTACCCGCTCCATGACCTCGTTCACATCCAGCCGCGCAAACAGGATCTCCGGCTTCTCCGTCACCTTCCCGCCGTCCGGGTACAGCCCGAATTCATTCATCTGCGAAAGTCCCCTCTTTTGCGTATTCAGCTGGGCCAGAATCTTCTGCGAAGTGTCCGGCATAAACGGCTCCAGAAGCGACGCCCCGATCGTGATGGCCTCGACCAGATTGTAGAGGATTTCGGCCAGCCTGTCTCTCTTTGCCCCGTCCTTCGCCAGCGTCCACGGCGCCGTCTCGTCAATGTATTTGTTGCTGCGGCGGAAGATTCCGAAGACCTCCGTGATAGCGTCCGCCACCCGCAGCTCCTCCATCTTCGCGTCCACCTTCTTCACGGCCTCCAGCACCGTCGTCTTCAGATCCGCGTCCGGGTCTTCCGCGGCGCCGGTTCTTCTCACGATGCCGCCGAAGTATTTGTTGCTCATGGAAACCGTGCGGCTCACCAGGTTCCCCAGGATGTTCGCCAGGTCGGAATTGAAGCGCTCCACGATCAGATCCCACGCCACGTTGCCGTCATTGTCAAATGGCGTTTCGTGCAGCACATAATAGCGCACCGCGTCCACGCCGAAGAAATCCACCAGATCATCGGCGTAAATGATATTGCCTTTCGATTTGCTCATCTTGCCGCCGCTCATCATCAGCCACGGATGCCCGAACACCTGCTTCGGCAGCGGCACGTCCAGCGCCATCAGGAAGATCGGCCAGTAAATCGTATGGAAACGAATGATGTCCTTGCCGATCAGATGAAGATCCGCCGGCCAGTATTTCTTAAAATTCTCTGAACTGTTGCCGTCGCAGTCATAGCCGATGCCGGTGATATAGTTGGTCAGAGCGTCCAGCCACACATAAGTGACGTGTTTCGGGTCAAATGTTACCGGAATCCCCCATGTGAACGACGTCCGGGACACGCACAGATCCTGCAGGCCCGGAAGCAGGAAATTGTTCATCATCTCATTCTTGCGGGACACGGGCTGAATAAATTCCGGGTGCGTGTTGATGTATTCGATCAGCCGGTCCGCGTATTTGCTCATGCGGAAGAAATACGCCTCCTCCCTGGCCGGCTTCACTTCGCGCCCGCAGTCGGGGCATTTGCCGTCCACCAGCTGCGACTCGGTCCAGAAAGACTCGCAGGGCGTGCAGTACAGCCCTTCATAATATCCCTTGTAAATGTCTCCCTGATCGTAAAGTTTCTTGAAAATCTTCTGTACCTGGATTTCGTGATCTTTGTCCGTGGTGCGGATGAATTTGTCATAAGAGGTATTCATCAGATCCCAGATGCTCCTGATCTGGGCCGCCACCCCGTCCACGAACTCCTTCGGTGTCACGCCCGCCTCCTGCGCTTTCTGCTCAATCTTCTGCCCGTGCTCGTCGGTGCCGGTCTGGAAGAATACGTCATAGCCCTGGGCTCGCTTGTAACGGGCGATGCTGTCCGCCAGCACGATCTCGTAGGTGTTGCCGATGTGCGGCTTGCCCGACGTGTAGGCGATCGCCGTCGTAATATAGTATGGTTTTTTGCATTTGTCACACATGTCCGCTTCTCCTTCTACTGTTTCTGTTCTTCTTTATATCGTATATTATATCATCCTATCCGATCTGTCCCCTGCCGTGAGCATCTACGGGCCTTTCTCCGTTTCTTGCCCAATTTGTCCCCTGCCGGAGAGCGCCTATGGGCCTCTCTCCGCTTTCTGTCCGATCGGTTTCCTGCCGATAAGGGGCTGCGGGCCTCTTTCTGTTTCTTGCCCGCCACCTCCTTGCTTATAAACGGCCGCAGCAGGACGCATCCTCATCCTAATCGCGTATGGTACTTCTGATGTGATACTTCTGATGCCTTATCCACACGTGTACACTGACATGCCACCGGCGCCCTGACATCTGCTTTCAGTGTACCGTCTTTCCCGCTTTTCGTCAATCTTTTTTCACGTGTCGCCATCTGACCGCCCTCTGCCATCTTTTTTCACGAACCACCCTCTGGACGCCCTTCGCCATCTTTTTCACGGATCGCCTTTCGACCGTCCTCCGCCATCTTTTTTCACAAGCCTCCCTTTGCCGGTTGCCAAATCCTTCCATATAATTTATACTATTACCGGAATCGGAGGGATGAACAATGTTATCGAAGAAACAGATTTCACGGCATTTCCGCACCGACACTACTCTGGCCGTCCTCCTGACATGCGCCCTGATCTGCACGCAGCTGCCGGGCTGCGCCCGCGCGGGGGATACCCTGCCGCCGGCGTCGGCGTCAGAAACGGAGGCAGAGACACAGGCCGCATTCGAAGACTGGAGCAGGCGGTTCTTCCGGGAGCAGCTTGGAGATTCCTTCCTGAATCTTCACTATACGCTGACCTCCCCGGAGGAATACGGCATCACGGAATATACGCCGGATTTCGGCGATTTCTCTCTGGCCGACATGCGGGAAGAAAGAGCCGTTCAGAAAGACTATCAGAAACGGCTGGCGCAGATCGACCCGGATCTCTTAGATGAGGAACAACGGTTGACTTACCGGATTCTCACCGAAACCTTCCGGCTGGAAGAAGCCGGAGAGGGGTTGGAACTGTATTACGAGCCGCTGACGCCTTCCTCCGGTATCCAGGCTCAGCTTCCCATCCTGCTCGCCGAATTTACATTTCGTGAGAGAAAGGATATCGAAGATTACCTCACGCTCCTCTCTTCCATCGACGGCTATTATGAACAGATTCTGGATTTCGAAAAAGAGAAGGCGTCCGCGGGGCTGTTCATGACGGACGCCTGCGCGGACCGGATTGCGGAAGAATGTGCCGCCTACCGGCAGCCGGCGGACCATCATTTTCTTACCGCCTCGTTTGACGAACGCATCGATGCGTTTGACGGCCTGACGGAAGCGGAGCGCGCCAGTTATAAAGCCCGGAACCTGGCCATGGTCGAAGACCATGTCATACCGGCCTATACCCTCCTGTCGGACGGGCTGGCGCAGCTAAAAGGCAGCTCCGCCAATCATCAGGGTCTGTGTTACGACCCTGACGGGAAAGCCTATTATGAATATCTGGTAAATTCGGCTACCGGAACCACATTTGACAGCATCGAAGCACTGCGCGATGCGATCTCCGGTCAGATCGACGATGATCTGGCGAAGATGGCAGAGATTATCAATATGCATCCGGAAATTGAAGATCAGCTTCCGGATTATTCGTTTGCGTATACCGAACCGGACCAGATCCTGGAACATCTGCAGTCTCAGATCGACAAGGATTTCCCGGAGATCCCGCCATACAGCTATGTCACCAAATATGTGCCGGCAGATCTGGCGCACACCCTCAGCCCCGCATTTTTCATAGTGCCGCCGATCGACGATTACAAAAGCTGCATCATTTACCTTAATCCGAACAGTACCCCGGATTACCCGGACCTATATCCCGTGCTGGCGCATGAAGGAGTCCCCGGACATATGTACCAGAATACCTATTTCATGTCCCACTGCGGCGACGATCTGCGCAAAGTCCTTTCCTTTACAAGCTACGACGAGGGCTGGGCTTCCTATGTGGAAAATTATTCCTATACCACGGACAATGGCCTCTCACCGGCGTTGGGAAGTTTCCTGGCACACAACAACGCCGCCACGCTCGGCCTGCATGCCATCACCGATATCAATGTCAACTATTATGGCTGGAGCCGGGAGCAGGTGGAGGAGTACTTGGCGCCGTATTTCGACGTCAGCGACGGGAGTCTGACGGAAACCATCTACAATGCGATGCTGGACGCGCCAGTCGATTACCTGGAATACTATGTCGGTTACCTGGAAATCATCCGGATGCGGGAGCAGGCGGCGGAAACACTGGGGAATCGGTTCTCCCTAAAAGAGTTTCACAAGTTCCTTCTGGATACCGGCCCGGCTCCCTTTACCGTGATCCGGGAAGATTTCCGGGAGTGGCTCCTGTCGCAGACCCCGCACTAAGAGCAGCGATCCATTCATCCCTCATAACCGACCATCAATCCGCCTTCTTCCGCATAGAAACTGCACAGAGCGGTACAGGCACGGATGCGGACATCCGCGCCCGGGAATCTCTCATGGATCGTATCCATCAGTTTCCGCGCGATCTCCGGTCCGAAACAATGCGCCAGCCGGACTTTGCCGCCGTTATAGCCATGCTTCAGCATCTCCTGCCAGATCTTCGCCACCGCCGCCGCTTCGCCGCGGCACTTGTGAAGCTGCTCAAACATTCCCTCATCGCTGGCCTTGCCGACGATACGGATTCCCAGAATACCGGCCAGTTTCGCCACCGCCGGATTCACCCGGCCGTTGCGGGCCAGATTGTCCAGATGCTTCAGACAAAACAGCAGGTGGCTGCGGCTTGCGTAGTCCCTGATCCGACGGCTCATCTCCTCATATGTCCCGCCGCCCTGCACCGCATCGAACATCTCCTCCACGATCAGTTCCATCTCCGGTCCGGCGGAAAGAGAATCCAGAACCATTACCTTCGTGTCCGGATGTTCTGCCATATACTCTTCCCTGGCCTTGACGGCGGATGCGTAACTGCCCGACAGGCCGCTGGTAATGGTGACGGCAAATACCACGTCCGCATCCCCAAATGCTTCCAGCCAGTCATTTACATTCGGACAGGAGGTTCCGGAACGGCCTTTGTATCCCTGCAGATAAGACACCATCTCCCTCAAATCCATATTCTCCACATCCACGAATTCTCTCTCGTCCGTGATGATCTTAAGCGGAACGCTGACATAATCCACATTGTCCTGCTCCGGAACGGCCGTCTGGCTGTCCCCCGGACGAACCCGGTAGAGATTCGCCGAAGAATCAGCCGCAATTTTGTACTTCATGCTGCATTCCCCCCATAGTATGATAGAACAATGTAGTTTTCAAAACTATCTGACAGAGTGTATTGTATTGCATTTATGAGGCATTGTCAAGAAATATATTGCCGCGTTTTCAGCCACATTTCAGGCGCTTCGCTTTATCGATCACTTTTTTATACGGCATCAGCATTCCCTCATTCATCTGATTGCCCATCTTCTTCATGACCGCCGGCTGCGACAGGAGCGCCCCGACCAGATACATCTTGATCACGGTTCCCTTCTTCTTCTGCGGGAAATCATACTGGCCGTGCGCTTTGTAGAACTGATGATCCGCCTTCATCATGCCCTGCATCTGATAGATCAGATCGCGGAAGATCTTCATGCCGCCCACGCCGTAGAAATTCTGCGGTTCCGTATAATGGCGCCGGATGGCGTAGGTCAGATTCGCCGCCATCCGGTCGATCTCCCGGTCCGGCTCCGCCTCGTCCGTCGCTACTCCGGCCAGATAGTTGCCTCCCACCTGGGCGCGGCCTTCCACAATCATCTGCAGATTAGGCTCCGCGCTGTAACCACCGCTCACCAGATACCCCATCGGCATTCCCATGGTCACGGTCCGGTGGCCGTTGCAGAACTGACGGTCGTCATACATTTTGAAAATGGATCCCATCGAATGGTCCTTAATCGAAAATGCGTACACGATAGCCTGGGCCGTCTGAATGTGGTTCCGCAGATACTCGTCAAATCTGTCCGTGTAGACGCATTTACCGGAGGCCGCACAGTGAAAACATCCCAGACAGCCGCCGCGGAAAGGATATTCGCGCAGATTGACGATACGCGTGGCCAGCGGAAGCACCGCCCGGAAACGGGCGATCATCGACGCGAGCTGAGAATCACCGGGAGCGCAGTCCGTAACGATCACCACATCGCCGGGCTTGTCCGCCCCTTGCTTCAGCGCCGCTTTTTCCCCGTCCGGCACCGGGGCCGTTTCGGAACCCATCGCAATCGCAGCGCCTTCTGGAACCGTGACCGGCACATGCCTGGCAGGCGCCGCCGGCGCCGGGGCCGGCTCATAGATTCCCTTCTTCATCTGCCAGACCACATGGTCAAAGAACGCAAGCGCCTCCTTCTGGCCCTTCGGCGTGGTCAGGTCGTCCATATCCGCGGAAAGGCCGCGGATGAATTTCATGCCAATATCCTGGCAGTTATCCTGAATGTACCGGTGCGCCGTCACATCATAGAAATGTTTCGACGTCGTGATCTGCGTCGCATATTTGCCCTCCGCCGGGGCGTCGGACGCTTTCAGAAGCTCGATAAACCTGTGCAGCTGACTGGGCGCGATAAATGTATAGACCGGATAAGAAAACACCAGCAGATCCGCCCAGGCGACCGCTTCCTTTACCTCCGTAAAATCACGTTCCAGCGCGCGGATGCGCTGTCCGACGTGGAGTACCCTATACTGATGCTTCGGGCGCATCACCTCCAGATAACGCGATGTCTGCAGCGTGATACTGTACTCCCCTTTAGGACAACCGTTCAAAATCAGGATATTCATAGCCATGTTTCTCCTTTCACATCATTCATGCATTCTCGATCCGGGGGGACAGCCGTTCCATGACGGATTTGGCCTCTCTATAACCGCGGAAGGCAGGCTGTCCCTGCTCCCAATTGTATCACCGCGGCTTCTTTTCGTCGAGTACAAAATGACTCGCAAACGCCCTGTTTAACAATCAAAGATACCCATTTTGCATCCGCCTCCTGCGTCCGGCTGGAAGAAACATACGGGAACGGTTCCTCATCAGCGGGCATCAATGGGATGAAAACTTTTTTCGCCCCCTCTTGACAAATGTGTCTAACGGTGTTAGACTATTGTTGTCTAATGATATTAGACAAACGGAGGTATTCCCATGGAGCAGTTCAAATTAGGAGAAATGGAACAGCGGTTCGCGGATATGATCTGGGCGGAGGCCCCCATCGCCTCCGGACGGCTGGCCGAGCGCTGCGCGGAGGCGTTCGGCTGGAAGCGCACCACCGCTTATACGATGCTGAAGCGGCTCTGCGACCGCGGGATCTTTGCCAATGAAAACGGCACGGTAACGGCCGTGATGTCCCGCGAAGAATTCCGGGCCGCGCAGTGCCAGCAGTTTGTCGATGAGTATTTCCATGGTTCCCTGCCGATGTTTCTGACCGCTTTCTCGCGCCGCAGGCGCTTAAGCAGCCGGGAAGTCGAGCAGCTGCGGCAGATGATCGAAGACTACGACAGCGACGACGATACGAATCACGATGACGATACGGATAACGGGAGGAACCGCTGATGAACACATTTCTGAACGGCGTAAGCCATCTTTTTATTCTGGTTCTGAACATGAGCCTGACCGCCGGCATCGTCATTCTGGCGGTTCTGGCGCTGCGGCTCCTGCTGCGGCGCGCGCCGCGTATCTTCTCCTATGCGCTGTGGGCCGTGGTGCTGTTCCGGCTCCTGTGTCCGGTCTCCTTCTCCTCCCATGTCTCCCTTCTGGGCCTTCTTCCGGCGGGGACCGCCGAGGAAGGCCGGATGGCCTATATCCGGGAAGAGAACATTCTCCCGCAGGATACCGGCGTGCGGCAGGAAGCACCCGTTCTGTCAGAAGAAGGCGAAGGCCATTCTTCCCCGGTCTCCCTCTCGAATCCGCCGCGGCGGCTGATTCAGGCCGGGGCATGTCTCTGGCTCCTCGGCGTTCTGGTACTGCTGGCCCACGGCGCCCTCTCCTGTGCGCGTCTGCGGAAACTGCTGAAAAATGCCGTACCTGCCGATGAGGAAAATGCGTACGCAGCCGGGGAAACCTCCTCACGGCGCATACCTCCGGCCAAGGATTCCTCGGGAAAACACGGCGCGTCCGCGGCGGAACGGCCGCGCGTCTGCCGCATCTGCCGCATCTACCGGATCAGCGGTTTCGGGACACCTTTCGTCTGCGGGATCTTCCGCCCGCGGATCTATCTTCCGGCTGACCTCGACA
>CAYYHX010000036.1:0-14786 GCA_964471835.1 uncultured Hungatella sp.
ACGTATCCGGGTTCGCGGAAATATTGGACGGAAGGGGCAGCCAGTAACGAAGGGTGATCCCTTCCGCGCCCTCATAGGGATAAGTCACATAGTTGCTTCTCGGGGTGGTGCAGTTTCCCGCGGTTCCCTTCTGGTCGTCCGGCAGGGCTTCCAGCAGTTCCGCGCCTCCCGCCTCGGCCGCCGCCGTGGTCTCCTCGGCCGCTGCCGCCGTGGTGTCGTTCGAAGCTGCCGCCGTGGTCTCCGCCGCGGCCGCTGTCGTCGTCTCAGACGCCCCCCCGGCTGCCGTCGTCGCACCGCTATCCGATCCGCCGCCGCAGCCGGTCGCAACTGCTGACACAACCATTGCGGCTGCCAGCGCTGCAGAAATTAACTTACTGCTTTTTCTCATAACTACCTCCTTAAAAAAATTGTTTACAGTTACGGTCGAGCCGTAAAAAACCGCACGGTTCTACAACTCTTTTGGTAGTATAACTCTTTCGATTCAAATTGACAATACCTTCTGCAAACTTTTTTGGTTAAAATGTAAAATATTATACTTGAGCAAAAAAATCATGTGGGAGTTAAGTACAATCTGCCAAAGGAACTTTGGGACTTTTGACAAATATTTCACATGCCCATTCCGCGCGTCCTGTGCTATACTGTCGGCAGAAGGAGGATGGTGGCAAATGGAATCCTATCTGCACCAGGACTGGGCCTTCCGGCTGGCCGACGCATTTCCGCTTCAAAGCGCGCTGGAGAAGACCCGCGACGCGGCGGGACATTTCTTCTATGAAAAGGATTATGAGGAGGACGGCTGGGAGGCAGTCACCCTTCCCCATACCTTCAATGACTGCGACCTGTTCCGCGACCGGATCGAGGATGCCGGAGGCGGCCAGAAGCGGACGTTCGCGCTCTACCGGAAATGGGTTGCGCTGCCCGGGTTCTCCGGGAAACATCACGATGCGTCTCCGTCTCCTTCCGGGAACAGTCCCGCTGTGTCCCCTGCGAATGGCAGAAAAGTATTCCTGGAATTTGAGGGAGTCCGGCAGACCTGCTATCTGTATGTCAACGGGCGGATGGCGGGGTACTATGAAGCGGGCGCCGCTCCTTTCGGATTCGACCTGACCCCGTATCTCGATCCGCACGGAACCAACCTTCTCGCGGTCGCCACGGACAACACCTCCGCCAGAAATATCCCCTTCTGCGCGGCCGAAACCCCCAACTGCCCCGGCGTACAGCCCGGCTCTTATCTCTGCCCGCAGGATGAGGACGTGCCGCCGGAACAGGCCGGCGTGGGTTTCCAGTGGAACTGCAATGATTTCAACCCTTCTGTCGGTGGCCTGACCCGCCCGGTGAAGCTGCATGTCAAACCTTCCGTCTACCTCACTCTCCCGCTTTACAGCAATTTGATGACGCGGGGCGTCTATGTATACGGAACGGAATACGACCTGGCGCGGAAAACCGTGCGCGTCGCCGTCGAGGCGGAGGTGCGCAATGAGAGCCTCAGGGACGTGCGGGGAAGCCTGATGGTACGGATACGGGAACTGGACGGAACCCTGATCCATTCCTTTCCATCCGAAGAATATACCGTGAAGGCGGGAGGACCCGCGCCCTCTGTGCTGTCCGTTGTTCCAAGAGACGCCTACGCCGCAGAAACCCTGCCGGACGGGAAGATTCATTATGTTCCTGTTCCTTCCGACAGGGATGAAGGAAACGCTGGGGATGAGGGAACCGCTGGGGATGAGGGAACCACTAGGAATGAGGGAACCGCTGGGGATGAAGGGACCGCTAGAGATGAAGGAGCTGTTGGGAACGAAGGAACGGATGCAGGAACCGCTGGGGATAAAGGAGCCGTCCACAGGGTCGGCAGCGCAGACGTGACGGACACATCCTGTCTGCCGGAATCCCCGGAGCGGAATTCTTCCGCCCCGTTCCCGAATCCGAACCCCATTCCTTCCTGCGTCATGCGTGCGGAATCGGCTCCTCTCCCCCTGCGCCTGTGGGACATCGAGGACCCCTATCTCTACCGCGTCGAGGTAATCCTGCGCGTTGGCAAGATGAAAAACGACAGCACCGCCGTGGAAACTGACATCGCTATCATGGAAACCGACCGCGTCACCGTGGAAACCGGCTTCCGCCACGTCGCATACGATAAAGACAGCGGCCTGCGGCTGAACGGGCGCCGCGTCTGGCTGACCGGCTACGCCCAGCGGTCCTCCAATGAATGGGCGGCCATCGGCATCGCGCCGGAATGGCTGAAGGACATGGACGCGATGCTGATAAAGGAAAGCGGCGCCAACCACATCCGCTGGATGCATGTGGCCGCCTCGCCCGCGGACATCCGCAGTATGGACCGGCACGGAATCGTCTGCACCCAGCCGGCCGGCGATAAAGAGTCGGAAACCTTCGGCAGACAGTGGCAGCAGCGGCTGGAATTGATGCGTGACGTGATCATCGCTTTCCGGAACCACCCTTCCATCCTGTTCTGGGAGGCCGGAAATAACTCCATAAACCGGGAACACATGCGGCAGATGCGGCTTCTGAAGGAAGGACTCGACCCCCGCGGCGGCCGGTTCATGGGGTGCCGGACCATCAACACGGAGGACGTGCTTGCCGAATCGGAATACGTCGGCACCATGCTGAACCGCCATGCCGCCCGTTTCCTCGCGGAACACGGCCCCGTCACGGAGACGGAATACAGCCGCGAGGAAGCCCCGCGGCGGAGCTGGGACGACTACACACCGCCGGATTACGGTTTCCGCGGCCGTTACATCGGCAAAGGCGGCAAAAAACAGAAGGGGCTGGATTATTACAATCTGACCATGGAAAGCCTGATGCTGGCAGAAGCCCGCGGCTACAGCGAATTCTTCCACGACCGCATCGGGGGAGCTTCCGGCAAGAACTATTACAGCGCCTGCGCCGCCCTCTGCTGGACGGATTCCGCCCAGCACGGCCGCCAGTCATTTTCAGAAAACGCCCGCATGAGCGGCCGGGTGGACCCGCTGCGCATCCGGAAACAGAATTTCTATCTCTATCAGGTCATGCAGTCGGAGACGCCCCGGGTACATATTCTGGGACACTGGAACTATCCGGACGACCTTCCGGAGAATTACCGCTATCCGCTCACGCGCTTCAACGGGCAGTACTGGGAGGAAACCGGCCGGACGGCGCGCCGCGACCCGTCGGATAAAACCGTCTATGTGGCCGGCAGCTACCCCGTCGCCCGGATCGATCTGCTGATCAATGGGGAACCGGCGGGAACCTGCTCCAAACCTGTACATGGTTTCCTGTTCCCATTTCCGCATACCGATATCACCCGCCGCGGCCAGATCACCGCCATCGGCTATGATTACACGGGAAAGGAAGCGGCCCGGCACACGCTGCGGACCGCAGGGGCTCCGGCCAGGCTGCGGCTGACGCTTCACACGTCGCCGGCCGGCTTCCTGGCGGACGGGGCCGATCTCTGCTATGCGGACGTGGAGATTCTGGATGAAAATGGACTCCTCTGCCCTCTCTGCGATTGGAACATCACGTTCCGCACGGAAGGAGAGGCCGTCTTTCTGGGCGGCTACAACAGCGGGCGGTTTACGGGATACGGCAGGCAGGACAGCGTGATCCGCCAGAACCATGTCTACGCGGAATGCGGCTGCAACCGGGTCTTCTTCCGCTCCACCCGACGGGCGGGAAGCGTCTCGGTTTACGCGGAGACGTGCGCAGACACGGAATGGGATGCGGAGCAGAATGTGAGACGGGGTGCAGGGCTGAATACAGATCAGAACGCAGGATGGGATGCAAGGCGGAACCTGTCTGCCTCCCTCTTCTTCCAAAGCCGGCCGGTTCCCCTGGACGACGCCCATGCCCTGGCCCCTGTCGTCCGGTATGAAGATTACGCCAAACAGCCGCCCGTTCTCCATGACTTCTTCCCCGCCATCCCGCAGGCAGACCGGATCAAATATGAACCGGATGACCCGCTTTCTTGCAAGATTCTCGTAAACGGCCAGGAACCGGATACCCTCGGCGTGCGCAGCGTCAACAAAAACGGCAGCATCTGGGGCGCCGTGCTCTGCATTCTGGAGCGGATGGCCGGCGAATGGGGCGGCGCCTTCACCTACGCCTACGATAAAAAAACGGCCCGCCTGACCGTGCAGTCCGGCGGGATCTGCGCCGTCGCCCAGGCGGGGCATACCCATCTGCTCGTAAACGGCGAAGAAAACCTGATGGACGGCGAACCCTATGTGACGCCCGAGGGCATTTTCGTCATGGAAGTCAACGCGATCGTGCCTTATATCCGCGAAACTTCCTGCCAGTACGACGAGAAAATCGGCGTTCTGCGCATCGAACGGAGACGCAGGAACGCAGAACCCGGCGCATAGTATACTTTGGCATACCGGATAGTTCCATATCCGCTGCGAGAAGAAATTGAGTTACAGCGAGGGGGAGAAAGCCGGCTATATGAACGGCGAAAAAGCCGACTGTGAGAATGGCAGAAAGCATGGTTAAGTTTCTTGTGAAAGCAAGGTTGGAATAGAAGGAAAGAGAGCACCCGCCCTGTATATTTATATGGCAAACTGATTTTATGTTGAACTTGCGCTTTTGGCTATTTTTCGGTATACTGGACGCAGTGATCCGGTGCGTTTCGGAAAAACCTGACGACTGACAGATGACCGTAAAATAAAATGAGGATGGTTCAATGACGATCAATAAAATGAGGATGGTTCTATGACGATCAAGGAAATCGCCGGCCTGGCCGGCGTCTCGATCTCGACCGTATCGAAGATCGTGAACAATAAAGATCAAAATATCAACCCCGCCACCCGTGAACGGGTGCTGAAGGTCGTGAAGGAGTACAATTATACGCCCTACGGCACGGTAAAGAACCTCTCTGCCTCCCGCACCTTTCTCCTGGGAGTGCTGCTGAACACTGCCCCCTCGTCCGTGCAGATGGTGAACGGCATTATGCAGGCTGCCCAGTCCCACGGATACAGCATCCTGCTTCTGGAGAGCGGCGAAGATCCGCAGCTGGAACTGAAGCATATCACAGTCCTGTGCAAGAACCGGGTGGACGGCGTGATCTGGTGGCCGGTCGGCGCGGAAAGCAGCCGGCAGCAGCACCATTTCTCTGACCAGGGGATTCCGGTCTGCCTCATCAACAGCGGCACGGCAGAACCTTCTTATACGATTGACTTCTCCGTGCTGGGCTACGCCATGACCCAGAAGCTGATCGACAACCGGCACACGAAGATCGCCTGCCTGCTGGATACGCGGAGCCGGCGTTTTCTGCCGCTCCTGGACGGTTACCGCCGGTGCCTGTTCGACAATCAGATCACATTTGACAAAGAACTGCAGCTGGCGGCCGAGGATGACGACAGGGTGAAGCGGCTGCTGGAATGCGGCGCGTCCGGCGTGATCTGCTCCCATCTCCCGACCGCCCTGTCCGTCTGCCAGCAGCTGAAGACGCTGCATTACGACATACCGGGGGATTTCTCCGTCGTGAGCCTGAGGGACGATATGAGGAACCGTTATTCCATGTTCCGCGTCTCCGGACCGGACGTACCGTACTACGAATTCGGAGCCAGCGTTTGCGAACGGCTGATTTTTGGCTTGGAAAATCCGTCCCCGCTGCCGGAACAGTCGGATTACCTGTTCCGGCCTGATACCAGTTTTGACAACATGGACAGCATCAGCATCCCGCCGTCCCTGCGCGCCAGGAAGATCGTCGTCGTCGGCAGCATCAACACGGATTTTACATTTTCCGTGGAACACGTTCCGCAGAGCGGCAAGACAACCACGATCCAGCGTGCCGTTACCACTCCCGGGGGCAAGGGCGTCAACCAGGCCATCGGCGCCGCCAGGCTTGGCCAGCAGGTATCCCTGATCGGCGAGATCGGCAATGATGTTTATTCTACCTATATCATGAATACGCTGGAAGACGAGCATGTGGCAACCCAGGGCATCCATAAAGACAGGAGCCGGCCCACAGGGACTGCCTATATCTACATCGAGAACGATGGGGAGGGCGCCATCACGGTTCTTCCCGGAGCCAACGCCAGGCTGCAGCCGGAGAGGATCGCCGGACAGCAGTTCCTCTTTGAGAAAGCCGGGTACTGCCTGATCTCCACGGAGATTCCCGTTCCGGCCGTCGTGGAGGCGGCCCGCACTTCCAGACGGTACGGGGTTAAAACGATTGTTAAGCCCGCGACCCTGGACAGCCTGCCGGACGAACTCTGCGCCAATACCGATATTCTGGTGCCGAACCGCCGGGAGGCGACGCTTCTGTGTCCCGGCTGCGGGACGCCCGAAGCGCAGGCGGATGAACTGCTGCGCCGGGGCGTGGGTACGGTCATCATCACTCTGGGCGACCAGGGGTGCTACCTGCGGACGTCCGAAGGGGGGAGCTATTTCCCGGCGGTCGGGTCTGTGCCAGTCGATACCACCGGCGGCGCGGACGCGTTTATCTCCGCGCTGGCGTCGTTTTTGATCGAAGGCTATGATCTGGGGAAGGCTATCCGCATCGCCGCTTACGCCGCCGGTTTCTGCGTTTCCAGACAGGGTGTCGTGGCCGCGCTGATCGACCGGAACACCCTGGAATCCTACATCAGAAAGATGGAACCGGAACTGCTTGACTGAGAATATTATGATACAAGATCTGACACGTAAAGGGGCAGCACTGCACTATGAACCGGAAAACAGATCGTTCCGCCTACTGGGACATCGTAAAGGGACTGGCAATCATCGCCATTGTGATGGGACACTGCGGGATACTTACCGCCTATGTCTATCTGTTCCATCTGGCGGTATTTTTCTTTGTCACCGGTTATTTTTACAATGAGAACAAATACGGCGACGATCCTTTCCGCTATCTCGGCGCCCGCCTGGCCGGCTGCTGGCCCCGGTTTCTGTTCTATGGCGTCTGCTGCGTCCTGCTCCATAACTTTTTCGTGGCGCACGGGCTCTACGCAGACGCGGAACCCTATAACCACACGGTTATGCTGACCAGCATCCTTCAGGGAGTCGTCCTGCAGTATACGGAACCGATGCAGGGCGCCATGTGGTTTGTACCCGTCTGGGTGCTGTCCTCCGCCTGCTTCTGCGGAATCGTCTGGTTCGGGCGAACCGCCGCGCGGCGTCTTGGTCTTGCGCGGGCTGAATCTGCCGTGACCGCTCTGGGCGTCCTGGCTGCCGGAACCGCCGGCCTGTTCCTTTTCGACCGCCAGTGCTGGCTTCCCTATAATCTGCAGTGCGCGGTCCTTGCGGTTCCGTTTTACTACGCGGCGTGGATGATGCGTCGCCATCTGCCTTCTTTCAAGCGCTTTACCACCTGGTACGGCGCCATAATCAGCGCGATTTTCTTGTACCTGATCCATGCAAGGTTCCACATCACGATCGATATCAGCGCCATGAACATCCCCGGATTCTTCTACTTTCCCATCTCGCTGCTCGGCATCTATCTGGTGCTGTCTTTAGCGGCCCTGGCGGAACGGATCCCGGTTCTCTCGAAAGGACTGGCTTTCCTTGGGAACCATTCTTTCGATATCATGGCCCTTCATTTTCTCGTATTCAAATTCATCGACCTGGCCTACGCCCGGTTTGCCGCCGCTTCCGTGACCGCGGAAAACCTGTCCGGCTTTCCCGTCGGGTTTCGGGGGAAACTGGAACCCGTCTATCTCGTGCTTGGGGTGCTGCTGCCCGCTCTTGCCGGATGGGGACTGGACAAGGCCGTACATTTTCTTCTGCCGCAAGGGCGGTGATGGGAAGAATTGACGGCGAGAGAACTGTTACGAAGAAATACGCCTACCCGAAAAGAAACGGCAAACTGACTTTACATCCGCTTCACCGCATGGTAGAATGGCCATGGTTTCAAGATTATAGGAGATCCATGATGATGCCTGATTGCCGTTCATGAAGGGGATCGAAAGGAAGAAGAGGAGATATATGTACCATGGGAATCGAATTTATCAACAAACTGCCGACGCCGACCGAGATCCGTGCGCAGTTTCCGCTGCCCGATGGTCTCTCGGAGATCAAGGCGCGGCGCGACGAGGAGATCCGCAGAGTATTGACCGGCGAGGATGACCGTTTCCTGGTGATCATCGGCCCCTGCTCCGCCGACCATGAAGACCCGGTTCTGGAGTACGTGAGCCGTCTGGTCCCGATCCAGGAGAAGGTAAAGGATAAACTCATCCTTATCCCCCGCGTCTATACGAACAAACCCCGCACCACCGGAGAGGGGTACAAGGGGCTCCTGCACCAGCCGGATCCGGAGAAGAAGCCCAACATGTACGAAGGCATTATCGCGATCCGCCGCATCCACATGAAAGTCATACAGGAAACCGGCCTGACGACCGCGGACGAGATGCTGTATCCGGAAAATCTTCGTTATCTGTCCGACCTGCTGTCTTATATCGCTGTCGGGGCGCGTTCCGTGGAGAACCAGCAGCACCGTCTGGTCGCCAGCGGATGCGACGTACCCGTTGGCATGAAGAACCCCACCAGCGGCGACCTAAGCGTCATGCTGAACTCCGTGGTGGCTGCCCAGGGCGCACATGAATTCATCTTCCGCGGTTACGAGGTACACACGCCGGGCAATCCCCTGACGCATACAATCCTGCGCGGCGCGGTCAACAAGCACGGACAGAGCATCCCCAACTATCACTATGAAGACCTGATCCTCCTGCACCAGCTCTACGAAGAACGTGATGTGCAAAATAAAGCCTGCATCGTAGACGCCAACCACTCCAATTCCGGCAAGCAGTATCAGGAGCAGATCCGCATCGTCAAGGAAGTGCTCCACAGCCGCCGCCATTCTCCTGAGATCCGCGAGATGGTCAAAGGCGTGATGGTGGAAAGCTATCTTCTGCCCGGCAGCCAGAAAATCGGCGAACACTGTTACGGTAAATCGATCACCGACCCGTGTCTGGGCTGGGAAGACTCCGAACGGCTGATCTTCGAAATCGCCGAGGGTCTGTAAGATAAGGAAGGCGGCGGAGCTTCCTTAATGGTTCCGGCCAAGGCGTGCGATCTCCTCGTCCACGCAGATCGCGCCGTACGGCCTTATGCTCATCCGGTACGCGTTCCCCGCGCCCAGAGCCTTATCGATCATCTCCACATACTCGTCAACGAGATCATCAGGCAGCACCGCCAGGATCACTCCCGCGAACCCGCCGCCATGGACACGGCACGCGCCGCGCCGTTTCTTCGCGATGAACAGTTCCGTCAGCGCAAGCGCGATCGTGATCCCCTGCTCCTGAACGGCGGTTTCCGTGAAACAGTTCTGCAGCCATTTCCAGGAAGAATTGCCGGAGGAGGTGATATTCGCAAGGAAATCATCGAAGCGTCCTTCCTTCAGCGCCGCAACCTCCGCATCCACACGCTTATTCTCCTCGAAGAAATGCAGGGCGCGCAGAACCGAGCGGTCGCCCGCGTAAGCGCGGACTTCGGCCAGATGGCCGAGTACCTGCTCTTCCGTGATCTGGGCGCAGACTTCTTTCCCGAAGAACTGCGCCACTTTCTTCATCTCCGCAGGAACAGACGAATAGTCAGCGCTCAGATCCGCGTGTCCCCGGCCTGTGTTTACGATAATCAGGCTGTGGTTCTGAGCGGCAAAATCAAATTCGATCTTCTCCACTTTCGGCGCCTGCGGCTCGAAGAAATCGATCGTAATCAGGCCGCCGACCGCGCAGGCCATCTGATCCAGCAGTCCGGACGCCTTATTCCAATAGTGATTCTCCGAATACTGTCCGATATGGGCGCAGTCAACTGCGCCCATACGGCCGCCGTTAAAAAGGGTATTCAACATGGAACACAGAAGCATCTCAAAGGCGGCCGAGGAACTGACACCCGCGGAACTGATCACGCTGCTGGTGATAACCGCGTCGAACCCCCCTATCTTGCAGCCGGACTCCCTGAATCCGTTCAGGAGACCCTTTATCAGATCTTCGGTTCCCGCCATGGCCGGACCGGGCGCGAGGTCGTCCAGGCTGATCTCCAATTCCTGGCCGAACGTCTGGCTGATAACGCGTACCTTGTCCGTATGGTTCACCGCCGCCGCGCCAACGCAATCCAGATTGATGCTGCCTGCCAGAACCTTCCCATGGTTATGGTCTGTGTGGTTCCCGCTGATCTCTGTCCGGCCGGGAGAACTGAACAGCCTTATATCCTTATCCTCCCCGCCGAACCGATCCGCGAAGTCCCGTACCAGTGTCTGATAGCGAAGCACATTCTCCGCGGCCGAACTGCCGTACAGCTCCGCAAACAGCTTTCCCGCCTCCTCAGATTCCAAAAGTTTCAATGCCTTATCCGTTTCCATACTGTTTCCTTTCCGTCTCCCTAGCGCTGCGGAGCGCTATGCTTACCGCACCCGCGCGCCGCTGGCGTCTACCTTATAACCATCCGGAGTTACCTCATTCGCATACATGGAGCCGTATCGCCTGGGGATGTATATCTTCCTTCCGGTCGCCGGATCGTAAGCTTCATACGAGGTACCCGATGTTTCACACAGATAATAATACTTTCCGTTCACCAGCTGCCAGCCGGTCAGCATCGCGCCGCTGGGATCCAGGTAATACCATCTGCCGTCCGAAGGATCCAGATACCAGCCTGTATCCATAGCACCGCTCCCTTCATCCAGGTGGTACCAGACGCCGTTGACCAGCTTCCACCCGGTCGCCATAGCGCCGCTTCCCTCGTTCAGATAATACCACACGCCGTTGACCAGTTTCCATCCGGTCGCCATGGCGCCGCTCCCCTCGTTCAGATAATACCACACGCCGTTGACCAGTTTCCACCCGGTCGCCATATCACCGTTTCCTTCGTTCAGGTAATACCAGACGCCCCTGATCTGCCTCCAGCCGGTCGCCATATCGCCGTTCACTTCATCCAGATAATACCAGACGCCCTTGATCAGCTGCCAGCCGGTCGCCATGTATCCGTTCGCGTTGAAGTAATACCATTTATTCTTGATCAGCTCCCACCTGGAGACGGGATAACCGCCGGAGTTGTATTTGTACCACCATCCGATCGCGTCACGCACCCAGACGCCGGACTCGCCGCGGTTTGTACCGGAACCGCCCAGGTGATGCGAAACATTCCCTCCGGAACCGCCGCTCGAACCGCTGCCCCAGCTGCCCCAGCTTCCGCCGCCGGATCCGGAACCGGAGCCGGAACTTCCTTTCATAACGATGGAGAACCTGCCCAGCCTGTCCGTCCTGAACGTGAGCGTGCCGGTCAGCGGATTAAACACGCTTTCGATCTCCTTCCCGTCAATCTTAACCGTATACTTGCGGCCTGTCTTCGCCATGGAATCGGCGATCCCCTTCGGAAGCGTCACCGTGAGGGTAACCGGGAAATCAAGCACGGATGCGCCCTTGAGGGGAATGGAACTCCCGTCAGCACGCTTTGCCTCAATGCCAACCGTGAACTCCGCCGGGCTGGCGTTGCTTCCGGTCGCTACATCGGTTACGGATACCGTGACGGTGGAATCTTTATAAGCATAATTCGTTATTCCCGCGGCCACGAGGATGGACTCGTCCACTTCCACGCCTTTCTTTTCAAAAGTAATGCCGAACGCTTGCTTAAGTATCTCCCCCAGCTTCGACATGGCGGCATCCCTGTCTGACGAACTCCCCAGCTTCTTCATGCCTCTGATGACGGAGGCGACCTTCTGCTCAAACTGTCCCTTCATCCCGTCTGAAGCGTCCGCCGCCGGGGCGGTCAGACCCGCAACTGCGTTCTTGAGCTCAGCGGCCGTCCCCGGAACCTTATCATCCGCAAGAAGATTCCCCACTTTATGATGGTACGCTTTCCCGTCTTTCACAAACCTGGCATACAACTGAACCTCATGTCCGCCGGCTCTGTCAGCCAGCTTCTTCGTGGTCTCCGTCTCCGCGACGACGGTATCCTTATAACCGGACGCGCTGTCATGTACCAGCCAGTCAGAAAACTTGTAATCGTTATACAGTTCGAATTTCCCGCCCGCGGCAGCCCCGGCTGCGCCCGTCAGAAGCCCGTAATATTCAGCGGCAGTGACAGAACCCGCCACATAGATCGCCGTTTCGCTTCCCGTGATCATCGACTCTTCATTCGCCCCCGCATAAGCAAGCGGAAGTGACATGCTTACCTTATAGCCGGCCTGCAGCGGAGCCTGGATATCGACTTTGCCTTTGGTTCCGTCCCCCGCCGCACTGGTATAGGATTTGCCGCCGTATGTCAGCGTGAACGAAAGGGACGGATCCCCCAGCGGAAGGGACTTCCAGGTGAGCGTTCCTTTGCTGTCATCGTAGGTAAAGCCATCCTTCGCTCCCATCGCAAGCTGCACCTTATCCAGGGGCAGCGTCTCTGTCGCGGACACGCCATTCTTCACCATCCTCATCTCGACGCTCTGCACCGTCGTGCTCCCCTGCTCCTGGGCGGACTCGTAAAACGGATCCTTAAAATGAATCGTAATATACGTCTCCTCAACATAAGGCGTGGGCTGCGGGGCAAAAGAAGCGCGAACCGTTATCTTCTCCTCACCCACGTTAAACGTCCCGCTGACCTTGTCTGGAGTGCCGCTTTGCGCTTTGCCGTCCGCCCCAATCAATTCCACTTTCTCGCAGGCGGTGGTGAAGCCGTCCTCCGAAACGGGTTCCGTCTCATAATGAACCGTCGTCCCCCTCGTGATCGGGACATCCTCGCCGATCGGGAAATACTTCCTGCCCTGGCCGTCCTCCAAATACGCGACCACGACGCCGCCCGGCACGTCTTCGATCCGCACCGCCGTAGTCGGCTGCCCCGTCGCCATCGAAGGGACGGCGGCAGACAGAGCCATCGTTAACGATAACACCCCTGCCATAAGTCTTCTTTTCATATGAATCTCCTCCCTGAAATAATTTTTCCGTCAAACCAAAGTTGCATTCCCCCCGTCTGACCGTGAATCTACTATACTACAAATTAACCTTGAACATAGTTCCTTTTTTATTACGGTATCCTTACAAATTATCCTGACCGACCGCGCCTTAGTCCCCGCCAGCTGATGCGGAACCGCTGCCGCCCGGAAGAAGGCAGGGATCCGCTTTCTCCGCCGTTTTCTCCGCCGCCTTCATGGCGAGATAGAGTTCCCAATCCGTCTTATGCCGCTGGGTAAACATCAGAAGCGTGACTCCGCGGCGGTCAGGCTCGCAGTATTTCATCTGCCACTTCTCATGGTACACGCCGTCGCCCAGCTCGCGCGCGAGGCCCATGGCTTTGCGGAGCATGTACGCGGTGTAACGCACGTCGGCGAGACATTCATTTCCGTAAAAATTCTTCCATACCCCGTATTCGGCCTCTTTCATGGCCGCGTCCGCCCGGCCGAACAGGCAGGCCGCATCCCCGAACAGGAGGAATGCCTTCTCATAATCTTCCCGGAAAAATGCCTCGCAGCCCTCCCCGAATACGGCGGTCCCTTTCGCGCAGCAGGCGTGAATGACGGCGTGGAGATGAATCGTGGCGTCAAACAGCCGTTTCACCGGACCGGTAAGGGTCTCGCCCGCGGCGCCGCACTGCCGCAGCAGCCCTTCCAGTTTCGGCAGCCCTTTCGCGCAGGGGGCGCAGACCTTCTGCGCCTGCTGCCGCAGCGTGGCGGAATCCGGAGCCAGCCATTGAAGACAGGGAGACGCGTGGTCCCTGTCCCTGAAAAGCTGGTTCACGAGCACGCGGACATTTTCCGTATAATACTGCTCCCCCATATGCTCGTCCTCCCGCGGGCCGAACGGAATCATCGCCTCCGGGTATGCCCGGTAACACCCGGCCGCCGGCACGGAGCCGCCAAAATATTCCTCCGCGAACGCCGCGCTGTGATCCGCGTCGCTGACGCTTATGCCGCTCCAGATCTTGCGGATGGCGTCCAGGCAATAGACATGCGGGCGGATGTTCGAGCAGTTGACGATCCAGAAATCGCGGCCGCCGTTCGCAAGCACCTGCGCCAGCTCATGGTTGATAAAATCGATGGAATTGGGGAACTGCGTGATATGGTTCGCCGCCTGCAGGTCATAGAATGAGACATGATAATAGATCCCCTGCGCGCCCGCATCCGATGGGTCCGGCATGGAAGATACCCTGGGATTGTGGTTTCCCTGGCGGCGGGTCACCATCCTGCCGAACCCGTTGTCCGCCCGAACTTTAATGATGTCCGGGTCCAGCTCCAGAAACCCCTGCTCATACAGTTCCATGATCTCGCCGTAGAGGTTCGTGCAGAAAACCGGATGCTCCACATGGCTTTTCACGATCCGGCATTGTTCCCGGATCACGTCGCCGATCAGCCTGCCGCGCGCCTCGGGCGCTGCGAAGCGCCCGGACTTATCGCTCTCCCAGAACGGGGCGTCGCCCTGTCCCCGAAAGCACAGGTTCCATATGACATGGTAATCTTTCTGCTCCAGAACGGCCTGCTCCCACAGGCGGCGGAACAGATCCGGATGCTCCGGGTAGCTGGGTTCTACGCCCGGATAAGCCCTGGCGAACATCTCCGCGCCCAGCGGCTCCGCGTGGTGATGCGTGATCCACAGCCCCATATCGGCCGCCAGAGCGCGGTTCTTCCGCGACATCTGGTCCGTCCCCGGGATCACCATGTTGCCGCCGCAGCGCAGCAGCGCTTCGAGGGCCATTTCCCAGCCGTCCACGCCATTTTTATTATAGTCCCAGCCCATCATGAGCACTTCGTCATTGATGAACCAGCCGCGGAAGCGGACCGGATACGGAGCCGGCTCATAACACCCTTCCGGAACGCTTACGGATTCCCTGGGGACAAACTGCTGGTCCATATAGAACCAGAACGGCTTCACGCCCAGAAAGCG
>CAYYHX010000037.1:0-14687 GCA_964471835.1 uncultured Hungatella sp.
GAACGGCCATGAGGCGGCAGTCCGCCTGTTCCCGCCCTATCAGGCGGAGATTGGCGAGTATCTGAAGCCGGGAGAGAACACGATTGTCATTGAGGTGGCGACAACACCGGCCCGTGATATGCTGGCGATTCCTCAGCCGCCTTTCGATTTCTCCTACGAGGCCATGGAGCCGACGGGAGTGTTCGGACGGGTGGAACTGTTTCTTGGCTGACAACAGCGGGAGAAACGGGAGGAATGTAACGAAGTTTTGTTCGCGGCAATTTCCATTGCTTCCAGATGCACATCCGGATTCTGCGGCACAGCCATCCGTTCAGGTCGCCGATCGCTTCCTTCATGTCCGCAATCCCGTAATAATTGAGCCGCCCTCTCGCGTATATTTCAATCCGCTTCAGGGATGGCCGAATGCTCCGGCACTTCTTCCGCGATAACAGTTCTTTCAACCGGGCTTTGAATTTCTCCCTCGACTTCGGATGCACTCTTATGTATATGCCTCGCCCGTTCTTTCCAAACGCAAAGCCGAGAAACTTAAAATTTCGAAAAGAACATCACCGCCATGGAAGATGCCCATCCCGGACGCCCCAGGTGCGCTTATTTCGGCGGGCAGATCCAAATGGATGCCGCTTCTATGAACGGGTGCCGGGACATATCCGGGCCCTCCTTGACCGGCGCACAGTCTTCCTCTATCAAAAGAAAAACTCCCCGTCCCCGGACGAGGATACCTATACCCAGTTCGCTTATGCCTGCATACAGCCCGGAGTGGAACTCCTCTCCGCCAGCATCCCGCAGGACAAAGGGCGCGTGGAACGTTTCAACACAGCGCTGCAGGCATCATCACTCTGGACGAAGCAAATGAATTCCTGACTTCCTGCGTGCAGAGATTCAATGCCCAATTCGCCCTTCCCTCGGATTCTATCAGATCCGTGTTTGAAACGCAGCCCTCCCGCGAAAAGATCAACCTCATCCTCGCTGTCCTTGACGAACGGACGGTGGACGACAGCCGCGTTTACGCGCTGGCGATGATCCCGGAATGCGAGGAAAGGTCAAAGTCTCCGGATGCGGATTACCGGAAATCACAGGTGAAAAAAAAGTACATCCCGCCAATGTCCCATCCATGGAAGATGGCGTCCTGCCGGAAGTTCGTGTCTTCCCAAGAACATCACCTGAAAGACCGTGAAACAGTCACGGCACAGCAGACGCATGGGGCCGCCCATGCAAGGGGTCCGGCGCCATAGGGGTATACCCGCCCGCCCCGATCAGTGTACCCCTATGGGAAAGCCCGAGGCTAATATTAAAAGATTTTTGGGACATTTTCAAAAATGGTTGACATTACATTTTTCTTCTTGAGGTTTCCACAATCCATAATCCGTGCCTGTTACCGCTCGATGCTCATCTCCGTTTCATACTCCCGCGCCTTCCCTGGTGCGATCCAGTCAAATCCCGATGTTTCCCGCGGGAAAGGCGCGTTCGGGCAATTAGACAGCCACGACTGGGGTTCCACGCAGAGAAAATCCCGGCTCCCTCCGTTGTATACCATCCAATACCCGTAACTTGCACCCGCAAGGTAGCGGACAGACGTCCCGGTGCGCCGGTCCGTCAGGCGCATCTCATGCCGCGCGCCCATGCGGAACAGACGACTGATGGTATGCTCCGAGGGAAGATACTCTCCCCGCTCCATTTCTTCCTTGTCCGGATGATCGGTCCACACCCGGCCGTCCGGCAGAAAGGTGTCCATATCGCGGCCATATTCCTCCGCCGTATCAAGCGCAAGAACCGTCTCCTCCGGCCGGCTCCCTTCCACGAGCGGGAGCCGGAACGTGGTGTGAAACGCCAGCGCAACGGGCATATCCTGCTCCGAGCGGTTGATGACCGCAGCGTTCTGTCGCAGGCCGCTCTCACGGATCACCCACTCCACCACAATCTCAAAGGCGTGGGGAAACGAGAGATATGGCGCCTCCCGCGTCGCTTCGTACCGGAGGACTGCGCGCTCCGTATCGCACGTCACCACCTCAAACGGCGTCCGGTGCAGCGTCCCGTGAAGGAAACAGCCGGTCTTCGGCTCGTTTACCGGCAGGCGGTATGTTCTGCCTTCAAACGTAAAGCAGCCGCCGGAAATACGGTTCGGCAAGAATAAGAGCGGCGTACCCCACAAAAATTCATTCTCCCGATAACTGTCCGCGCTTTCCGGCGTGCGCAGCACCTCCGCTCCCAGGCGGGAAAGGCGCACGCAGCTGGCGCCCCGCTCCGGCAGGATCCACGCCGTATAACCATGGGCCTGCAGTGTGATTTTCCGCATCATGCTCATTCCCTCTAAAAAGTTCCGTTTTTGCGCGGTCCGCTCGCGGCGCCATGAAAATACCGGCTCAATGGAAACGGATCGCAGGTCAGCGCCATCCGGTCGCACATCAGCTCCAGCATATACTGGCGAATATCCGCCGCGCTGTCCTCACGATAAAGATTACGGGTTTCTCCCGGATCGTTTCCCAGATCATACAATTCTCCCGGACAGCTTTCTTTCTCTTCCTCCGTTTCCGCCGCGTGAACACGTGTCAGCTTGTAACGCCGGTCCCGGACCATCGTGGTATACATATGGGGGACGGCGTTCCCCTTATCGGCATATAGTTCGCTGTATACGCTGTCGCGGAACGTATCCGGGTCCGTTTCTCCCCGCAGAAGGGGAGCAAGGGAACGGCCCTGCACCGCGGGATGGGCGGGCAGTCCGCAGACGTCCAGCAGGGTGGGAACCAGATCTACCAGTTCCACCAGCGCCTGGCTCGTAACTCCGCTCCTGAACTTTCCGGGCCAGGAGATGATCAGCGGGACATTGACACATTCCTCGTAGAAATATGCGCCCTTCAGATAGATTCCGTGATCTCCCAGACTCTCGCCGTGGTCGGAGTGGAATATCACGATTGTATTTTCCATCTGCCCGGAACTTTCCAGGTAGTCGAGCATCCGGCCCACCTGCACGTCGATCAGATCGCACATCGCCCAATAGGCGGCCTTTATCATGCGATGATCCTTCTCCGTCATCTCATCATACGCGAAGAAACCCGGCCTGCGGTAAGCTCCTGCATGATTTTTGCGGGCCATGGCACATTTTTCATCCAGTTCGGAAGGCGAATACCTCGGCAGGGGGATCTCATCCAGACGCTGCAGATAGCGCTCCAGATATTCTTCCGGAGGATCGAAGGGATGGTGCGGGTCAAAACAGTTAAACGAAAACATCCATGGAACGTCATAATTTTTCGCATTGTCCATAAACGCGATCGCCTGGTCCGCGCACCACTTTGTCTGGTGGTATTCCTCGGGCATACCGTTCTGGACGTATCTGCAGTCCGCACGCTGGACCGTCTTGTAACTCACGCCGCAGTTGTTGAGCCACATCGTATAAGCGTTCATGGGCCAGCGCGGTCCTGGTTCATGGCTCCAGGCAAAATAATCATAGCCGTCGTCAAGCCGCGGCTCGATGACCGGCGTTACCGAAGGATTGCATAATGCCGTATGCAGTTTCCCTGCCAGACCGCACATATACCCTCCTTCTTCCTTCAGAAGATGGGAGATCATATGCTCCCCTGCCTCCTTCGGGGCGTTCTGGCCGTTATAGCGGACCTGGCAGGTCCTGGGATAGCGCCCTGTGAGAAAGGATACGCGGCTGGGCATACAAATCGGATTCTGCGCATACGCGCTGGTAAATTTTACACCTGCGGCGGCCAGCCGGTCCAGATTCGGCATATTTGTAAACGGGTTCCCGTAGCAGCCCAGCGTGTCCTTTCGCTGCTGATCGGAGCAGATCCATAAAATATTTGGTCTCTTTTCCATCATGTTCTCCATTCTGCCGTGAACCATCCGTCCTTCTCATCGAGGGATGCGTCTTCCTTCATGCGTTCCACCACCACGGGGCCGCTCTCCTCATCCGCATTGACCAGATCGAACATCAGCCGGACGCACCCGGAGACATGCAGAAGCGCCTTCGGAACCGCGAGTTCATAGATCACGCCCGCGTCCGTCTCTTCTCCCGCGGCGACCGTCTGCACCGCCGCACGCACACCGTTCAGATCCGCCGCCTGCAGCGGCACGTTCCAGCCCGGCTCATTGTAGGAAATGGCTGCAATCCCCCGGCAGTCCAGGGTGAACGCATACCTGCCCCTCGCGCCGTCATCCAGATAAATGATTACCGCATCCCGGTCCGTGATAAAATCATCCAGTCTTTCCACCAGAATGTAGACGTTCTCATCGTCATGGGCGACCCGCACGGATGCCTGGGCCTGGGTAAGCCCGCCGCAGAACAGCGCGTCCGTATTGCCGTCCCATTCCGTCGTATCGCCGGTGAGCGACGGCGTCATCCGGGCTGCGTACAGGCGGTGGTTCAGATAGGCCCGTTTCCCGCATATCGCATAGTCCTTCGTCTCGATGACCATTATCGCGCTGTGGGATGATGCCTTCTCCACGCTCCCGAAAACCCCGGATTCCGCAAAAACCACATGCGGACTGTAAAAATCCTCCGCCCTGCAGTCCCCAAGACGGTAATAGAATGTATTTTTGTCATTATCGACGACGACCACTTCGCCGGAATCAAACTGCGCGGTATACGGCGCGCACGCCCGGAAAAGATCTCCCCTGCGGCTGGCAGGACCGCTTTTTTTCATGCCGAGATCTTCTTGAAAACCGTCACGGTTATAGCAGATGGAAAACCAGTACTCGTTTTTATCCGCGTGCCAGGTTTCCGCCGTCAGGGCAATCGTCCCGTCATGCAGCCGCAGCGCCACCGGCATCTGGTCATTGTAACGGTCGATCCCGTTCTCCGCCGTATAGATATACTGCCGCATCACATACTGCGGGATATAGGGCGGTCCGGATACCCTTGGTTCCCAGCTCTTCCCGCCGTCCGCGGAGCGCAGAAGAGCCACGCCGCTCGACCTGTATTCAAAATTCCCGACGCCGATCTCATAGATACTCGGCGCCGTGACCGTCACGAATACATAGATTTCCCCGTTCTCCGCCTCCATCACATAGGGTTCCCAGTTTGTCCCCACATACACGGTCTGCTCGTCGCCCCACGTTTCCCCGTTATCCTCCGAAAAACGCGCCACAACACCGTTTTCTCCGATCGCGCTTCGGTAATGATGGTTCACGCGATAGGAGGAAACACAGATGATCCTCCCGTCGGAAAGCTGGCAGGCGTCCGGCGACATATACCCGCGTTCATCCGCGGTGCCGTCAATTTCTACCGGCCTTTGCGCAAACAGCTTGACAGGACGCTCCCAGCGGACGCCGTCGGCGCTCCTGCAGCAGTACTCGTTCATGCGCGGCCGGTCCTGATAGAACATGATGAAGGAACCGTCGCGCAGCCGCTTTACCCGCGGGTACCAGCCGGACTCATATCCGTCCAGCAGAAAGCTTTCCCTCGCGTTAAATGCCAGACTGCTCTCCCTTTCCTCCCCTGCCGCGCTGTCCGGCGGATATTCCCGCGTATTCAGTTCGGAAATGCGGTGAAGCCTGCGGCTTTCCTCTTTCTTTTGATCTTCACGTCCGGCTTTGCCTGCGGCATAATCCCGGACAGTCTCCATCCGCACGCCGGGGTCTTCCGCCTGATAATCTTTGTCAAACCAGAACCCCTTCGGGTGCAGCTTGGTCCGGTAGCGGTAATGGGGCGCAGGGATCGGATCATCCGCCCGCAGGATCGCCGCGGAGAGGCAGGCCAGCATATCTGCCTTTACCTTAATATAACTCTCATCATCCCACAGGTTATGGATCTCCGCCGGATCGTTTTTCAGATCATAGAGATATCCCGTTCCCATCATATCCATCTCGATCTTATAGTCGCCCTTCCGCGCCATGCGCATCTGTCCCGACTGCGTCCATGAACCCATGCAGACGAATATCTTTCCATCCTCCGATATCGTTTTATCCTCCTTCGGCGTCAGGAAATCGTCGTCGTTCCAGTATAACCCTCCGTAGCCGCATTCCGAATACGCCACGTCATATTCACCCTGCGGGTACGGTTCCCCCCGCAGAAGCGGCAGTATGCTCTTCCCCTGAGAGCCGAACGGGATCTCCACCCCCAGCAGGTCGCATATGGTCGGCAGGATATCCACCAGATTCACGCAGGAATGATCGTCGACAACCCGGCGGACAAAGCCCGGCCCCTGCCAGGCCATCGTGACACGGGTCAATACCTCCGGCAGACCTACGCCCTTGCGGATCAGCCCGTATTCCCCGGCATAATCGCCGTGGTCGGACAAAAACACGATCACCGTGTCGTCCCGAAGACCCCGTTTGTCCAATCCTTCGATGAAGCGCCGGAACTGATCGTCGATCAGACGGAGCATCCCGTGATAATTCGAACGCGTGCGCAGGATCCGTTTTTCCGTCTCCTCTCCCATCACCGTTTCCCAACCCCGTCGCTCCCATTCATAGATCGGGCCTTTCGCCGGCAGATCTGCCGCGGTCGCGGTCAGAGGCGGCAGCGAATCGGGCGGGAACATATCAAAATACGGCTCCGGCACCTGGCTGGGATTATGCGGTTCCGCAAAGGAAAGCCAGAGGAAAAACGGGGCGTCCCCGCGCTCCTCGTCGATGAATTTCAGGGCGGAACTCACGTTCTTATACGGGTGCTGCACCTGCAGCCCGCCCGGCGAGGGAATATGCGTCTCCATGTGCCGGGTACGGTTCAGAAACTCCGCAAATTCGATCTCCTCCGGACTGCTCTCCGGTCCCGGCGTGCCTCCCAGATGTCCGGTCGCCTCGCAGAAGTCGAAATCGCTTTCCTTCAGATACGTATGGTTTTTTCCGCAAAGAGCCGTCCGGTACCCGCACTTCTTCAGCACGTCCAGAAGATCCTCCCCGTGAAAAGCATCCGCCACATTATGATTGGTCCTCACCGCGTGGCAGGACGGATAACGTCCGGTGAACATGCTGACACGCGCCGGCAGACAGCACGGATTCGGCGTATAAGCCCGGCGGAAATCGATCCCTTCCCCTGCCCACCGGTCCAAAAATGGCATGGTGTCCAGCGGATACCCCGCGCCCGCGCGCAGGTCAGCCCGGTGCTGATCCGTCATGACGATCACGATATTCGGCCGCTGCGCATTTCTCTTCCGGCCGGATTCCTTCATTCTGCACACTTCCTTTCTCACACTGTCGCTGTTTCGATCAGCCCTTGAGCGATCCCACCATCACCCCTTTGACAAAATATTTCTGCAGGAAGGGATAGATGCAAAGGATCGGCACGGTCGCAACCACGATGACACAGTATTTGATCAGTTCCCGGTAGGAGTCCACTTCGCTTACACTCGTATCGACCGCCGCGGCCTGTGTGCTGTTCAGAACCAGAAGTTCGCGGAGTTTAAGCTGCAGCGGATAACGGCTCTTGTCCGTTAAAAGCACCATCGCGTTAAACCACGCGTTCCAGTGCTCTACCGTATAATACAGCAGGATAACGGCCAGAACCGGCTTGGAAAGCGGGATGATCACATCTTTCAGGATACGGAACTGCGACGCGCCATCGATGAGCGCAGCTTCCTCCAGCTCTCTCGGCACAGATTGAAACCCCGTCCGCAGGATGACCATGTTCCATGTCCCGATCGCTGTCGGAAGGATCATGGCCCAGATATTATTATAAACGCCGATCTGCCGCATCGTCAGGTACCAAGGAACCAGTCCGCCGCTGAAAAACATAGTGACCGTGATCATCATCATCATCGGTTTTTTCAGCATCAGATTCGGTCTCGACAAGGAGTACGCGCCCATAATCGTCATGACCATGTTGACGATGGTTCCCAACACCACATAAACCAGGGTATTACGGTACCCGGTCAGAATAGACTTATCTTTCATCAGTACCTGATAGCCCCGCATGGTAAATCCCAAAGGCTTTACCAAAAGTCCTCGGTGCGCGGTCAGTCTCATGGGATCGCTCACCGAAGCGAACAGCACATAAAGGATCGGGTACAGGCAGATAAGACTCAAAAAAACAAGGACAGTATAATTAAACACATTAAATGCCACATTCGCCGGCGCCCACCTGCCGACCTGATGCTGCTTTTGTTGTTTCATCTTCCACACCTCCTTAGAACAGACTGATCTCTGTGTACTTCTTCGACAGGGTGTTCGTTATCCAGAGCAGGATAAAGTTAATGACCGAATTGAACAGCCCCGCCGCAGCGGAAAACGAATAACTCGCTTCCTCCAGACCCCTCCGGTAGATAAAGGAGCCAATCGTATCTGATACATCATAATTCATCGGGCTATAAAGAAGGATCGTTTTTTGATACCCCGCATCCATCATGCTTCCCATCTGCCTGATGAAAAGGATCATGATCGTCGGCAGGATACAAGGCAGCGTTATATGCCACATTTTCGCGAACCGCCCAGCCCCGTCTATTTCAGCCGCTTCATATAATCCCGGATCCACGGAAGCCATGGAAGACAGATAGATGATGGAACTCCAGCCGATGGTCTGCCAGACCCCGGACAGCGCGTAGATCGGGCGGTACATATTGGAATAAGACAACAATGAAGCATGTTCCGTTCCCGTGATCAGATTTACAAGCCAGGTAATTACACCGTTGCTGTCTACAAATATGCGGATGATACCGCAGATAACCACCAGTGATATAAAATGCGGCATGTACGTAATGGTCTGTACGACGCGTTTGAACCTTCTTGCCCTGACCTCATTGAGCAGAAGCGCTAATATGATCGGGGCCGGAAAGCCCAGAAGCAGCTGCCACAGATTCTGCATAAGTGTGTTTTTGATCGTCCTGAAAAAATACGGTCCGGTAATAAAATCCGTAAAGTTTTTCAGTCCCACCCACTTGCTTCCGGATATCCCCAGAAGCGGTTTATAATCCTTAAAGGCGATAACGACCCCGTACATAGGACCGTAATGAAACACGAGATACCATATAAGAACAGGAATAAACAACAGATACGCAAAAGAATTTCGTTTCAAATCCTTCTTAAGCCGCGCAGCAAACGAACGGATTTTTGAGTTTCCTGCTTTTTCCTGGATCAATTCCATGAAATACCATCCTTTCTTATTCAACTATGGGGCGACTGCCTGAAAGCAGTCACCCCATGACACCGACTCATACAACTGCAGCGGTCGATCGATTTACCGGTTCACGTAGCGGTCGTAAGCAGCCTGGTATATGCTGACATACTCGTCGACCCCAAAATCTTCACACATTTTCCAGAACTCTTCGATCGACTCGACTGGAAGCTGACCCAGAATGATCTTTAAACAATATTCACTCCTCGCCGTATCCAGATTTGTGGCGATACTGGCGGCTTTCGACGCTTCCTCACTCGTTAAGGAAACATTCGGAACCCTCACACCCAGCTGCGTATCCCGTGCCCGGCGGGTATCCGCTGTAGTCTGCTCCGTCGCACCAGTCGCAGAATTGTATTCGTCATGTGCTCCGACATAATGGTGCAGTCTGTATTTGGAATTTAGATAGTTGCCGCCAAGTTCAAGTATCTCCGGATCCGTTTTATTCAAACTTTCTTCGTGGTAATAAGGAAGACCGTTCTCGTCCACCAGATGTACATCCCCGTAAGTACCGAAATTATGGAGTTCCCATCCTTTCTTTGTAAAGCAGAAATCCAAGAATGCCAGTGCCGCATCTACATTATCGCACTTTGTGCTGATCGATGCATTATTTTCCGCCGAAGCATATCTGGCATCAAAGAAGATCGACGGCTGGTCTCCTTTGTTAAGGACCGGCCACAACGTCGATACATATTTTACTCCTCCATTACTTAATGTGGCTCCGTTTGTAACAATGGAGGCACAATCATCACTTACGGCCATCGCCGCTCTGTGAGAACTGTCGCTCGTTGAAAAATCAGGATCAATGAGTCCTTCCTCGTACCAGCTGTTCATTGTCGTCAGATAATCCTTGATCCCTTCCTCCATAGGACCATAAGCGACTTTTCCATCCTTTACAAAGAGACCTTCATATGCCCCAAACGCCGAACTGATAAATCCAAATCCATTGGTCACAAAACCATTGTTTGAGGAAAGTTCAAGCGGCACAGTAAATCCTGCTTCTTTGCAAGCGGTCAGAAATTCATGCCATTCATCGATCGTTTCCGGAATTTCCGTCCATCCAGTCTTATCCAGAGCGATCTGCTTGATCCTTGGCCCGTAAGCCGGTCCCTGCGGTTCAATGAACTGCTCGTAAAAAGTCAGGATTTTCCCATCATCTGTCCGGCTTTCTTTTGCCCTCTGCGGGTCTGAATCTATCATCGTCATATAATTGGGCATCTTATCGGCATAATCAGTCAATTCGATGATCAATCCGTCAGCTTCAGCCGCTGCCAGACCACCGGGATAATATTTATCCACATTGAAGATGATATCGGGAATCTCCTCTCCACCAGTCGTCATCAGGTTGAATGCTGTGCTTTCCTCCCCGATCGTTGGAACAATAAAATTAACATGAATGCCCGTCAATTCTTCTATCTTATTAACCATGATATGGTCATTCATGTTTCCCCAGACCGTAGAAGCTCCATACAGATCCGGGATCCAGACATCCAGCGTCACATCTTCCGGAAATGGATAAGCGGAATAATCGCTGCCCAGATGATATTCATCCGACAAATACGAATCATCCAGTGTAGTGTTCGCCAGTTCGATTTCCTCCTCCGAGGGAGATGTGTTCCCCTTCAGGGACAGAAGCGGACTTTCCGCAGCGGTCGTTTCCGCGGCAGCCGTCGTAGTCTCTTCCGCCTTCGTTTCCGCAGCAGCTGCTGTGGTTTCCGCCGCGGCAGCCGTGGTCTCCGCCTGGGTTGACGCCGCGGTGGTCGCGGCCGTCGTGCCGCTGTCGGAGTTACCTCCGCCGCACCCCCCCAGGATCGACGCCGCCAACAACGCGACGATCATGGCCATCGACAGCCATTGATTTCTTCGACTCTTTTTCATGTGTTTTTCCTCCTTTTTGCTTGGTTTACTATGCTTTATCATGATCCCTTCAGTGAAGGAAGATCATTTTCTTATATGATCCTGACGGCACAGCCTGAGGCATGGCCGTCGATCCCGTCTGGCGATGCGGACTTGATTATTCTGTTTTCCCGCCTGATCCGACAGACTGCAGAGGTTTTGAGTTATTTCGATCTCTCATCTGATCCGACAGACTGCAGAGTTCTTTGATTATCTCAATCTCATGTGGATCGTAAGGCCGCAGGTTCGGGCGGTAGAGATCGTGGAACCAGACTGTAAAATCCAGATCGTTTGCCTTGCCCTGTTCATATCGTTCCCAGAGGGCCTCCCACGGTTCGTAGGTCTGGTACAGGCCCGCCACGAAGCCCCAGTTATAGCAGCCGATCTTCTCCAGGAAGAACAGCGGGAACATCTCCTGCACCCGGTTGTGCTTCACGCGTCCCAGCCACTCCGTATTGACGATCGGACGGCCCTGCTCTTTCAGCTTCCTGATGATCTTCACGTTCTCCAGATATGTCCCGTAATTGTGGTAGCTGACCAGATCCGACTCCTCCAGCACGAACTGCTCCACCTCCGCCAGTTTCTGATCCGGATCGCCGTTCATCCGCCAGACGCAGGAAGTGACCGGCTGGATCGGGTCCACCTCGCGCGCGATCTCATAGAACCGTTTCAGATGCGGCAGGGTCAACTCGTTCCGGCGGCTGTTGCCCGGCTCATTGTACAGATCCCAGATCAGGATGCGGGGATCGCTGCGGTATTTCTGCATGATCTCTCCCACCCAGCGGTAGACGCCCTGCGCCTCCTGTTCATCATCGAGGAAACTGTATCCCGGCTCCGTATTCAACGTGCTGTGCTGGGACTGTTTGCGGCCCCCGTGGTAGCCCCAGTCAAATGTCTGCTCTCCCAGGTGCTGCCGGTCTACGCAGTAGGGGTTTCCCTTCGGCGTCAGGCAGTCATTCCCAAAGACGATCATCGGCCGTAGGCCGTGACGGTACGCGGTGTCCAGATAGCGCTCGAACCGTTCCATGAACCCGTCGTGATCTTCCCGCCACACCAGATACTCCGGGATCAGACGAACCGAATTGAATCCCGTATCGGCAGCCAGTTTCAGTTCCCGGTCGGCGGTTTCCAGCCTTTTCTCAAATCCCAGTTCCTGCCACTGGTCGATCCGGTTGGCGCAGTCGCTGCCCATGAAATTGCATCCGCGTATCCACAGCTCCCTGTCATACCAGTCCCAGATCCGTTCCTTTGTCCATTGTCCCTGCATGGCCGGCTCCTTTCTATACGTCTTCTCCATGTTTACATGCCCCGAATCCGTCTGCGGTCAGGCGATTCTACAAAAATATGCCTGACCGGTCTGCATTATCACACGACTCCCAGCTTTTCCATAATGATAAGCAGCGGATTATCCGGGTCTATCTTCTTAAGCGCAGCCTTCTCGCCGTCACACGCCGCCATCTCCCGCAGCCCGCGGTAAGCCAGCATCTTCAGTATATGGGCCTTCACCATGTTATTCTTATGAATATCGCTCTCAAACGGCAGCGGCGACTCCATGCCCACGCCGAAATACCCGTAGCGGTCCGGATTCTGCGCGTAAGTCTCGCCTTCCTCCAGCAGCATGTGGAAATGGCGCAGCGCCGCTTCCTTATGCCCCAGTTTCTCCTCGCACAGCCCGGTGAAGAAAAGGATCTCGTTGACCAGTTCCGGTTCTTCTTCCGCCTTGCGGTAGTACGCCTCCGCCTCCTCCGGCCGTCCGGCCAGCTCACAGAGACGGCCCGCGAAATAATGGACGTTGGCGTCCTGCTCCAGATAGCCGCGCCCCTCCCCGTAACTCAGCGGATAAATCAGCGCATCGTCCAGTTCTTTCTCCGCGGCAGCGTAGTCGCCGGCCTTCATCGCCTCGTCCGCCGTCAGCACATGGAGCCAGCGGTGATATTTGGTCAGTTTCCCTTCGCCGCCCTCGTAGATATGGAAACTCTTGCCAAGAAGCATTTCCTTCGCCTTGGCATACTCCCCGTTCAGGATCCGGAGAATCGCGGCATCCAGCCAGGCGTCATCCCGCTCATAAGTCTGGTCACGGTAAATCTCCGTCGTCTTGATGCGCTCCGCGAGGGGAAGCCGGTCCGCCTTCTCGATCTGCATCAGTTCATAGACCAGACGCGGGTTCTGCGGCGTAAGCTCCACGGCCCGCCGCATGTACGGCAGCGCGTTCTGCGGTTTCCCTAAGTGGTCATAGCAGGCGATGGCGAGGTTGCGCCATGTATATCCGTAACGGTTGTTTTTTGAAATGGACTTCTCCCAGCACTCTCCGGCGGCGGCATAGTTCTCTCTGTCGTAATACAGGCAGCCCAGAAGGTACATGGCCCGCCAGTCCCCGCACGGTGCGCCGTCTTCCTCCTGCCCGGCGCCGGCTACTGTTGGGACGGTTCCGGATGCACCGCTTTCTTTCTGCTCGATGCTGGCTTCTATCGGGGCGTTTCCCTTTCCCGCCGGGACAGTTTCCGGTCCGCCGCTTTCCTTCTGCCCGATACCGGCTTCCGCCTGGACGCTTCCCTTTTCTTCCGGAACGCTTCCCCACGTGCCGATGGACTCCAGCACGGCAATGTCTTCCAGGCGGTTCGGCAGCCAGAGGCTGAGCGACGCCTCGCCCGCCGCCTCCCCGGTCAGCGCCTGCAGATGGAACAGCAGGTTCATCGACGGCCGTGTGCAGTCCTTAAGGATCCGCACCGCCTCATCCCGAAGCCCCGCTTTTTCGAAAAGCAGGGCCGCGTCCAGCACCGGTTCCGGGCTCTCCCGCACAAATTCCTCCACCGGCCCGCCGCCCAGCAGCCACCGCGCGTAGCGGGCGGAGCCGTCCAGCGGGAATTCCGCAAGCAGTTCTTCTATCGACGCCCTGTCACCGGTCAGATAGGCGAGAAGCGTCCGCGCCGCATAGAAGCGGGTGTTGGTTTCCAGCGCCTTTTTCAGTTCCCCGATCGCCCTCTCACGGTTCCCCAGCGCGCTGCTGATGCACGCGCACTCGAAATACGCGCAGCTGCGGTACGGATACTGCCACGCCGCGGCCCGGAAATAATCGTATGCTTCCTCTTTCTCCCCTTTCAGGCGAAGCAGGCGTCCCATCTGGTAATAACTTTCCGCGTCCTCCGGGCTGGTATTCTCAAACGTGATCCGCTTCACGGCGGTCCGCAGGTAATATTCCGCCTGGTCGAAATCACCCCTCTCCAGCATAATCTTCCCCATCTCCAGGTTGCAGCGGTAATCCTCCGGGCTCCTGCGCAGGGCTTCCATGTAGTAATCTTCGGGCTGATAGGTGCCGTGCTTATACTGGGCCAGATGCCTGCCATAGAGGTAGAGCATCTCCACACTGTCCACGTCTTTCGGGTACGGCGCCCTCTCCCGCGGCTTCGGCGGCTGTTTCAGACCCTTCACTGTCGGCGTGTAGGACAGGATTTTCCGCCCTTCCTCATCATACAGGGCCAGCGTCAGCTGCTCCTCCCGAATCCCCTCCGGCACGGAAACCTCCTCCAGCCAGAAGCCTTCCGGGTCCAGCGCACCGCTTCTTTCATAGAGCGTCTGCCATTCCGCACCTGTCTGCTTTTCCGTAGGCATCTGTCCATCCGCACCCGTCTGTCCTTCCGTGAGCGTCTGTCCTTCCGCACTCAGAACGAGTTTCAGATTGGAATACGCCCCCGTCACCACGGCGCCGACGTTCCATTTCCCGGCCTCTCCCGCGGGTTCC
>CAYYHX010000038.1:0-14401 GCA_964471835.1 uncultured Hungatella sp.
CCTCGAAACAGGGGATTCAGATCCTGACGGGCGTGAACATCGCGGAGATCGCGGGGGGCAGCGGCCATGTCACCGGCGTCCGTCTCGCGGACGGGCGGTTCTTTGAGGCGCAGATGGTCATCATTTCCACCGGCATTCGTGCCAATACCGCCCTTGCCGCGGATATGGGCCTGGAACTGGGCCGCGCCGTCAAGGTGAACAGCCGCATGGAAACCAGTATCCCCGGCGTCTACGCCTGCGGCGACTGCGCCGAATACCAGGGACTGAACCTGGGCATCTGGCCGGAGGCTTCCGAACAGGGCCGGGTGGCCGGCGCCAATGCCGCCGGAGAGGAAACCGAATATGCGCCTGTTTCCGCGGCTCTCACCTTCCAGGGCATGAACACCGCCCTGTTCGCCGCCGGCGACAACGGCAAGAATCCGAAACTCCTCTACAAGACCGTGGAGTACCGGGATATGGGCAAAGGCCAGTACAAGAAGTATTTCTTCCTGAACAACCGCCTCTGCGGTGTGATCCTGATCGGCGACCTGTCCGAGATGGCGAAGCTGACCACGGCGCTCCAGCAGCATGTAACCTACCAGAAACTGATGGCAGAATAAAGCACAAACCCTTCCGGCGGCAGAACGTACCGTGACCGTTCCGTTCCGCAGGAAGGCAGGAAAGCAAGTAGACAGGATACATATAGGCAGGAATCTATATAAACACAAAAACGTAACAGTTCAGACGGCGCATCTTCTTGTGCAGCCGGTGGCCACGCAAGAAGCATCGGATGTTTATCCTATGTGCGAATCGGTGCCAAAATATGTTTATAAACAAGTTTAACGTCTGTTTGGCGGCGGTTCCCCCGTCATCTGAACTGTTACCAAAAAACAGAAAAACAGGAGCGGAAACGTGCGCCAGACCTGCTTAGCGAACTGTTCCCGCTCCTGTTTCTGTTTTCATTCCTGTTTCTGTTTACGCTCCTGTTTCTGTTTTCTTTTTCTTCCCTGTCTCCGTTTTCTTTCCTATTTCTGTTTTCTTCCCTATTTTTGTTTCTCCCCTGCCTCCGTTTTCCCTCTGGTTTCCGTCTTCATATCTGTTTATTATCGAATCTCTTTCTGTATTCCGTTTTGCGCCGGACTCCTGTTTGTAAAACCTACCTGCTGTTTAATCATTCGATTCTTCGCGCCAGCCCTTACACACATCCACCCATGCCGTAAAACCGGAGTATCTCTCCAGCTCCGGAATCGTCAGCTCGATGGCGCTGTTGGAACTGCCGCAGGCCGGAAAAACAGTCTGGAACCGTTTCAGGGACTCGTCCAGATAGACCGCAACGCCCTCATTGACCGCAAACGGACACACGCCGCCCACGGCATAGCCGACCAGCTCTTCTGCTTCTTCCGGCGTCAGCATCTTCGCCTTCGTGCCAAACTGAGCCTTGTAGTTGTGATTATCGATCCTGGCGTCTCCCGCGGCCACGATCAGAACCGGGCGGCCATCCACCATGAAGGACAATGTCTTGGCGATCCGCTGCGGTTCGCAGCCGAGTGCCTGAGCCGCCAGCTCCACGGTGGCGCTGGATACCGCAAACTCCATTACTCGTTCTTCCATTCCAAATTTCCGAAAATACTCTTTTACTTTATCAACTGACATGCGATTCCTCCTGTATCTCTTCCGCCTCGGCCTGTACAAAGATCAATACGTTGTATTTCTTTCCTAATAAAATGTATTCGGCAAGCCTTCCGCCCGCGATGCAAATCCCCCGGCCGCAGCAACATTTCCCGCAGCCAATCCTCTAGCCGCATCCCCCGTCCGCGCAGCCCCCGCCCGCAGAACACCGGCGGCCGGTCGGCGTACCCGCGTTGCCGCCCCTGGCGGACTCCCGCAGTTCCCACGGCAGCGACCTTCCCACACGGTACATCGCTTCCGCCATCTCATCAAACGGCACCGGATGCGTGATTCCGGAGAGAGCCAGCTGCGCGCAGGTAAAAGCATTCGCCACGCCGATGGCGTTGCGGCTCTGGCAAGGCACCTCCACCAAACCCGCGATCGGGTCACAAACCAGCCCCAGCAGATTCGAGACAGCCAGGCTGGCCGCCTGGAAACACATTTCCGGCGTTCCGCCCAGCAGTTCCACGATGGCGCTCGCCGTCATCGCCGACGCCGCGCCTACCTCCGCCTGACAGCCGGCCTCCGCGCCGGCAACCGTCGCGTTGCGCATCAGAAGATAGCCGACCGCGCCCGCGTTCAGCAGACCGTCTATCTGCTTCGCCTCCGGCCAGCCATAAATCTCAGACAATGACAGGACCGCACCGGGAAGCACACCGGACGATCCGGCAGTCGGGGCCGCCACGATCAGTCCCATCGCCGCGTTCACCTCCAGCACGGCCATCGAGTACGCGATCGCACGGGTCAACGCCTCGCCGCAGAGCATCGCTGCCTTTTTCTCCTCATACGGCGTTTCGGAGCGCCATGCTTCATCGGCAGGCGGCAGAATCCGCTCAGAGCACGGCCCGCCCCCGCTTTCTTCTGCTTCCTGCGCCGGCACCGCCCCCGCATTCCAAGCGGCGGCATGGTACACCTTCCACGCTTCGCCGCCGATCAGCCCGCTCAAGGAGCGCTGCGGATGTTCCAGCGGCTCGTGAACGGCCGCCCCCATGATCTGAAGGGACCGCGCCAGACGTTCCCGCACCGACCGCTCGCTCACGCCGCCCAGTTCCATTTCCCTCCGGAGCATTACCGCCGATATCGGGACGGAATGTTCGCGGCAGAGCTGACACAGTTCCTTCCCACTGGCAAAATCCATACTCATGTCATTCTCCCCGGATCCTCTCCCCTAGATCTGAATCAGCATAATCTCCCGCACCAGTTCATTTTCCCGGATCTCCTCCAGCAAAAGATCCGGAATCTTCTCATCCGACTCCACGATCAGATATCCGGTTCCGCCCTTATAATCGCGGTAAAGCCGCATAAACGCGATATTGACCCCGTGACGGCCCAGCACATTGGCCACATGCGCCACCACGCCGGGCCGATCCTCCTGCCGTATGATCAGCGTACTGTATTCACCGGTAAATACCACGTCGACCCCGTTGATCTGCACGATGCGGATCTTGCCGCCGCCCACCGATTCCCCGCGGACGGCCTGCACCGTCCCGTCCGGACTCTCCAGACGGATATCCACCGTGTTCGGGTGCGCCGTCTTCGTCTTGTCGTCCCATGTAAAATGATATTCGATCCCCGCCGCATCCGCGTACGCATAGGAGTCACGGATTCGCACATCATCCGTAGCGAACCCCTGGATGCCGCCCAGAAGCGCCTTGTCGGTTCCATGCCCCCGTCCGGTCCGGGCGAAAGACCCGTACAATGTAAAATCCGCCCTCGCGACTGGCTTCTGGAACAGCTGATACGCCAGCAGCGCGATAGTTACGGCCCCTGCCGTATGAGAACTCGACGGCCCGATCATGTTCGGCCCGATCACGTCAAACACACTGATGTAATTCACGATGTTCCTCCTGCCTGACCTTGCCAAAAAGCACCGGGCCGCCGGCCTGCAATCAAAAACACCGGATCGCCGGCCTGCAGTCTCAAGTCCTCCTCCGGTATCCGGTCGCGAAATCCACAAGGTTCCGCATCTCGTTCGTCCGGCCGGCCAGATAGTTTTCCAGATTTTCTCCCGCGATCCGCACGATCCGCTCAAACGTCTCCTGAAGGTGAAATTTTCCGGCGATATGCGGCGTGATCACCAGACGCGGCGCGTCCCACAGCGGATGATCCGCCGGCAGCGGCTCCGGTTCCGTCACATCAAGCGCGCAGCCGCCCAGATGCCCGCTTTCCAGTACCTTCAGAAGCGCATCCGGGTCAACCGCGCTGCCCCGTCCCACATTGATCAGGATCGCGCCCGGCTTCATGGCGCGCAGCCTGGCCTCATTCATGATATGGTGCGTCTGCGGCGTATTCGGCAGCGTCAGCGCCACAAAATCCGCCCGCGGCAGCAGTTCATCCAGCCGCTCCGCCGTATAAAGCTCGTCCAGATAATCCGGTTTCACGCCTTCCGTCCTGCGGACACCGATTGTATAACTGCCCAGCGCCTTCATCCGCGACGCGAACTCCCCGCCGATGTCGCCCAGCCCCACCACCAGCGTCGTCGATCCGAAGATGGATGTCACGTCGCCCTCGTCGTGCCAGTAGTGATTTAACTGGTTCTTATGGTAAATGTATAATTTGTTCTGCAGCATCAGCGCCACGCCCACCATATACTCGGAGATCGCCAGACCGTAGGCCCCCGTCGCATTCGTCAGCAGGGTTCCCTCCGCCAGCACACCCGGCTTGCAGTAGGCGTCCGCCCCCGCCGAGTTCAGCTGAATCCATTCAAGTTTCGGCGATCCGCCGATCATCTCCGGCGGGACATTGCCGATAATGATCTGCGCGTCACGGACATCCGCTTCCGCAACAGCAGAAACTTCCTTATATAAAAATGCACAGTCACGCCCGATTCCTTCCAGATACGCCTTGTGCCGGTCTTTCACCGGTATCGTGACAAGAACCTGTTTCATCTTCCGCAATCCCTCCAAACCGGCTCAGGCTCTCCCGCCAAACCGCTCCTCAATCTCGCCGATCATCTCCACGCGCCTCTTATGCCGCTCCACGTCCAGCGGCTCCGCATCCAGCCAGGCATCGATGATCATTTTGGCCAGTTCCACGCCGACCACCCTGGCCCCGAAAGCCAGAATATTCGTGGCGTTGTGCTGCCGGGACAGTTTCGAAGTATACGGCTCGCTGCACACGCAGGCCCGGATTCCCTTTACCTTATTCGCCGCGATGCTGATGCCCACACCGGTTCCGCAGATCGCGATCCCAAGCGGGGCCTTCCCCTCCGCCACGAACCGCCCGATCCGCTCCCCGTACACCGGATAATCGCGGGTGTCCTCGTCCGAGTTCCACCCGAGGTCAATCACCTCATATCCTCTTTCCTGCAAATGTTTTATGATCTCCGGCTTCATCTCCCCGGCCGCCGGATCATTCGCCAGCGCGATATTCAATACCTTCAACCTCCTCGAAAATGCTTCCGCCTGTCATTCCTGATAACAGTTCAGACGCTGAACTGTTTCCATTCCTGTTCATTCAATACGGCAACCCTCATCTGCCATACGCTTTCTTCACATAATCCAGCCGTGAGCCCAGATTCGCCAGCATCATATCCGCGACCGTAAATGCCGTCATCGCCTCCACGACAACCACGGCTCTGGGGACGATGACCGGGTCATGCCGTCCCTTAACGGCGATCTCCGTTTCCTCGCCGTTCCGGTTCACGGTCTGTTGCGTCCGCGCGATCGAAGGCGTCGGCTTGAACGCCACCCGCAGCACGATCACATCCCCGTCGCTTATCCCGCCCAGGATGCCGCCGGCATGATTCGTCCTTTTTCCTACCGTACAGATGCTTCCGGTTCCCGTCCCCGGCGCGTCCTTGCCGCCCGGCGCTTCCTTCCCGCCGCAGAACGCGTCGTTATTCCGGGAACCGGTACTCTCAGCCGCCGCGAAACCATCGCCGATCTCGACGCCTTTCACCGCCCCGATGGACATCACCGCATGCGCCAGCCGCGCGTCCAGCTTCTCGAACACCGGCTCCCCGATGCCCGCCGGCAGACCGCGCACGACACACTCCACGACGCCGCCGGCCGAATCACGGGCCTCCATCATCCCGTCCAGGTAGCGCTCCGCTTCCGCCGCGGCCGCGGCGTCCGGCATACACAGCCGGTTCACGCGCGCCTGCGCCGGATCAAACCGCTCCTCCGAAACGGTCACGGGACCGATGCTCCTCGTATACGCCGTCACCGTCACCCCCAGCTCCGCCAGGAGCTTCGCGGCCACGGCCCCCGCCGCTACGCGGCTGACCGTCTCGCGTCCCGAAGAACGCCCGCCGCCGCGGTAATCGCGGAACCCGTATTTCGCATCAAAGGTATAATCCGCGTGGCCGGGCCGGTACACGTCCTTGATCGCGCTGTAATCATGCGGCCGCTGGTCCGTATTCCGCACGAGCACCGAAACCGGCGTTCCGGTCGTCCGTCCCTCGAACACACCCGAAAGGATTTCCGCCTGATCGCCCTCCTGCCGCGCTGTCGTGAAGCGGCTCTGTCCCGGTTTGCGCCGGTCCAGGTACTTCTGAATATCTTCCTCACACAATAAGAGCCCGGCCGGACAGCCATCGACCGTCACGCCCAGGCCATTGCCATGGGATTCCCCCCATGTCGTCATCGTCAGAACCATTCCCCATGCAGAACCCGCCATACCCATCCCTCTTTCTGCTCACGCCGGCAGCTTCACGATCTCACAGCAGTTCGGCTCATCCACACGCACAGGATTCGCGCTCATGACCAGCAGCCCCTGCTCATAATTGACCGAAAAGAACGTGATCGTTCCGGTTTCGTGATTGATCGACGCCACATGCCTGTTATCCGGGAACACGGCCAGATCCTTCGGGTACTCGCCGCTGATCGGCAGGCAGCACAGCATGGTTAGCAGGCCGGTTTTCACGTCCCTCGCGTAAACGCTGATCGTATCATCGCCTGCGTTGCTGCAATAGAAATAGTTCTCATCGGACGAGAAACGGATCGCGCAGGCCGCCGTCAGCTGGCTGTGGCTCCTGCCCATGGACGGAATCCGCTGGATCCGTTCCAGTTTCGGCACCTTGGGCCCTGTCTCATAGATGAAGACGTCGATGCTGTTGGCCACTTCATACATCAGATACATGAACCTTCCGTCCGAACTGAAGATAAAATGCCGCGGCGCGGATTCCAGATCACAGGAAAATGTATCGACCAGAATCAGGTTCCCCTCCGATTCGCTCATCCGGTAGATCTTCAGTACATCCATACCCAGGTCGGCCGCGATGATATAATCGCCGTCCGGCGTCATGCGGACACAGCTGACATGCGGCCGGAACGCGCGGTCCGCCACGCTGCCCAGTCCCTTGTGGTAGACGCCCGCCGCCACGCCGCCGACGCGGCCGTCCGGCTCCAGGTGCATGACCGTCGCCTTAGCGTCATGATAACCGGCCACGAAAAGGTAGCGGCCCTTCGGGTCCACGGAAAGCTGGCAGCCGCGCATACCGCGGATGTTCGCCGTATTCAGATGGCTGAGCGAACCGTCCTCCGCGATGCGGAAAGCTACGACGCCCTCGTCGGCGATGGAATAAAGCGTCCGTCCGTCCGGCGACGCGGTCAGGTAGGAAGAATTGTCCACATCCACCTCGCAGCGCCTGGCAAATGTCCCTTTCTCCACATCCACATCATAGACGGTGATGCCTCTCGCGCTCCCCGTATAAGAGTACGAGCCAACATAAGCTACGTATCTGTCCTTCATCGGCGGAACCCCCTCTTCTTCCATAATAACCGTATCCCCCTTAGGCAACGCTTTCCCTTAACAGCCGCAAAAATCTCTCTGCACAGTATACCATATCTTCCGGGGAAAATCTATTGACAAACGCATTTTGTTTGGCTGGTTTTCGCCGCAAGACCGCCGCAGGGAACCTTTGATTGCCGCACGGTACTTCGCTTTCTCATGCCGGAAGTCCTGAAAATGATCCCGCTCGCGAAGTTCATCTGCCGCGCAGACGCCGCCTCGCGATCTTGTAACAACATGAAGGATCTTATACCCGTATTCCGGCTTTTCTCACTCGTCCCCAAGCACCACTTTGCAGCTCTTTTTGCAGCATCCGACCCCATACTTTCTTACAGTCCTCACCCTTGTATACTTAAATGCGTCCCTATACCGGCGCTCATCAATCTGTCCCAGGGCCTCCCTGCAGGTATCTTCCAGATCCCCGCCGTCCGCATATTTCATCTCGATGACGATACCCGTCTCCCCGTCCTCCGACTTTGCCAGAATGTCCGCATATCCCTCGCCGGCTTCACGGTTGGAAATGACACTCCAGCGTCCGTTCGCCATCAGGATCCCCAGCATGACGCCATGGTAGAAGCTCTCCTTCCTGTCGTCCGGCACGGCATTGTCGCGAATGCTGATGGACCGTTCCAGATACCGCGTGAAGAGCTGCTCCACCGTACCCGCATCCCCGTCCCGCAGGGCGGCGCAGAAGCGGTCCAGCGTGTCCGTGTCCGCCCGGACGCTCTCCTTAAAATACTCCCTGATCTGCTTCACGAACACGTCGCGCACTTCCAGGTTGGGAATGGACAGTTTCAATAGGTTTCCGTCCGGCTCACCGCGCTGTGTGAGGTAGCCCGTCGCAAAGAGAAGGCTCCAGAGATTATCAATGCTGTTGTACATGTCCTGATAAGTGAGGTCTTCGCGGATCTCTTTCTCAATCGTATTTTTTGCCACCAGACTTTCTATTTCGTCTCTAGTCTGATCATCGGCCATCCCGATGAAGCGCTTCACCACATCGTTGCCGCTGGTGTTGATCCAGTAGTTCTGGGGTTTCCTTCTGGGATTTACGCGGAGAAGATCGCAGTAATTCAATACATCCCACGGGCAGTACACTTCCGTTCTGCCGAACTGGTATCCGTCATACCACCTTTTGATCTCATCATAATGATCCGACAGACCATAGTACGCAAGCAGGTCTTTCACTTCATTACCAGAAAATCCGAAATACTCATCAAAGCGGTCGTCCGTGACCGATATGACTCTCAGATTGTTCAGCCCGGTAAAGATGCTCTCCTTCGAGACGCGCAGGCAACCCGTCAGCACCGCGAATTCGAGACTGGTGTTTGTCTTGAGTGCCGCGCCGAGCAGAGAACGTATCAGGCAGATCATCTGGTCATAGTATCCATTCGTGAAAGCTTTCTGCAGAGGAACGTCATATTCATCAATTAAGAGAATTACTTTTTTCCCATAATGTTTTTCCAACAGTTCTGACAGTACATTCAGACTATCTCCCAATACATCTTCCGTCATATTTAGATTCAATAGCGACTGGTAATCCGCTTTGTCCTGTTCATCTATTTTAGGACTGTTTAACAAATATCCGGCTTTTTGGGCTGTCCTTCTTATGAGTCGTACCATTCTTCGAAAAGCCATTTCATAATCATTGGCATCGATGTTTTTCAGAGACAGAAAAATCACCGGATAATTTCCCATATATTTCTCACAAAGTTCTGTCTCGTTCGAGATTTCAAGCCCGTCAAAGATAGATTTATCCCCATCCGGCGAAAAGAAATGCGACAGCATGCTCATGTTCAGCGATTTGCCGAACCTGCGCGGCCGGGTAAAAAGCGTCACTTCCGCCCGGCTCGAAAGCAGTTCCCGGATCAATCCGGTTTTATCAACATAATAAAAATCGTTCAGGCGAAGTTTCTCAAAATCATCGATCCCGATCGGGAGCATCTTTTTAGGCTGTTCCATCTGCCGTATCTCCTTCCTTCTTAATTAACAGCTGTTCGCCGGACTTTGCCGGGACAGGACTTTCCCCTGTCCGCATTCCAGGCGCCGAAGCGGCGCACTCCTCAATATCATTATAATCGATCCGCGGCAGCGGTTTCAAGTGTTTTTCGAAATCCGGGTTTTCGGCAGGGACAGGGAAAAAATCTATTGACATGCGCATTTTTTCCTGTATAATGGTACTTGCGCTTTGTTTATTATTTCTAAACTTTATACTTATTTTTATTGTCAGTTAGTATTGGTAAACTTTTTGGTTAGTGCTTTGTGATTGCCAGATAACGGAGGCCGCGCATGGATATCGGAGCCAGATTAAAAGAGCTGCGGGTGCTGAAGGGGCTGACGCAGGAGGAACTGGCGGACCGGGCGGAGCTGTCGAAAGGATTCATCTCCCAGGTGGAACGGAACGTGACATCACCCTCGATCGCCACGCTGATGGACATCCTGCAGTGTCTTGGCAGCAGCACGTCGGAGTTCTTCCGTGAATCCGCGGAAGAACAGATCGTTTTCGGCAAAGAGGATTATTTTGAAAAATATGACGGCGAGCTGCTGAACCGGATCCAGTGGATCATTCCCAACGCCCAGAAGAACGAGATGGAGCCGATCCTTCTGAAGCTGGAGGCCGGCGGTTCCACCTACCCGGACAATCCCCATGAGGGGGAGGAGTTCGGCTATGTGCTGCAGGGCGCGGTGTCCATCCATCTGGGACCGAAGACCCACAAGGCGAAGAAAGGCGAGTCCTTCTATTTCACCCCGGATCAGCAGCATTACCTGTCCAGCAAAACCGGCGCGACGATCCTCTGGATCAGCTCGCCGCCGAGTTTCTAACCGCCTGAAAGCATCACCGCGGTGAAAAATTATTCATTCACCGACGCATTACCGCCGTTTCGATAACCATCCCTGCGGTGAAAAATTATCCATTCACCGGCGCTTCACAGCCGTTTCGATAATCGCCCGCAGCAAGCACCCCCGGCGTCCGCGGACGCCCCGGCACAGGAGGTCACGCGCCATGAGCCAGTCACTGATCGATCTGGTCAACATTTCCAAGAGCTTCGACGGGGAGCTGGTCTTAGACGACCTGAACCTCTCCGTGAAGGAGAATGAATTCGTCACGCTTCTCGGCCCCAGCGGATGCGGCAAGACCACGACGCTGCGCATCATCGGCGGCTTCGAGAAGGCCGATACCGGCAAGGTGATCTTCGAAGGCCAGGACATTTCCAGCCTCCCGCCCAACAAGCGCCAGCTGAACACGGTATTCCAGAAATACGCCCTGTTTCCTCACATGAACATCGCGGAGAACATCGCGTTCGGCCTGAAGATTAAGAACAAACCCAAGTCCTACATCCGGGACAAGATCCGGTACGCGCTGAAGCTGGTGAACCTGGAAGGCTACGAGAACCGCACCGTGGATTCCTTAAGCGGCGGCCAGCAGCAGCGCATCGCCATCGCCCGCGCGATCGTCAACGAGCCGCGGCTGCTGCTGCTCGACGAACCGCTCGGGGCGCTCGACCTGAAGCTGCGCCAGGACATGCAGTACGAGCTGATCCGCATGAAGAAAGAGCTGGGAATCACATTTATCTATGTGACCCACGACCAGGAGGAAGCCCTCACCATGTCGGATACCATCGTGGTCATGAACCAGGGCTACATCCAGCAGATGGGTACGCCGGAGCAGATCTACAACGAGCCGGAGAATGCTTTCGTGGCGGACTTCATCGGCGACAGCAACATTCTCCACGGCACCATGATCCACGACGAACTGGTGGAGATCCTTGGCACGCGGTTCGTCTGCGTGGACAAGGGGTTCGGCAGCAACACGCCCGTGGACGTCGTGATCCGCCCCGAGGACGTGGAACTGGTGGCGCCGGAGGAAGGGATGCTCGTCGGCACCTGCACCCACCTGATCTTCAAAGGCGTGCATTACGAGATGGAAGTCACCACGCCGGACGGCTTCGAGTGGCTGATCCACAGCACGAAGCTGTGTCCGGTCGGCCAGAAGACCGGGATCCGCGTAGATCCGTTCAACATTCAGATCATGAACAAACCCGCATCGGAGGACGAGGAGGCGATCGGAGTCAATGAATAGGAAAATGCTTGCCGGCCCGTATCTGATCTGGATCATCGGATTTACGGTCATCCCGCTGCTCCTGATCGTTTATTACGGCCTGACCGGCCCTTCCGGCAGGTTTACTTTGGCAAATGTGGCGGCCATCGCCCAGCCGGAGCACGCCAAGGCGCTCGGGCTGGCGCTGCTGCTCTCTCTGATCAGCACGGCGATCTGCCTGCTCCTGGCCTTCCCGCTGGCGATGATCCTCCGGAACCGCGGCATCGGCAAGAAAAGTTTCGTGGTGTTTCTGTTCATCCTGCCGATGTGGATGAACTTCCTGCTGCGCACGCTGGCGTGGCAGACGCTTCTGGAGAAGAACGGCGTGATCAACGGTATCCTGGAATTCCTGCATCTGCCGAAGATCGCCATCATCAATACGCCGGCGGCCATCGTGCTGGGCATGGTGTACAATTTCCTGCCGTTCATGGTGCTGCCGCTCTATAACGTGCTGAGCAAGATTGACGACAACACGATCAACGCGGCGCGCGACCTGGGAGCCAATTTCTTCCAGACGCTTCTGTGGGTGTGGATTCCCTTAAGCGTGCCGGGCATCATCAGCGGCATCACGATGGTGTTCGTGCCGGCACTGACCACCTTCGTGATCTCCAATCTCTTAGGCGGCAGCAAGATCCTGCTGATCGGCAATGTGATCGAGCAGGAATTCATGAAAAGCGGCAACTGGAACCTCGGCTCCGGCCTCTCGCTGGTGCTGATGGTCTTCATCCTCATCAGCATGATGCTGATGGAGAAATACGATAAAAACGGGGAGGGGACGGCGTTCTGATGAGAAAAAGCACCGAAAAGATTCTCCGCGTCGTGGAGAACGGCTACCTGGGCGTGATCCTGATCTTTCTCTACGCGCCCATTTTCACGATGATGGCGCTGTCCTTCAACGCCTCCAAATCCCGCGCCCAGTGGGGCGGCTTCACACTGGACTGGTACGCGCAGATGTTTGACAGCCCCTCCATCATGGCGGCCCTGTACAACACGCTCTACATCGCCTTCCTGTCGGCGCTCATCGCCACAGTCATCGGAACGGCGGCGGCGGTCGGCATGAACAGCATGAAGCGGACGCCGCGGGCGGTGCTGACCAGCCTGGGCAATATCCCGATGCTGAACGCGGATATCGTCACCGGCATCTCGCTGATGCTCGCTTTCCTCGCCTTCGGCATCAAGCTGGGTCGGACGTCAATCCTGCTGGGACATATCACATTTAACCTGCCCTATGTAGTCTTAAGCGTTATGCCGAAACTGAAACAGACCAGCAAGAGTACCTACGAGGCCGCCATGGATCTGGGCGCGTCGCCGGTGCGGGCGTTCTTCTCGGTGGTCTTCCCGGACATCATGCCGGGCGTGCTGTCCGGGTTTTTGCTGGCGCTGACCATGTCGCTCGACGATTTCATCATCACCCATTTCACGAAAGGCGCGGGCGTCAACACGCTGTCCACGCTGATCTACAGCGAAGTGCGGCGCGGCATCAAGCCGTCCATGTATGCGCTGTCCACGGTGATCTTCGTGACCGTGCTGGCCCTGCTGCTCATCGCCAACTTCGCGCCGGGGAAGCATAAGGGCGAAGAGACGGCGCAGCGACCCAGGTGAGTCTTGAAAGGAGGACATTCATTATGAAAAGAAATATCTATACCGCGGCGCTGGCTCTGACGCTGGCCGCATCCATGGTTTTGGCCGGCTGCGGCTCGGGCGAAGATTCCGCGTCCGCGGGAGCGAACGGCGGCTCAAGGAACGCATCTTCCGGCGCCTCCGGCGCGGGCGAAGTCTATGTCTACAACTGGGGCGAGTACATCGACGAAGAAGTGATCAGCATGTTTGAGGAGGAAACCGGCATCCATGTCGTCTATGACATGTTCGAGACGAACGAGGAAATGTACCCGATCATCGAGGCCGGCGCGCGCAACTACGACGCCGTCTGCCCGTCGGATTACATGATCCAGAAAATGATGGAAAATGGTCTTCTGGCGGAGCTGAATTTTGACAATATACCGAACTACAAAGAGATCGACCCGGAGTATATCGAGCGGTCGAGGGAATTTGACCCGGAGAACAAATATTCCGTACCCTATACCTGGGGTACCGTAGGCATCCTTTATAACACCGGCCTGGTTGCACCCGAGGATGTGCCGACAAAGTGGATGGATCTGTGGAACCCGAAATTTGAGGGCGAAATTCTGATGCAGGACAGCGTGCGGGACGCGTTCATGGTAGCTCTGAAAGCGCTCGGCTATTCGATGAACACCACCGACGAGAACGAGCTCGCCGAAGCCCGCGACCTGCTGATCGAGCAGAAACCGCTGGTGCAGGCTTACGTGATCGACCAGGTGCGCGACAAGATGATCGGCGGCGAGGCGGCCATCGGCGTCATCTACTCCGGCGAAATGCTCTACATCCAGGAGGAGGTTGCCAACCTGGGACTGGATTACTCGCTGGAATATATGATCCCGGAAGAAGGCACCAATGTGTGGATCGATTCCTGGGTCATTCCCAAGAACGCGCAGAATAAAGAGAACGCGGAGAAATGGATCGATTTCCTCTGCCGGCCGGACATTGCGAAGATGAATTTCGAATATATCACCTACGCGACGCCGAACAAAGGTGCGTTCGAGCTTCTGGACGAGGAACTGCAGAACAACAAGGCGGTATTCCCGGACACGGATTCCCTCGATAACTGCGAAGTGTTCCGCTATCTCGGCGAGGAAGCCGACCAGATGTACAACGACATGTGGAAAGAAGTGAAGTCGCGCTAGACTCCCGCGCGGGGAGGCCGCAGGAAGGGAAAACTCCGGGAAGATGATGTATAATATAATATCAGTTATAACCGTTTAGACGGCGTCTGAATTGTTACATATAATCAGGAAAGAGGGAGGAAATCATCATGAAATACGCAGACAACAAAGTTACTGATCTGCA
>CAYYHX010000039.1:0-14391 GCA_964471835.1 uncultured Hungatella sp.
GCCAAGGCGTTTCCCGCGGCGGAGGGACGCACGCCGTAACCGGAACCCGTGCGGGAGGACAGCGCCGCCGCGTTCGCGTCAAGGAATCTCCAAGTCCAGAGCTTGTCGGGCGGCATCCATGGGAGTCCTGTAAAATAGAGCCTCTATCTTATTTCTCAAATCGCTTTCCAGCATATCATACTGGTCCCTGCTCTCTTCGGGGATCAGTATGATCCGTGCTCCCGCATTCGAAGCAGCAACTAATAACTCCTCGAGATCTGTAGAAACAGGCATCATACTGCCGGACATGACAACTCTTCCATAAACGATCAAGGAAGGCCTGACCGGACGGTTAAGCAAGGCAGAAAACAAACCGACAACTTCTGCCGCCGATACTTCATCACTGACATTCCGGTTTTGAAGGTCATTAAAATACAGGCTGTAATCATAGTTTACAGCGTGGCCAAGTTCTAGGCCGGAAACATTTTCCCTAAAATAATTAAACGCAGCTAAAAGACTGTTCCAGACTCCTCTCGGGGAATCTGCAATACCTTCTACATTCTCATGCTTAAATTTACCGGTACCCGCAAGTAATTTGTTTTCGAGCCGGTAAATACCGATCTTCCCATCAACAGAACGGCCTGCAGCATATACATATCCGGGATTCTCAAACCCATCAGATACAAGTGTCCCATTTGCTTCTTCCGGAAGACTGACAATAAACTTCTCCCCTGTATCCAAATCCACATATCCCAGTTCGACATCACTGAACTCGGCCGGATTCATCTTTCGAAGCTGCTCTTTCACCCGTCTCCTGCATTCAATACAGTACTCAAGAAGTTCTCTCGCTTCTTCCTTCGTTATCCGTTCATCCGGAAAAATCAATTTAGCCATCCCTGAAAAAGTTCTTCTGACGGCCGTATCATCGCGCGTGTTGTAATTCTCATTCAGCGCAAAGAAGCTGCCAAATGAATTTGTAAAATCATACTTTCTCATAGAATGACAAAACTCCGAAAAACAATCCGAAATCAGGCCATAACCATTCGTAAACAAATCGGCTCTTAGTTTTGGCGTTTCCCATCCCGGAAGGTACGCATGGATTCTGTCAAAGAAAGCAGAATCCATATTGAATTCATCCGGAAAAGGCTCAAACAGGTTTGTCGTGCGCATCATGTCAGCCACGCTTCGGAAGGTGTTGCCTTCAAAGGCAATCGAGGCATCTGAACTGATAGACTCTCTCCCACGCGCAAAAGACCCATTCGCCATATAGTTTTTCATGATCTGAATCATTTCGCCGGAAGCCTTTGTAATGCCTCCGACCTCATCAAATGCAATACAGTCCCAGCTTCCGACAAGTCCAATCTTTTTTGAATTCATATTATAAAACATATTGGAAACGGTCGTATTACCGCTGCTCATAAGAATTGAGTAGGGAGAGAGTTCGCTGTAAATATGAGACTTCCCGGTTCCTCTCGGCCCAAGTTCCACCAGGTTAAAATTCTTCTGAATAAAAGGTACAAAGCGGAGGAGATAATGAAACTTCTGCTTACTTGTCAGCTGAGCCGGTTCATAGCCGGCGGATCTCAGCAAAAGATCGATCCATTCATCCTTCGTGAAATTTGAGCGAGCCTTAATGATCGCGTCCAGATCCAGGTTCGGCATCTGAATCGGTTTCAGGCTTACAATCTCAAATGGCGATTCATACCTGGATTTTTTCCTGCGGACCTTCTTTTGGAGCCTGCCCCTGAAATAATCGCCTTCACTGCCATCCTGCGTATCTTTCCACTGGTCAAGTCCGATATATTCTATTTTTATCATACACCAGATACCGCCAACGAGAAGTTTCTCATGATTTACAACGAAGTCTGGGCGGATTTCAAAGGGATCAACATTCAGATTCGTCAGCACGGCAATATACTTATCCTCACGCTCATCGAGGTATACTGTAACCTTATCGATGATCGTATATTGACCGTTCTCTTTGATCTTCGATTTCACATATTCACTCTGATCCGGACGTACATAATTCTCACTTAAAATACGTTTGATCCGATCCAGACCAACTTCGATCGCAGCTTCATCATCCGTGGCGCAGTACATACCCAGCAGATATTCCAAAACATAAGTAGGCACATTAGCACCTTTTTTCATCAGCGATGTAAGATCCTTTCTTACTACTTTTCCCGGAAAATTTTCAAGGATTTTTTCATCCAGTTCCGTCATGGTGAATCTCCTCCTTAAAGTCCAAAATCGAAGACAGAAGTTCCGGCAAATGCAAGTTTTGCAGAAAACGGAAATCTGCCAAGCACCTCAAAATCATCCTGACCGCTTTCACGAATCATTAACTCGTACCGCTCACCGCTGTCGTCACGGGTATTCAAACTGAACAGAATTCTGTCAGCCGACATCTTTCCGTTCTTTATCTCGATGATCTGGCGTTCATTCAGAATATGTCCGACCTCGTCAATAAAGAACAGTTCATAACTGATATCTTTCAGTCGCAAAGGATTCGAGACTACAAAATCCATGCTGAAAATGCTGTTTGTAATGACGAAGTCCGGATTTGCCGGTCTGATGGCAGGTTCTTCGCCAAAATTAACAATCGTATACATTTCCCGCGGCGACTTCTTCACCGACTTCCTTTTTACATCTGACAGAGAATTTCGTTTTGCAAGTGTCTTCCTCGTTTCTTCCGCAAGCCTTGCGAATTCTTCCTTTGAATGAGAAGATATACTACCCTGCACGGCCCGAACCGGATGACAGACAAAATAAATAACCTGTTTATTGGCTGCCATAACATTTAAAAACTCCATAGCCTTTCCCAGACGGATCGCGTCGAGATTTACAAACGGATCATCCAGAATGAGAAATGGCTGTTCCTTTTCAAACAAGGTGTCTACGAGAGCCAGCCTCATGCAGAAATCAAGGATATCACAGTATCCTGTGCTGTATCCCTGGGCAACATGGACTTTATCATTCTCTTCGATTTGAATGCTGAAATCAATATCTAGGATCCCCCAGATCTGCTCATTATCGAGCCAGATCCGCATATAATGATTAAACAATTCCTCTACCCTGCTGAGATACCGGTTTGCAAGATTCTCCTTCGCTATCTGAATCATTTGAATCGTTTTTTTCAATATCGACAAGGAAGACTGCGCTTTCTGCTTCTGATCATAAAGCTGCCTGATCTCGCGCAGCGTATCCGAATAGATCTGCAGAGACTGATCTGCCTGCCTGATCGCGTCCCCCTTCTCCTGATATTCCATCAGCAGTTTATCACGTCGTTCCTCCAGACGTTGAATTTCCGAACGAATCTCTTCTCTCTCTGACAAAATACCGGAATTACCTGTTTCTTTCATATTCCGGATAATTTCATCTCGCTGCTTCTCAATCTGATTTCTGGCATTCACCTGATCTCTGTAAACGGATGCTTTTTCCACAATCTCTGATACAGGATCTCCTGTTTCAGAAGGAAATCTCATATACTCCCGCACAAATGCCTCCACTTCAGCGGCGGCGGCCTTCCGGCAAGCATCAGCACTCTGCTGCTCATCCAAATTCTCTCTGCGTTCCTTCCCGATATCCATAGCACGACCTATATCTTCGCGAATCTTTGCCAGTCTTTCCGGCATTGAGAATTCTTTATACCGGTCTTTCAAAACAATCGATTTTTCAGCCAGTTTCTGCTCAAGAGCATTCATCTGGTCTGCCCTCTTCTGCTGTCTGTCCGTTCTTTCCTCTTTCTTTTCCGAATAAGCGTTAAATGCATTTAACTGCCGCATTGCCCCGGAAAGTTCATCGCTGAAAGATTCTTTTGAAATAGTTATCCCAATAGAGGACAGAATCTCATTATCAGCGGCGATTATCTTCTCAATATTTTCTTCTGCTTCCTTTTTCTTTGTTCTGAGGACAGAAAGCGTGTCCGATTCCTCCGCAGCAAACGCCTCAGGCGTTACGTTTAACTCTGATACAAACATATCCCTGTTCCGGACAGCCGACCGGAACTGTCCCTCGATGACCTTATAATCACTTTCCTTTTCCCTGAGAATATTTTGAGCCTCTGTTAAGGATTTACCGGCAATTTCCGGGTATTGCTCATCGATTCTCTCACGTTCCTTACAAATCTGCGACAAATCATGAGCCGCCTGCTCCTTTTGGCATGTCAACTCCTGCAGCTGCGGTGATTTCTCAGCCGCAAAAGCATCCGCCTCGATGCCGGATTCCGTCACAAAACTGTCTCTGGTTCGAATTGCGGCATCAAACTGCCCTTTCACTACTTTATAATCTGTCTGAGCGGCTCTGAGAAAATTCAGCGCCTCCGGAACCGACATGGATGATATTTCCGGATAATCTGAATTGATTTGCTTTCTCTCAGACCGGAGTTCGGACGACATATCCTCGATACGCTTCTGTTTCCTTGCCGCTTCTTCCTGCCTGTTTCGGAGCCGCATAATTCTTGACACGTGATCCAGCACCGCAGAAACCGAGCTTTCACACACTTCGGAACCGGCAGGAAGCCATATAGAAGCCCAGGTATTGATACGTTCATTTAGGTTCATAATGTCAGAATTTGCTTCCAGAATCTGTTCTTGCAGTGATGCGATTCGGCTTTCAGCCATATCCAGCTGTGCCTGAAGCTCTTTTCTTCGCTCCAAAACCTCTCTCCTGCGTTTTGCTGAAGCCAGAGAGTCTTCATATTCCTTTTGCTTCCTGCGATAGCTTTTGTTAATCACAATGCCCGCTGCCGCCAGAACAATGCCAATAACCGAGAGAACAGCCGCCGCCGGCGTCAGAACCATAGCCAAAATGATACCCAGGATTGCCAAAGCAGCACCGGCACCGATCATCACGCCGCTGGCAGATTTTTTCGGTTTTTCCGCATATTCTTTTATCCCGGAATCGGTGCCGGTCTGCTCCAGCGAACTCTTTAAACTGTCCGCTTTACTTTTTTCACCATCCAGCCGCGATTTCAGGCCACGGACGCTGTCTGACAGCCTGCCGGCTTCACGGATACAACTGATAATTTCCTGTCCTTCCGCCAAATCCGGCAGCGGCTTTTCAGATTCCCCTGTCAGCAATTTCTTATCACTATCTGTCAATGAATCTGAAAGCTCACTCTGACGAAGATTAAGCAGCTGCTGCTGCTTCTGCATTTCTTCCAATCGGGAGAGCACAGGCCGGACTACCGCGTCTCGATACCTTTCTTTTTCGTTCACCTCCGATTCAAGCATGACCGCTTCTTTACGCAATGCTTCATATTTCTGTTTTTTATCTGCCCAGTTCTCCTCCTCATGTTGAACAGCGCCGTCCAGCTGCCCCACACGTTTGGTGAGCTCCTGCTGCCGCTTCTGCATTCCTTCCAGATCGGCAAGAACAGGATCGATCGCAGAAGGAGCATAGACCTTCTTCATTTCTATTTCTGAACGGAGTTTCTCTGCCTCCGCATCCAAAACTCCATATCTGCGCTTTTTGTCTGCCCAATTTTCTGTCTCGTGGCGAATTTCTCCCTCCAGTTCCGAAGACGCGCGGAGAAGATCCTGTAATCTGGTTCCTGTCGCAATAACCTCATGAAGACGATCCGGATAATCGGGAGATATCGCCTGAGCAGTTGAAATCAATGTATAACCTTCCGGAGCATTTTCCACAATATCCGATTCTTCGCCAGATGAACGGAATCCCTGCAGCTCGCCATAGATACGTTGAATTTCATCCAACTGCGCGGCTGTAGGAAGTTCATGATCATAGGGGGTCAAAACTGCTTCATAATCCTGATTCAGCTTTTCGTATTTCACAGCAAGCTCTTCTGCCTTAACCGCATACACTTCGGCTTCCTTTTGTCGCTCTTTTATATGATTAATTTGTATATTATCAGGAACCTCTCCGCCAAAACCGGTTTCTATCTCCCTGATTGTCTTTTCAGCTTCCGCAATACCGGAATTCAACCCATCAAGTATCTTTTGCGTCGCCTCCTGTTTGTTGGCCTCTCCGGATATTTCTTCCAGATGAAATTTTTTCTCCTCAATATCCGGGCGAATAGCAGCAAGAATGTTGTCAATCTCGGAGATTCTTTCTCGTGCCGCATCCTGCCTGGCAATGTCCGTTTCCAGCCTGTCCCGCAGACTCTCTTTCTCTGCAAGCTGTCTCGTAATCTCATCAATCAGTCCGCGCTGTCCCCTCTTTTCATAAACTTTCATTTGTGTTGTCAGTCTGGAAATCGCCTCATCATACATGGCAAGGTCGTTTGCCTGGCTGACTAAAGCATTTAACCGGGTATGGATACTGCTGGCCGCGCCATCGATAAAAAGACCGTTTTGACCAATGAATACGCTTCTTTGAAAGGCATTGGCATCTAAATGAAAAAGTTCTTCACCTAAATTATCTGTATTGATTCTGGCAGTTGCGCCTGCAGCCAGATCTATGATCCGTATCCTGTCGGATTTGGGCGTTTCCCCAAAGGAACGGTGAATTCGGTAGCGTTTGCCATCAATCTCTATATCCAGAGATCCTCCGTACTGACCGCCTTGCCACGGAAGATACCTTTTTCTTTCATTCTCCGTAATATCCTTGCTGCGCCTTGTATCAAATCCGTACAGCATAGCTTTAAAATACGCAGCAAGGGTTGTTTTCCCCCAACCGTTATCCTGAAGAACGATATTAAGGCCTTCCTCAAAAACCATATCATAATTATGAAGGCCGCCAAAGTTATCTATATGACAGCTGATCAGTTTCATTCCGTCATCTCCTTACCAGTAAGCACATTCCATCCGCAGCAAATCAACCGGTTCCTCTCGGACTCACTTAGCGAATCGTCCTGAAGCGCAAGCCGGACAAATTCACCGCGAAGAGAAATATCATTCTCAAAGGCACTTTCGTCGATATCCATAAGAGCATTGATATACACTTCAGCATAGAAAACCTTATTTTGAAGCTGCTGTTTCAGTACTTCCGCATTGAGCGTGACCGCAAATGCGGATTTTCCTCTTATATCAAGCCGAAGAAAAACATTCCGCTCCAGCCTTGGCAGGAGCCTGGTGATTTTTGACGAAATTTCTTTCTGATCATCGGCAGGAGTAAGTTTCATCTCGATCCTCTCAAACCGGAACATCTGCTCCTGCTTTTCCTCGTAACTTACCGGTTTATCATCTAACCATTCCAAAACAGAATAACCGAAAGAACCGACCTCATTATCTTCAAATCCCAGAGGCTCAAACGAGGGAATCTGTTTTTCTTTCTTTTCCATTCCCATATTATTGTAAATTACGTCAGAATGCAGAACACACACCACAGGTAGCTTTTCCTGCATGCTGACACAGTCAACTGTAAATGACGCCTGTTCATTCTTGACAGTTCGAAACTCCACACTGTGCTTATTCACACGCACTGCCATACAGCCATCTTCGTACAGATCAGAAATATCCATACAGATTATATGCAGATTTTCCGGAATATCATTCCGATAACTGATGCGCCTGAACTCGACATGGTCTAAAAAAAGTAAAACCTGAATATTCTTTTCCGTCTTTACCGCTGCAAAAAGATCATCAATAACAGACTCCGTCACTCGTTCCTGACCAAAAATACGGCCAAACAGTAGGATATAACTGACATTGATCTGAGCGGCTTTATCAAACAGCCCATAAAACTTCTCCGCTCTCAGTGACTGCCATTTATAGGCCTGTTCTCTGTTCAAATTCTCCGCACAAACCGCTCCAAGCATGATGTTATTACAAAGCAGCATCTTCATCACAATAGTACTCCACGTTTGAAATAATTAATCCCATCCCGGACATCCTGCATCGATCCCCCCTTCAATACCCCCTGGCCGCCTTCGCCTGCGCCGCCAGCTCCGTATCCGGGTAGTTGAGGATCACCTGCCCGAACAGGTCATTGGCAGCGTCCTCTTCGCCCAGGCCATCGTAAATCATCGCCATGTCGTAGAGTACCTGGGGATTGTCAGACTTAAGGTCCAGGCTTTTCTGATAATACGCAAGCGCCTGTTCGGTATTCCCCGCGTCCCGCGCCTGGTTCCCCAGATCGGCCATCGCCTGATAGCCGCGTTCCTCCATGTCACGCCGGATCTCCTCCGCGATGGCCTGCATCTCCCCGTCCTCGATGGCCGACGGGTCCAGATCGGCATACAGTTCCACCGCCGTCGGGAAATCATCCGCCTTATAAGCCTGGAGGATACGCGCTACCTGCCGGTACTGGCCCAGCACGCTGCCGTACGCATCTTCCGCCGCCTGCAGACTCTCCGCCGCGGAGTCACGTTCCGCCTCCGCGGCCTCAAGACCGGCCTTCATCTCCTCGATCTCCATGCTTTTCCGGTTCATCTGCTCCAGAACTTCGGTCATCTCGCGGTTATGGCTGTCATTCAGCTGTTCCTCCCTCGCCGGCATAACCAGAAAGAAAACCACCGCCGCGCCCAGAGCCAGGCCCGCCGCGATATGCAGCACCGTCTGCCAGCCGGTGTTCTCCTTATAACTGGGCGGCAGAATGATGTCGTCGTCCTGCATCTGATGATGGGAAAATGCGTTCTTCAGCCTCCGCTTCTCCACATCCGCGCGCCCCGTATGGCTCTTGACGATGGACATGTACCAGAGGGCCTTGGGGTTATTCTTGTCGATCTGCAGCACCTTGTATAAGGACATGCCCGCTTTGGCATAATTCTCCTGCCCGATGCACAGAAGGGCCAGCAGCATATGGGCTTTCACAAAATTCGGCTTGTGTTCCACCACGCGCCCCAGCTGCAGGATCGCCAGATCGGGATTGCCGTTCTGCGCCTGGATAAGCGCCTGGTTATAACGGCGGATATGGACGCCCTCATCTTCCAGTCTGCCGGGACTGCCCTGGATCTCATGAATGTAATAGGCCGCCCGGTTCTTCTCCGGCCGCAGATTGATGCTGAGCACCCACTGAACCAGCGCCTCGGCCGTCTCGCCGGTTTCGTAGTAGATCAGCCCCAGCAGGTTTCTGGCGTCCGTATTGTATTTATCAAATGAAAGGCTTCTCTTTAAGCACCTGCAGGCCCCGGTCAGATCCCTGATCCGCGCTTTTTCCAGACCCGCGTTGTAGAAGGTTCCCGAGATCCGCCTGCATCTATCCGTGTAGTCTGCCGGTCTGCTCATCTTTGTTCCTGCTTCCGCTGCCCTCCCGAACCAGATTCATCATGACATCCGCCATGTCCGTCAGATCGCTGTCTACGATGGCGTCCTCCACTTCCTCCACCTCAAGGCTCGGCTTAAAACGGCTCAGCTCTTCCTCAAAATTGATCATGTTCATTCTCCTCATTCAGCAGACTCTTGACCGCTCCCACCAGGTACAGCGACCCGGCGCAGAAGCCCAGCCCGCCGCCGCGGTGCTTTAGGAAATCCTCCCATGCTTCCGGAACCGTACCGCATACCTGTACCGGACAGCTTACCAGGGCGCGGAATTCTTCCGCCAGCCGCCGGGCGTCGGCGCCGCGTTCCTGTTCCATCTGCGCAATCGTCACGCGGCTGAAACGGATTCCCTCGCAGAGCCGCCGGATCATTCCCTTATATTCCTTATCCGACATGGCGCTGAACAGAAGCGACACGTCCCTGCCGCTCTCCCGCTGCATACGGGCAATCGTCTCCGCAAGCGAGGCGATCCCGCCCTCATTGTGGGCGCCGTCCAGCCAGACCCCCGGAATCACTTCCTCCATCCGGCCCGGCCAGTAACTGCGGCGGATGCCGCGGGACACGTCGTCCGGCGACAGCCAGGCAATCCCCCGCTGTCGCAGTACGCCGACGGCGTGAACCGCCACAGTCACATTCATCAGCTGGTACTCCGCCTGGGACGGAACCGTCACCACCACCTGCCCGCCGTCCACGGTGCGGATGGCGATGCGCGTACCGTCCTCGCGGCGTTCCAGCAGGGTATACGCCGTGCGGTCAACCGCGTAAGCCGGACATTCCAGCGTCTTCGCCCGCCGCTCGATGACGGGTATGCTTTCCCGGCAGGAAGCGTCATAGACCACGGGAACGCCCGGTTTCAGGATGCCTGCCTTCTCCGCGGTGATCTCCGCCAGGGTATTACCCAGATACTGCATATGGTCCATGCTGATCGAGGTGAGTACCGTCAGCACCGGCCGGCAGATCACGTTGGTCACATCCAGCCGCCCGCCGAGCCCCGTCTCCAGAATCACGAAATCCGGCCGGCGGATGTCATTGATCACCATGCACATATAGAACAGGAATTCAAAATACGTGGGCGGCTCCAGTCCCTGCGCCGACATCTCGCCGGACAGGGCGCGCACCCGCTCGAATGCTTCCGCGTACAGATCCTCACTGACCATCTCGCCGTTCAGCAGGAACCGTTCGCGGGTTGTCTCCAGGTGGGGGGAAATGAATGTACCCACGGAGAAACCGGCTTCGTGGAGCATGGAGGTCAGGTAGGCGCAGACGGAACCCTTGCCATTCGTCCCCGCCACATGGATGATGCGCATGGAATCATCCGGATTCCCCAGCGCCTCCAGGCAGCGGCGGACGTCGGCCAGACTGTTCTTGTGCGCGGCCCACATGGGGATGCCGTTCAGATATTCTTCAATGGTATTCATAGGATCACCTCCGCGGGCGTGCAACAGCCTGTCTTTTTCATTTACGGGCTTCGAAAGGACGGAGAAACAGCCAGACTCCCGCCCTGTTCGTCAGGCTCTCTCGTTCCTCAGTTCCCCACTTTTGCCAGACTTCTCATTCGTCAGACTTCCGCGTTTGTCAGATCCCCACGTTCCCGCTGCCGACCCCTTCCCGGGCTTCTTCCAGCGGGAGCCAACGGATTACCTTCTCGATCTGGCTCCCCCAGAAATCCCACTCGTGGGAACCCGGCGCTTCCTCGTATGTCACTTCATAGCCCAGCGTTTCCATCAAGTCACGCATCTCGCGGCTCTTGGGAAGAAGACCGTCCGACAGGCCGCAGGCCAGATAAATCCTTGGCTTATGCGCCTTCCCGACGGCGGCAAGCTCCGCCACATGTCCGGCCAGCCACCTCGGGTCCTTATCACTGCCCGCCACCTTGTCCAGATCCCCGAAAACACTCTCCGCGTAGGAGCGGCTGTTCAGGAACCCGCCGGCGTCGGTCCGTTTCTCGATGTCGTCCGTGACAAGGGCCGTGGACAGCGCGGCGATGCAGCCGAACGTCTCGTGGTATTTGAGGCCGTTGCGGAGCGCGCCGTAGCCGCCCATGGAAAGGCCGGCGATAAAGGTATCTTCGCGCCGTTCCGACAGACGGAACATCCTGCGGGTCAGCTCGACCAGCTCCCTGCCGATAAATTCCCCGTAATAGTTATGGGACGCTTTCTGATCCACATAGAACATATTCTCCCCGGAAGGCATCACCACCGCCAGATCGCCGGCCTCGGCAAAACGCCGCACCTTCGTAGACGTGACCCAGTCAAAATCACTTCCGAACACGCCGTGCAGCAGATACAAGGTTTTGAAAGGTTTCAATGTCCTCGCCGGCATGCCGGGGACGGTCATCTTGTCCGCCGGCAGAATCACATTGACCGGAACCGTCCGCATCAGGGACTGAGACATGACGCTCATCTGGATAAATGCCATTTTTCTGTCCTCCCGCTGCTTTTTCTTCAGTTTATCACAGACGGGCAGGCTTGTCACCTTAAATATTTGTTTCAACCGGCCGCCCCTGAACGAAGTTCCTCTGGACGAAATTTTCCCCCTGTGATATACTACGCAAGGACGGCAGATATCTTGAGAAAATTTTCCGCGTTCCGGCCTTGACGCGTCAACGGGATTCCGGCCATGTGGCTTGGACGGAAGGCATTGGTATCATAACCGTCTCCTAACTTACCCGGAAGGGAAATCCCCTGACAAAAAGGATTCCCCTGACAGAGAAGAAAAGAAAGCGAGGAACTACCACTATGAGAAAATCTGTTTCTCTCCTCATGGCAGCCGCCATGACCGCAGCCCTCTTAGCCGGCTGCTCCGGCAATTCCGGAACCAATGGAACGACAACCACCCCCGCCGGAGGAACCACGGCGGAAGCGGACGCCCGGGAAACTAACGCAAAGGCCGCCGCGCAGGAAGCCAACGCGGAAGCAACCGCGCAGGGAACCACGACAGAAGCCGCTGCTCAGGAAACCAGCACCGCGGAAACCATGTCCACGGAGGCAGAAACCGGTACCGGCGCGTCCGGAACAGGCGCAGAAAACTCCGGAGCTGCGGACGGCTCTTCCAAAGCGGACGCCGGGAATTCTGAAACGGCTGACCCCTCCGGCGCAGGTACGAACGATTCGGGAGACGCAGGAGGCACAACCCTGCGGGTCGGCTCCCTGAAAGGCCCCACCTCCATGGGTCTGGTGTCCCTGATGGATAAGGCGGAAATAGGCGAAGCGCAGGGAAACTATGAGTTTACCATGGTGACTGACGCATCCGAACTGGTTGCGAAGATGGTATCCGGCGATCTGGATATCGCCCTCGTTCCCGCCAACATGGCGTCCATTCTGTACCAGAAGACGAATCAGAATGTAAAAGTGCTGAACATCAATACGCTTGGCGTCCTCTATGTGGTGGCCGCCGACGATTCTATCCAAAGCATCGCTGATCTGGCCGGCAAAACCATTTACATGACCGGCAAGGGTACGACGCCGGATTATGTGCTTCAATATCTGCTCTCTGCCAATGGCCTGAGTACCGATGACCTCACCATCGAGTACAAATCAGAGGCGACCGAAGTCGCTGCAGTCCTACAGGAACAGGCGGACGCCATCGGCCTGCTGCCCCAGCCTTTCGTCACCGTGGCCATGGCGCAGAATGAGAATCTGAAGATGGTTCTGGATCTGACGGCCGAGTGGGACAAAGCCAACGCGGATTCGGGGGACGGCGGCAGCCTTGTGACCGGCGTAACCGCAGCCAGAAATGAAGTGCTGGCCGATGCGGCCGGCGCGGCGGCTGTGAACCTGTTTCTTGATGAACAGAAAGAATCGGCCGCATTTACCGGTGAGGACGCCGCGGCAGCCGCGGAACTGGTGGCGCAATTTGGAATCATCGAGAAAGCACCGGTCGCCCAGAAGGCCCTTCCCTACTGCAGTATCGTCTGCATCGAGGGCGACGAGATGGAAACCATGCTGTCCGGCTACCTGAATGTGCTGTATAATCAGGATCCGGCTTCCGTAGGCGGTCAGCTCCCGGATGAGGCATTTTATTACAAGCGGTAAAGCAAAGAGGAACCCACCATGAAGCAGACGCACCATCCCCCCTCCGTCCGCCGGCGGCCCACGGTTCCGTCAGCGGGCGGGAAAAACCGCCGCGGACGGACTCTCTGCATCGTCCTCTTCTGGATTCTTGTATGGCAGCTGGCCGCGTGGATGATCCACAACAGCATCATCCTCGTCGGGCCGGCGGAGACGGGACTGGCGCTTCTCCGTCTGCTTCCGTCAGGGGAATTCTGGCTGTCCATCGGCCATTCCTTCGCGAAGATCAGCCTGGGATTTCTGCTGGCGTTTGTCAGCGGCGTGCTGCTCGGCGGGGCCGCCTTCCGGTTCCCGCTCCTTAAGGAGTTTCTGGCGCCACTGTTCTCCCTGCTCCGCTCGGTTCCTGTCGCCTCCTTCGTCATCCTGGCGCTGATCTGGGTAGGCTCGCGGCAGCTGTCGGTATTTATCGCTTTTCTCGTGGTGCTTCCGATGATTTATGTCAATACGCTGGCCGGCCTTGCAAGCACCGATCCGAAACTCCTGGAGATGGCACGGATCTTCCGGGTCCCGGCATTCAGGCAGATCCGATATATCTATCTGCCCGCCCTGCTGCCCTATCTCTTAAGCGGCTGCAGGGTGGCTCTCGGCATGAGCTGGAAATCCGGCGTAGCCGCCGAGGTCATCGGTATTCCGGAACATTCCATCGGGGAACATCTGTACCTGTCGAAAATCTATCTGGATACGGCGAATCTCTTCGCCTGGACCTTCGTGATTATCGTCGTCAGCGCACTGTCCGAGCGGATCTTCTTAAAGCTGCTCGACCGTCTGCAGAGGAAAGGAGGCGCGGACCATGAAACTGACCGTGCGCAGTCTGCATAAATCTTTTGGCGATCTGCATGTGTTAAATGGAATCGACCTGGATCTGGAGAGCGGGCGCATCTGCTGCCTCATGGGACCGTCCGGCTGCGGAAAGACGACACTGCTTCGCATCCTGATGGGACTGGAACAGGCGGACAGCGGGGAAATCCGCTGGACGGCGGAACCGGCGCCTGCCGATCTTCCCCGATTTTCCGCTGTATCTTCCCGTTTCTCTGCCGTATCCTCCCGTTCCTCCGCCGCTTCTCCCCGTTCCTCTGCTGTACTACCTTGCCTCCCTAACGTATCCCCCCGCTTCTCCGCCGTCTTTCAGGAGGACCGGCTCTGCGAGGCATTCACGCCCATCGAGAACGTCATGATGGTCA
>CAYYHX010000040.1:0-13050 GCA_964471835.1 uncultured Hungatella sp.
TTGGCTCTGCGTTCGGATCATCCAAGAGGGAATCGCAGAAGTTCAGCACATCCCAAGGACAATACACATCGGTATCACCAAACAGATAACCGTCGTACCATCTCTTTGCGGCATCGTAGCTGCCGGGATATCCGTAATACGATAAAAGGTTCTTTACTTCTTCATCTGTAAATCCAAAATATTCGTCAAAACGTGTATCCGTGATGGATCGGACTTTCAGGTTGTTCAGCCCCGTAAAGATGCTCTCCTTCGAGACGCGCAGGCATCCGGTCAGCACGGCGAGTTCCAGGCTGGTGTTCGTCTTGAGCGCGGCGCCCAGCAGCCCGCGTATCAGGGAGACCATACGGTCATAATATCCATTACTATGCGCCCTCGCCAGAGGGACGTCATACTCGTCGATGAGCAGGATCACTTTTTGACCGAAGTGCTCTTCCAGGAGTTGGGAGAGGAATCTCAGGCTGTCACTCAGTTCGGCCTCCGTTAAGTCACCGGCAAGCAATCTCTCAAGATCTGCTTTTTCCTGCTCGTCTAATCGGTTGCTGTCTAAGAGATATCTCATAGTTCTGGCTGTCCGGCGTATCAGCAGGATCATCATTTGAACAGCGGTTCCGTAATCCAATGCATCGATGTCCTTCAGAGACAGAAATATGACGGGGTATCTTCCCATATATCTCTCGCAGAGCGCTGTCTCCTTCGAAATCTCAAGACCGTCAAAGACGGACTTATCCCCGTTCGGCGAGAAGAAGTGCGCCAGCATGCTCATGTTCAATGATTTCCCGAACCGGCGCGGGCGGGTGAAGAGCGTCACTTCCGCTCTGTTTGCAAGGAGTTCCCGGATCAGCCCGGTCTTATCGACATAGTAATAATCATTCTTACGAAGTTTCTCAAAGTCCTCGAGCCCGATCGGGATCATCTTTTTTGGCCGTTCCACTTGCCGTGCCTCCTTCCCATAGAAGCTGTGAACGCGGGGCATCACACAATGCTCTAACTTCATTATAATCTATCAGCGGCAGCGGTTTCAAGTGGTTTTGAAAAATCCATGTCTTCTTTATGCCTGTAAACATACACACCAGGCAGTCCATCGAGATCATCGACATAAGTAATATAGATCCCTGACTCTCCGGCGATCCGCAATGCTGTTTATATCGAAGCGCTGAAGCGGACAGACGGCGTGAGACGGAAGGGAACCCGCATCGTGTACGACATTGTAGCCATGTTCCGCCGGATCTGCTGCCGATGAGGAATACGGGGAAAGGAAACAAATTCCAGGCATATCCCACAAGGAAACGCAAAAATCATCACACAATTTTTGCAGAAAATGCCATGACAGGTTTGACAAGGCCGGCCGGCTGTGGTAGTATTTTATACATGCGAGAGAACACAGCCAGTTAAGGCAGCATTTTACACATACAGTAGAATTGGTCTGCTGCGGAAGTATCTTATATATGCGGTAGAACCGTCCTATTGCGGCAGTATTTTTATACATACAGGAGAACCGTCCTGTTGTGGCAATCTTATACATGCGGTAGAACGCCGCCGGCGGATTCTTCCGCCGGAATCTGGAAGGTCTGGAGGGGATTCTTGTGGAGAGGGATTATCAGGGAATGCGGCTGCTATTTCTTTACGGGGAAAATACGGAAGAGCACTGGCACCCGGAGATCGATGTGCTCTTCACCGCCCAGGGCCGCGCCGCAGTGCATCTGCAGGGCAGGACGGTGCAGATGGAAGAGGAGGACATTTTTCTCATCAATTCGAGCCTGCCCCACAGCGTGAAATGTGAGGAAAAGACGGTACTCTGCTGTGCCAAATATCCGTGGCGGATGGTGGCGGACCTGCTTGGTACGGGCGCCGTGGCGTTCCGCTGTTCCAGCGCCGAGGATAAATCCAGACCGTACCACGACATCAGGAGCATCTTCCGGGCCCTGGCCTATTACTATCTTAAAGACCGGCGCAGGACCGGCTGTCTTCTGGACAGCTACCTCTTAAAGCTCCTCGACTGCCTGATCGAGCATTATCTGGTGGAGATTTCTCCCGGAACTGATGTGCGGATGGGCGACGAGGCCAGGCTCCAGCAGATCTTCCAGTACGTCAACCAGCATTTCCGGGAAAGCGTCCGGCTGACGGACCTGGCCTCCGAGATGTTCATTTCCCCCTCCACCTTGTCCCGCTTTTTCAAGAAGGAGATGGGGATGGGATTTGTGGATTATGTAAATGAGGTCCGCATCCACGCCGCTGCCATGGAGCTGGAGGGTTCGGAGGAAAATGTGACGAAAGTCGCCGTCAACTGCGGCTTCTCCAACCTGTCTGTCTTCAATAGGGCCTTCCGGGAGCGGCAGGGGGTCAGCCCCACGGAGTACCGGAGGCTCCGCCGGGAGGCGCGCGAGTCCGAGCAGAGGCATCTGGATTCGATCAGGGGGGGCAGTTACCGGACAGATTCGGCGGCTCTGCCGGCGGATGCCGCCTCCGCCGGGCGCTGGAGAGAGATTCCTGTGGAAGCGGACGCCTCCGGCGGGACGCGATACGCAAGGGTCTGGGAGCAGGCCGTCAACATCGGCCCCGTCCATCTGCTCCTGCAGGCAGGGATGCAGAACCACGTCCTGAAACTGGCGGAAGAGCTGGGCTATACCTATGTGCGGCTGTGGGACGTGTTATCGAAGAACCTGATGATCGCCGACGGGGAGCACATGGGCGGTTACAACTATTCCCAGCTAGACAGCGCGCTGGATTTCCTGGTCAACCACCATCTTCGCCCGTATTTTGATTTTGGCAGGCGCCCCAACACCATTACCAGAGATGAGAAGGGTTTCGTGATCCAGGAAGAAACCTATATCCCGTTCCGTTCCGGCCGCGCGTGGGAGCACCTTGTCCGCGATTTCCTGCGCCACATCTCCGGCCGCTACGGCAGGGACGAGGTGAGCCGGTGGATCTTTGAGATAAGCTATATTTTCACTGCCAACAACAGCGACGCGATCTATCAGGACGCGGAGCCGTTCGAATTCCTGAACGCGTTTTCCTTCTTCTACGGCGCCGTTAAGGCCGAGTTTCCTTCCGCCAGGGTCGGGGGACCCGGCGCCATACCCGGCTGGATGGAAGAACGGCAGGGAGCGTTTCTTGCCGGCTGCCGGGAACGGGGGTGCGTGCCGGACTTCTGGTCCGTGGTCCTCTATCCCTACCAGTCGGAGGAAAAGAGGGACAGCCCCATACCGCGCCGCTCCGACGATCCGCGCTGTGAGGAAGAACAGTTAAGGCGCACGAGGGAATTTTTGCGGGAAATGGGATGCGGGAGCCGGCTGTATGTCTCCGAGTGGAACATCACGGTGTCCGACCGGAATTACCTCAACGACAGCGCCTGCAGGGCGGCCTACTTTGCGCAGAAGCTCCCCGTGCTCTGGGACCTGGCCGACCTCATCGCCGTCAGCGTGGGTTCGGATCTGCTGGGGAGTCATCTCGACACCTACAGGGTGGCCAGCGGCGGCATGGGAATCCTTACCACCACCGGCATCCGGAAACCGGCATTTCTTGCCCTGCAGCTTCTGGGAAGGCTCGGCCCGTGGCTGGCGGGGCGCGGGGAAAACTATGCCGTCACCCGCGCCCAGGACGGAAGCATCTACATCCTCTGCTCCAACCTGAAGCAGTTCAACTCAAGTTATTACATGCGTTCCGAGGCGTCCTTCGAACCGGGCCGCTTGGACGAGCTGTTTGAGGATCTGGAACCCATCGAGCTTACATTTTCACTGAAAAATATGCCACGCGACGCGGTGTGCGCCGTGAAGGCCAGAAGCATAACAGAGAACGGCGGCATCCTGGGTGAGTGGAAGAAACTTCAGTTCGAGGACGACCTGACGCCGCACGATATCCAGTATCTGCGGGAAACCGCCCACACGCATCTTTCCATGTCCACCCATCAGGCGCAGGGCGGCACCCTCCGGTTCACACGGACGGTAGAAGCCAACGAGGTGGTTCTGCTGCATGTCTATGCCAGGGAATGAGGGTATTGTAAGGGTCGCGGCAGCATGTCCTGATTGTCCCTCACGTGGCCATCGGTGTCGCTTCAGCCGGCAGAGCAGATGCCCGTCCGCTGTTGGTTCGTCCATCCCTCGTGCGGTCATAGGCGCCGCTTCAGCCGGCAGAGCGGGCGCTTGTCCGTTGGTTCGTCCGTTCCTCGCGTGTCCTTCGGCACCGGATCAGCCAGAAGAGCGATCACCCGTCCGCCCTGCCGTCCGAAGCGGTTGCAGAATCCGTTCCGTCTCTTTCGTCAGTTCCGCGACGCTGTGCCGGCGGCTGCGGCTGCACACCTGTGCCGGTTCGCCGCACAGCAGGCAGCGGCGAGGAGCGTATCCCAGTTCTTCGCGGGATACCTTGGAGCCGTCCGCACGCAGCACGTCGATGTCAAAGAGCCGTCCCAAACGGTCCGCGTCTTCGATAGAGACCATCCATTCCTTGACCGTTTCCGGCGGGACGTCCACACAGTAGAAGGCTTCGTAACCGGTTTTTTCCCGTACCGTTTCCGAACAAAGCGCCGGGGTTCCGTTCGCGGCGAGAGCCGCCTCGATCCTTCCGCACCCGGCCTGAAAGGCTTCCGGTACGCCGGGCAGGATCTTCACTGGCCCCGCGATGTTCAGGGTCAGGCAGATCAGAGTTTTCTGATGGGCGTTAAGAAGCCTCCGCTGGATGCGGCACCGTGCTTCCCGCGCGTCCAGCATTTCAGTTAAAGATACGTATTCCATTGAAACTATCTTTTCCATGACAGCAGAATTTCCGTTCATGCAGATTTTTAATCAAATGAGTACCGGAATGCCGTTTGCGGCGTTGTGCGGTTCCAACAGCATCTTACAGCATGGCGCGTTAAATTGCAACATACCAAGTATAAGTTTGTCCGCAAACGCCACGCCTGCTCCGGTGTGTGCAGGCGGATCCGCCTTTTTGAGCAGGATATCTATGCCAATGTTTATGTCGACCAGTATAATGCCCTGAAGCGGTTCAGTGATTACCTCACAGAGCACGAGGAGGAGTATGAAGCGCTCCAGGCGAGGAAAAGGGATTTGATGACCGTGAAGGACGGATATTTTGTCCTGCTATCCAACACGGAGACGACGCCGAGAGAGATGCTCTGGCTGTATTTCGGGCGGACGGACATCGAGGTTGTTTTCAAAACAGGGAAGGAATACCTGGAACTTTTGCCTCTGTCCAAGTGGACGGAGGCGACCGTCCGGGGAAAGATCCTGGATGACATCGTGTCTATGATCGCGCCATGCACCCTATCCGTATCAGAAGTACTTGGGAAATGTCAGTCGCCCATGTGCTTCCGGGGTTCTTTCTTAGTTTCTTGAATACCTTCCCCCAATATAAAATGTATGGCAGTATCCGGAAGATAAATGAAAAAAGGATGACCATCCGATGCTTCTTGTGCGGCCAGCGTCTGCTCAAAAAGATGAGCCGTCTAACTGTTACAAAATGGATGCTTAGAATGAGTATGATTCGAAAAAAGGGATTGACAATTTTGTAAAAAGTGCTAGTATAAACATATGAACAATTGTTCATATAGTAAGTATATAAATCGCAGGATGCGGGATGCAGGATGAAAGCTGCAGGGTGAAGGATGCAGCCATACAGAATGAAGCGTCCGATGTAGGGTTTGCGGTCAGGCAAAACGTGCCGTGTATGTGCCAATATGCCATGGGAGAGAAAGGGGTTTGTCTATGACGGATCGGGAACAGATTGAGCAGGAAGTAGCGGAGGGTGTCTGCGAATTGACCCACGTCCACGAAGACATTGTGAAGAAGGTAGAGAAGGTCATGCCGCTGGAGCAGGAGCTTCTGGATCTGGCCGAGTTTTTTAAGATATTCGGTGATTCCACGCGGATCAAGATCTTGTATGTGCTGAGCCAGTCGGAGATGTGCGTCTGCGATATCGCGTCGCTTCTGATGATGGGGCAGTCGGCAATCTCGCATCAGCTGCGCGTGTTGAAGCAGATGCGCCTGGTGAAGTTCCGGCGGGAAGGGAAGACGGTATTCTATTCGCTGTCGGATGGCCATATTCAGACGATTCTGGCGCAGGGGATGGAACACATCAGCGAGTAGCCGTCGGTTAATATGTGAATACAGGCTATGTCATCGTATCATTGAAAATGGTACGGAAAGAGACGGGAAACGAAACTCCGGGCGGACAGAAAGAATCAGACATACAGAGAAGATCCGGACGGTCAAAGAGAGAATCGAGGCATATATTATGACAAAGAAGCAGAAAAAGATGCTGGTGCGGCTGGCGGCGAGCGCCGTATTTCTGGCTGCGGGGCTGGTGACGGAAGGGACGCATCCAGTTGACTGGATCTGTTTTGCGGTTTCCTACCTGGCGGCGGGGTATGACATTCCGCTGAAGGCGCTCCGGATGATCCGCAACGGACAGGTATTCGACGAGAATTTTCTGATGACGGTCGCCACGGCGGGGGCGATCCTGATCGGAGCCTATGAGGAAGCGGTTGCGGTCATGCTGTTCTATCAGGTCGGTGAATTATTCAACGATTACGCGGTAAACAGGTCCCGCAAATCCATTTCCGATCTGATGGACATCAATCCGGAGTTCGCCAATGTGCTCCGCGACGGGAAGGAGGAGCAGGTTGACCCGGACGAGGTGCGGATCGGAGAGACCGTGGTGATCCGCCCCGGCGAGCGGGTGCCGCTGGACGGCGTGGTCGTGAAGGGGGCTTCCAGCCTGGATACCAAGGCGCTGACCGGAGAGTCCATGCCGGTGGAGATCGCCGAAGGGGAGGATATCGTCAGCGGCTCGATCAATCTGAACGGCTTGCTGGAAGTCCGGGTTACGAAACGGTACGATGATTCGACAGTGGCCAAGGTTCTGGAGCTGGTGGAAAATGCGAGCGCGCGGAAGGCGAAGCTGGAGAATTTTATCACCCGTTTCGCGCGGGTCTACACGCCGGTCGTGGTATTTCTGGCGCTGGCCCTGGCGGTTCTGCCGCCGCTTGTGGCCGGGCAGCCGTGGTCCGTATGGATCTACCGGGCCTGCAGTTTCCTGGTGGTATCCTGTCCCTGCGCGCTGGTGATCTCCGTGCCGTTAAGTTTCTTCGGCGGCCTCGGCGCGGCCTCGAAGCAGGGGATTCTGATCAAGGGCAGCAATTACCTCGAGGCGCTGGGAATGCTGGATACGGTTGTATTTGATAAGACCGGCACGCTGACGACCGGGAAATTCCAGGTGACGTCGGTGGAGCCGGAGCGATGTGGCTGGCAGGAGCTTCTGGAACTGGCGGCTTACGGCGAGAGCCATTCGACCCACCCGATCGCCCTGTCGGTGATGGAGGCATGGCGCGCCGTTTCGGGCATGGAGGAAGAGCAGAGGCGGCAGTGGAAGACATTTGACGCGAAAATGATAACAAGGAGCCGGGATGTCGCGCCGTCAGACGGGGCGTCAGACGGGGCGGCAGACGGAGCGGCGGAAGGCAGGGGCCCGGGTGCGCTGCGGCTTCCGGATCAGAGCCGGATCGTCTCCGTGGAGGAGATCGCCGGGCAGGGAATCCATGCGGTTCTTCGCGAGGCGGATCGGACCGAGGAGGAAATGTCCTCTTTGCAGGCGGAGGGGACTGCGCCCGCGGCCGCATTTGACCTGTACATCGGGAACGATAAGCTGATGAAAAGCCGGAACATTTCCTTCAAAGCGCGGCAAAACGGTGCCGGGAAAGACGATGTTGGGACGGATGCCCGTGGGACGGATGCTTCCGGGCAGGACGTCGCAGGACAGGATGCCGGCGGGACGACGCTCTATGTGGCGAAGAACCGGGAATATCTTGGCGCGGTTACTATTTCCGACACGATCCGGGACGACGTCGGGGCGGCTCTGTCCGGGCTACGCGGCGAAGGCGTCCGCAAGCTGGTGATGCTGACCGGCGATAAAGAGGCGGTCGGCAAGGCGGTTGGCAGGAAGCTGGGGCTGGATCGTGTTTACGGCGGACTGCTGCCGGGCGACAAGGTGGCGAAGGTGGAGGAACTTCTGACGGAGAAGCCCGCCGGACGCACGCTTGCTTTCGTGGGCGACGGTATCAATGACGCGCCGGTGCTTTCCCGTGCGGATGTGGGGATCGCCATGGGAGGAATCGGCTCCGACGCCGCGGTCGAGGCGGCGGACGTGGTGATCATGACCGACGAGCCGTCGAAGATCGTGGAAGGGATCCGGATCGCCAGAAAGACCGTGGGCATCGTCCGTCAGAATATCATTTTCGCGATCGGCGTGAAGATCCTGATTTTGATTCTTGTAGCGCTGGGGATCTTCGGCATGTGGATGGCGGTTTTCGGCGACGTGGGCGTGGCGGTGCTGGCAATTCTGAACGCGATTCGGGCGCTGAATTACCGGCGAAAAGAGCAGAAAACGTAATTTTTCAGGTTCATCTGACGCGACGGCTGTATTATGCTATCCGTTACGATTCATCCGCAGCGCACAGCAGCCGTGGGGCGGAAGCACGGCGCCGGGCGCCGGAAACGACTCGCCGGTCCAGAGTTCCGTGCAGGCCGCGGTCCCGGATACGCGGCCGAAGCGCTGCAGGTCGTCTTCCGTAACCGAAACCGGACGGCACGTACCGCTTAAATTAAAGAGCGCGACATAGGTTTCTCCGGTCTTTTCATTCCTGGCGAGCCAGGCTGCTTCCTCCGCGGTGCGGAAAATCTGGCGGGGTCGGCATTCCGGCGCGCGCATGGCCAGGATATCGCGGTTGGTGAGCAGGGACAGCGTCCATTCGTCCAGCATGGTCATTTCCGCGCCCAGCATAAGCGGGGAACCGAAGATGCACCAGAGCGTCATAAGCGTCCGCTGCTCGTCGCGGGTGAGCTTTGTTGCACGCTCCTGTCCGAAGCCGAAGCCCCTGCCGATCCGTCCCAGCGGCAGCATGTCGCAGTCGGGATAGCAGCCCCGCTCCACATGATCCTGCCACAGCTCACAGCGCACAAACATCTGCAGGATGTCGTCCCAGCGGTCCCACAGATCGTCGGTGATCCGCCACAGGTTCGCGTACGTTTTATAATGGTTTGCCTGTTCGATCAGCGCCGGCCCGGGTGAAAGCGAAAGGACAACGGGGCGGCCGCACCGCTGTATCGCGCGGGCGAGCATCTCGATCTCGTGCCGGGCGGAGTAGGGGTTGTGCGGGTACATATGGGTGTTGCAGATGTCGTCGCATTTGATATAATCGACGCCCCAGGAGGCGTAAAGTTCCAGCAGGGAGTCATAATATGCCTGGCCTTCCGCGCAGTCGCGCACGCCGTACATATCGGAGTTCCAGTCGCAGATCGAGGAAGGATCCGCGATATTGGCGGCGGTGACGGGAAGGGACGCGGCGTCGGGTGGCCGGTATGCGGCGTTGGCCGGAAGAAAGGCCGCACCGGCCGGCTGTGACACGTCGCCGGCCGGGACGTCTGGACTTCCGAACCGGATCGGCGTGTGGGCATGGGCCGCCTGGCGCGGGATGCCGCGCATGATATGGATACCGAATTTGAGCCCCAGCCCATGGATGTAATCCGCAAGCGGCTTAAAACCTGCGCCGCCCGCGGACGACGGGAAGCGCTCTGGATCGGGAAGGAGCCGCGCGTACCTGTCCATTTCCAGGCGGGAAAACGGGATATACTGGAACTGCTCACGCCTGGAACCTGCGCCGTGGGCGTACCACTGGATATCGACGACAATGTACTCCCAGCCGTATTCCTTCAGATGCGCGGCCATATAGTCCGCATTCGCCCGGATCCGTGCTTCATCTACGGTTGTATCATAGTAATCGTAGCTGTTCCAGCCCATTGGCGGGAGAGGTGCAAAATCATTTTTATTCATAATGGCGTTCCTCATCATTCCTTTTTCTTATGTCAGTCAGCATACAGTTCTTTCGTCAAATGATATCATAACCGTATTAAATGTTCAATATCGGGATTGCGGCATCACGGGTCCGAACTGTTTCGGACTGTTACCCTTATCTGGGCGCGGCGAAATCTTCACTGACAAAACGTTGACAAAACAAAGCTTATCCTGACAAAACGAGTCCCGACAAGACGCTGACAATGCGAAATTTCCCCGGCAAAAAGGCAAAACTCAGAAATGAAATTCACCTGATAAAACGTCATGGCCTGGAAACGAAATTTCCCGCGACAAAACGCTATTGACATTACAAGAATATTTTTGTAGGATATTTGGAAGATTTCGGATAGTGATTCAAGAATGGCCACGATTGTGGCAGGAAAAGAGGAAGATTCATTGATGAAAAAGAAACTGAAAGCCGGCATACTCGGCGCGACCGGAATGGTAGGGCAGCGTTTCATCGCTTTGCTGGAAGATCATCCGTGGTTTGAGGTCGTCAGCGTGGCGGCCAGCCCCCGTTCGGCGGGCAAAACCTATGAGGAGGCCGTCGGGGGCCGTTGGAAGATGGAGACGCCGATGCCGGAAGCAGTCCGGTCGATGACTGTGCGCAATGTCAATGAAGTGGAAAAGGTTGCGGCAGATGCGGATTTTGTCTTCAGCGCCGTGGATATGAGCAAGGATGAGATCCGGGCGATCGAGGAGGCATACGCGAAGACGGAAACGCCGGTCGTTTCTAACAACAGCGCCCACCGCTGGACGCCGGACGTGCCGATGATGGTGCCGGAGATCAACCCGGAACATGCGGCCGTGATCGAGTTCCAGCGGAAACGTCTGGGTACAACGCGCGGTTTCGTGGCAGTGAAGCCCAACTGTTCGATCCAGAGTTACGCTCCGGTTCTGACCGCATGGATGGAATACGAACCCTATGAAGTAGCGGCGACGACGTACCAGGCGATCTCCGGGGCGGGCAAGACCTTTCAGGACTGGCCGGAAATGGTTGGGAACCTGATCCCGTTTATCCCGGGCGAGGAGGAGAAGAGCGAGCAAGAGCCGCTGCGGCTGTGGGGCCGCATTGAAAACGGCGTGATCGTGAAAGCCGTGGAACCGGTGATCACCTGCCAGTGCCTGCGCGTTCCGGTTTTGAACGGCCATACGGCGGCCGTGTTTGTGAAATTCCGCCGGAAGCCGGAGAAAGGGCAGCTGATCGAGAAGCTGAACACATTCTCCGGGCTCCCGCAGAAGCTCGGCCTGCCGAGCGCGCCGAAGCAGTTTATCCGCTATCTTGAGGAGGAAGACCGGCCGCAAGTGGCGCTGGATGTGAATTACGAGAACGGGATGGGAATCTCCGTCGGGCGGCTGCGTGAGGATGCGGTCTATGATTATAAATTTGTCGGACTCTCCCACAATACGGTGCGCGGCGCGGCCGGCGGCGCGGTTCTCTGCGCGGAGCTTTTGACGGCGCAGGGGTACATTGCGGCGAAGTGAGATGCTTCTTTTCCTACGATTCACAGGTTTCATTTTTAAGAAATTTTGAGGAATAGAAAGGAGTGCGCTTCATGAGTCCGCAGATCATTACCTGTTTTGTGATCACCTTCATCGTTATGGTTCTGTTCATCTGGAACCCGTACACTTCCTTTGCGTTCACCTCGTTGATCGGTATTGTCTTGTATTTCGTAACCGGATGCGCAGATGAAGAAATCATCGTCAGCAGTTTCTGAAGTACGGTCAGCTTACTGACGTGCGCGATGTTTGTCGTGTCGGCAGGGTTCCATAATCGTCTGTATCATAGCCATCGTTTTCCTGCCTATCGGCGGCAGCGCCGCCATCTTCGCGTCCCTCAACGACCAGTTGGAAGCTGTCCAACACCGGCGAGAGGGACATGATCGGCAGCGCTGTCAGCTCCGTGATCGGCCGTTACCACAGCAACATCCTGTTTTACTATTATTCACGGCTTATCATATTAAGCCGCAAATTCTGGTTGCCATCAACAGCAAATTATTTTATCCTTCTAATTGAAAACAGCGGCAGAATCGCATCGCCAGATCGCGTTCCTGCCGCCATTTTGTTCGTTTTCTTATATCCTTCTTACTATCGGATCCCAGGTTGTTTTTCCTGCGTATCTGTGCCCCATGCTGTCTAAACAAGTATAATCTTAGTAAAAGCCCGGAACTTTTCTTCAGGATCTCCACCGGGATCCCACTTCAGCATTCCTATAAAAATGGGATTTCGTCAAATGAGGCATAGCCAGCCGGATACCGTGTCCTCATATATTCTTCCAGCAATCCTTTTTTCTTCAAAAAGTCTTCCATGAAAACCACTTCGTTCCCAAGGAATGTCTGCACTTCCCGCAGATATTTACGGATCCCTTCCACGGTTTCCGGTAAGGGCTGTTGCCTTCGCCTGTCCGGGAACGCACTTTCCCTTCCTCCATCCGGGTTAAGGTACTGCCATATTGCGTAATCAATGGAAACCGCGGATCTGTTGAAAAAATTAAAAAAAACTCTTGACAAACCGATTCGGTTAGCGTATGATAACGCTGAAAATGATAATCAATTTCAAATCCAATGAAGAAAGGAAATGAGATTATGCCGCTGGCGATGGTCACGACGGGCGAGACAAGGACGATCCGCGAGTTCAAGGGAAATGAGGAGATGAAGAGGCATCTGCAGGATCTCGGCTTTACCAAGGGAGAGAAGGTGCGCGTCATGGGCGAGAACCCGAGCGGGCTGATTCTGATGGTGAAGGGCGTGAAATTGGCGCTGAACCGCAGTCTGGCCAACCGGATCATGGTGGAGGACTGACGGAGCGGTGCCGCGGCGGAGGATATGTCGGAGCAGCTCCATGGCGGGAGCAGATGTGCGGCATGTCCACACCATCCATGAATAGATTATCACGGGAAGGAGATGGCGATATGACACTCAAAGAATTAAAACCGGGACAACAGGGGAAAGTGACTTCTGTGGGTACTTCAGGGAACATGAAGCGGCGGATCATGGATATGGGTGTAACCCCAGGCGTTACGGTAAAGGTGATCAAGGTTGCGCCGCTGGGCGACCCCATCGAGGTGAATGTGCGCGGTTACGAGCTGAGTCTGCGCAAAGATGAAGCGGCACAGATTATGGTAGAGATGTAGACAGGATGGGTTAGCCATCACTAACTAATGGAGGACCGAAGAAGGAGGAGAGAGAAGCCATGAGTATCACAATC
>CAYYHX010000041.1:0-12964 GCA_964471835.1 uncultured Hungatella sp.
GCTACCACATTTTCTCGATCGGTCAGCTCCCCTATGTAGTTCAACCAGTGTTTATCCGGGAAATACTCGTATGTTCCGATGGCCACATACCCCGTTTTTTCTCCGTATCCGTTTACTGCATCCACGGCAATAAGCACGGTCTCATAGCGGCCCGGCAGCCTGTCCTTAACTTTTATCCAGTCACTCATTTTTCCCCTCCTGTTTTTGTTCGTATGAATTGCTGCTCCACCGAAAACAACTGATAGCCGTAACTATCCCGCCATTTTGCCATGGCGTCGGAGTTCAGCTCATCGCATCGTTTTTCGGCTTTCCGCTCTGATGTCCACACACTGTCAATGTGGTAATTGAAATCGCCGTACGGAGTTCCGGTGATGACGATGTATACCATTTCTGTTCTCATGTTCCGGATGCTTCCTTTCGTTTCGGGCACCACTTCGGGCTGCACCCCGTCCATGATGCCGCGCATCCCATCGACCTTACTCTGTTTTCTGCCGTACAATACACATAGTACCTGTTCAGCTTCTTTTTGCCGATTGCCATATCATTTTCCGCATACAGCAGATGCTCGCACTTGCCATCGTCCCTGATTGCCCCGCACAGATGCGTGTTCCGGTATATCTCCTGTTGTTCTCGCGTCATGTTTACACCCCCTACCAGATCGGCTCGATCTGCTCATCGGACTCGTCGTAATATACACCGTCGTAACCCCGTTCCATGATCCTGTACCAACAGTTCAGGCATACCAGGCGGAATGTGATTCCGTGGCAGTCCGTGGTAAAATCCATATCAGCCCGCTCAACTTCCTTTCCGCATACCGGGCAGACCCGGATGTCTTTTTCCGTTTCAGTTTCGGGAACCGCCATGGCCCGGTTCTTTTCTTCTCTCATGTCTTTTTTCTCCTTCATGCCTTTACCTCGTTTCCTCTTCGATCTGCGCGAATACTGCCAGCATCAGCCGCGTGCAGAACGTCCCGTTCCCGTACTTTTTGCAGGTTTCCGTGAATCCCGCTGTCATTTCCTCACACAGCCCCGGCTCCATCGGGCGCCCGTGGAATTTCTTGTAGAACAGGTACGCGTCGGAAAACGCCCCCTTCACCATCCGGAAATCCTCTGCGTTCCGCATCTTCTGCCCGTACGTCCCTTCGCTCACAGTTCGCACCCCGCTTTCCTGTACACCGCGCGCCGCATGCCGTAGCGGTTCTCACAGAACGCGATCTGATCCACATAGTCATAGGCCACCGCGTCCGTCTTTCCCTCCGCCGCCCTCGCGATCCGCCCGATGCACTGCTGGACGGTGGCCGGGTCGCGTTTCGGCGTCGTCAGGTACAGCCTGTCAAGGCGCGGAATATCCAGCCCTTCCTTTGCCAGCGCATAGGTGGCAAACAGGTAATGTTTTTTCCCGGCCCGCATGGATTCCAGCGCCGCTTCTCTTTCAGCTCTCGCCGCCTTGCCGGCCATGCCCCCGTCGATCATCACGGCGGACCCTTTCAGCGCGTCCGGCAGCAGGCCCATCAGTGTCCGCAGGTGCTCCAGACGGTCCGACAGCACCAGGTTGTAATGCTCACGGTTGACAGCCAGGTCCCTTGCAATCAGGACGCTGCGGCCGGCATTGCCGGACAGGTAAGCCAGCAGCCGGCTGTAATCCAGCGTCCCGTCGGTATCCAGGTACGCCCTGTCCGGAAGTATGCCGGTGTCCCTCCGCAGGATCCGTACCCGCACGGTTTTCCCCGCCGCGGCTTCTTCCGGCACCCTGTACACGACCGGCCCGATGATGGCAAACGTGCTGCGGATCAGCCCGTCGGAGCGGCTCACCGTCGCGGACAGGCCATATTTATACCGGGCTGCCAGGCTGCTTAAAACTTTGTAGAACATCGTCACGCCCGTCGGGGATCCGGCCGCGCGGTGGCACTCATCCACGATCACGGCGTCCCACTCATACCTGTATTTTGCCAGGTCCAGCTTATAGAGCGTCTGCACGGTCGCGAACGTCATGAAGCTGCCGGCCTGCACCTTCCCCGCCGTGATCTTCCCCAGCACTTCCCGCGGCAGGTACTGCGCCGCCCGGCTGTAGGACTGCTCCAGCAAATCCTGCGTGTGCGTCACCCACAGCGTCCTGCGCCTAAGCCCCGCCGCCAGCGCGATCCCCATCTGCGTCTTGCCGGAACCGCACGGGGCCTGCAGGATCCCGCAGCTGACGGCCCTCATGGCCTCTACGGCGGCTTTTTGGTATTCATACAGGGGAATATCCGCCCGGATGTCCAAAAGCCCGTTATCGGCCAAATTAAGCGCTATACGGCGGTCTTTGATGAATGGCTTTACATCCTTCCCCGTCCCTGTCGGCAGGATCAGCCTGTTTCCGTCCTCCCGGTACAAGCTGATGGTCCGAGGCGTCTTCCCCAGCCACAGCCCGCGCCGTCTGCGGCTTATGTATTCCGGGTTTTCCAGCACCAGGTTTTCGCGGCACCATGCCGTCAGCTCCGGGGACGGATCCGTGACCGTAATCTCGCTGCCGATCGTGACTTCATTCGTGATATCATTCGCGGCCTTGTTCGCGGCCTTGTTTGTAGTCCCGTTCATGCTTCTCTCTCCCAGTCCTCAAAGAGTTTCCCGTATTTCCTGCAGTCGGAGCGGCTTAATGTTTTCCGCCAGTACCGTATCTGGATGAGCGTTTTGTATTTCAGCATGTAGATCCCGCCGCCTTCCCCGTCTGTTTCCCTGTCCGGCATCCGCAGGGCAAACAGCCCGTCTTCGTTGTATGCCCGTTCAAATGCCTGCATGGCGTTTTCCTGGTTTTCTTCGATCCGGCTGAACGGGAACACGCCCTGCCGGCAGTCTTTGCAGTCGATCAGGTAGGCCCGTCCGCTCCTTACGGCGATCAGGTCGCAGGGCTGGCCGTTCGCATTGTCCTGAAACCGGTGTACCCAGAAGCCGTTCTTGTGGAGAAGCTGCGCCATTTCCCTCTCAAATCCCGCGCCTGCTGCCTTGTTGCCTGCCGTTTTGTTCATTTCATCGCCTCATTTCCCATAAAAGTCTTACCTTTTTGTAAGACTGTCTTACTTAAATTTCCGCCCGGAATGGCCTCTCTTTGTTGAAAATACAAGGGGTCTTACCGTCTTACCGTTTTTCCGCACAATAACACGCCTTTTTTATGTTCACACACAGATGGGGCGATATACTGGACTTTTTCTGTGCACCTCTCTTATATAGTTATAAAACAGGTAAGACTGGTAAGATGGTAAGACTTTATGTCAATAATGTATAAGGAATCCTTGAAAAACAAGGGTTTCCTTTCCCCGAAAAAGTCTTACCATGGTCTTACCTCGGACAAAACAGGTAAGACCCTCAGTCAAACGGCAGGCCATCCTGCCCCCGGCCTTCCTCCACGAAACCGTCCTCATCCGTCACGTCGTCCTTCTCCGGAAGGAGGAGCTTGATATAGGATGCCCTGATCCCGTATACCTTCGTCTGGTGGACGAATTTCCCCTGTGAGTTGCACATGAGATACCCCTTTTCGCGCCATCCTCTCGTCATTGCCGTATAGTCATACTCATTCTCCCTCAGGAATTCCATGAGGGTGTCACGGTTGATGACCAGGATGCCGCGCCCGGATTTCCCGTCCGTCTCGACCCTTCCCCACACCTCGCCCCTGTTCGGCGAGTCGTCGGCCTTCGGGTCCTCGAAACGTATCGGGTTCCTGGCTGCCCAGTTCAGGACGGAATCAAACGCCATGTCCACGCTGTCAACCTCGTTCTCATGCTTCAGGTATTGCTCCCAGTCCTCCCGGCGCAGGTCTTTCTCTTCCGGCCAGAAAAGGTGCGATGCCAGCCTGTCGCCCAGCAGGATGCAGGACATCGCCATCGCCTGCTTGTCGGTCGTGTCCATTGCGCATATTTCATCGAACAGTTCCCGGTACTGCCCGGCCAGGCTCCCCGGCTCCATGCTCTGGATGTGCTCCACGAATTTCCTTCCGGCAAAACCGAAATTTTCATGGATCACGCTGCTGACATAGTTCCCGTCCTCCATCAGCGGTTCATCTACGGGGATGAAGATTTCAATCACCCTGTTCTTCGCGCCGTCGCTGGAACCGGCTTTTGTGACCGGCTCCTCCCCGGTGAAGATGAATGTGTTCTTCCATGTCATCGTTTCCTCCACGCCGCCCTGCCTCCTGCCGCGGATGCGCTCGACTCCTTCCGTGATCTGGTAGATCAGCTGGTCATAGTTCTTCATCCGCCTGTCCTTGATCGTCTGCAACTCATCGCCGGCAAACGGGATGCTGCATAAATATGCAGCGTTGCGCATAATCCCGGTGACTGTCCCGTTCATGATCTTTGTCAGGTGGCCGAGCCTGGAATCTCCCCATACGCTCATTGCAGCCATGACGGCAACGGTTTTGCATGTCCCTGATTTTCCCCATACATGGCAGACAAACGGGAGCACATGCAGCGGCTCCAGGAGGACAGAGGCAAAGCTCGCCCCCATGATGAGCCGGTTCCTTGCGTCCTTCCGGAGCCCGGCGCACAGGTCTTTCCATACCGTGAAGTCGCCGGATTCATGCACGCTCCTGTAGATCGGCGCGTAATCCGAGTTTTCCTCATAACGGATATCCGGCTCATACGGCATGAACCTTGATCCGAACCACCCCAGCCGCCCGATGGACTTCTTCGGCCGCAATGCCACCGGGTTATAGCCTACGCAGTCGCTGATGTAGCGTACCAGGTACTTCGCGTTTTCGCTTGTTACTTCGACGCCGTACTGGCTCAGAGCGCTCACGATCTTCGTGTTATCGGCGCAGACCCTCCGGTCCGCCGTGATCCTCTGCCATTCGCCGTTCTTGAAGTATGCCAGCGTGATCTTCTCCTCCGAGGTGTCTACGTTCTTCAGGATCTCGACCGGCAGGATCGGATGGGAGCAGGCAGTGACGGGTATGGGTGCGCCGTCCTTTGAATATCTGGTCGTCCGCACTCCCATGTCATCCGCAGTCCATTCCCCGCAGTAGAGTTCCGCCGGCTGGTCGGTGAAGCCGGTCTTCCTGTCGGTCCTTTTCTGCTTCTGGATGTAGTCCTCCCGGTACCTGCCGAGCAGGCTGTCAAATTCCTTTACCCTGCTTGCCGCCTTTGCCGCCCGCCGCAGATCCTCGATGTACTTCTGGCGCTCGATCATGTCCCGGATGTCAAAAACGGATTCGAACACTTCGTCCGGGAACGGCTGCGACCTGTCAAGCGCCTCAATACCAGCGAGTAAGTCTGTCCGCGACTTTTCCAATGTCCGCCACCGTCCTTTCGCTCCGGTATACTTCCTGCGGGCATTCCTTCAGGCATTCCAGCAGGTATTCCACCTGTGACAGGTTCCGTACGCCCTCGGTGAAGTGCGGGCTGCCCGGGTCCTGCCTCGCCTCACACAGCAGGATCCGGTACATGGACAGCTGCGCCGTCGCCCATTTTACCCAGCCCTTCAGTTTTGCCCGTTCCCGCGCCTGTTTCTCCGCCTTCCGCTTTTCGCTGTACGTCTGCGGCTCGTTTACCGGCACGCCGTATGCTTCCGCCAGCCGTTTTGCCGCCTCGTAGTTGTTTATCCCCAGGCACTTTGCGGCCAGCCGGATCTGGTCGCCCCCGGACTGGCACACGAAGCAGTAATAGCCCCTCCCGTCGGGGTACAGCTTCATGGACGGGTGCCGGTCGGCATGGAAGGGGCAGATGCACCATCCCCTCGCATTCGGCTCCAGCCCGCAGTATTCGGCCGCCTGGCGGATGCTGACGGCTTCCTTGACCCTGGCGAACAGCTCCGGGTCGGCATCACAGGAAAGGTATCCCATCGTCTTCATCCGCCCCGTCCGGTATGCTCATGAACCCGTCGGTGGCCAGCGGCGGCGCGGCTGCCTTTGCCGGGTCCGGGACCGGCACGTCAGGGAGCATTTCATCTTCCGGGACCTCCGCGTCCGCCAGCCCCGCCAGGCTCCGGATGCGGTACAGCTCCGTGACAATGGGCCTGCTGCCGTTGCCCGCCTCGAACTGCCTGCGCCGGAACACGCCGCCGAAGCGCTTGCCTACCATGGTCTTCTCGTTCCCTTCCCTGTCCCACTGGAAGATGAAGTTATTGGAGCGCTCGATGGACGTGATGATGCCTTTCAGCCACGGCAGCCCTTTTCCGTCCATGTTCTGCTTGAACACGCCCTTCCATTTCGCGCCTTTCGGGTCCTGCGCCCGGTCGGCATCGAAGAGTTTCTGGTAGAATCCCTTCTGCTCCCCGGCGTCAATGTCGAACAGGATCACCATCTGCTCGGTGCCCCTCTGCGTCGTCTGCGTGGCTACCTGCTTGATGACGCACTCATACTTTCCTTTCGGCAGCTGCACGCTCTCGCCGGTATATGCCGGTGCTTCGTCATACCCCTGCGGTTTCCTTATCATTCCGATCCTCCTTGCCTTCCTGTCTGTTCTTCGGGTTCTCAATTCCGTAATATTCCCGGATGGCGTCGTCCACCATCATCAGGTCATTGTCAATCTCCACGTCCGGGAACATGCCCTCCGGCGACTTGCTCACCGCCCCGTCCCTGGCCTGCGTGACAAATACGTACCGCTCATTCTTCACCGCCCGCAAAACAATGGTGAACATCCCCGGCAGGCATACCTTCTCGTCCAGCAGCCTGCCGATCGTTTTCGGCCCGATGTCGCCGTACTCGTTCGTCTCCTCGTGCATGATCACATACACGATCCGGTCCGGCGGCGCCTCGTCCTGGATGCAGCGGATCAGCCGGTAGAAATCGTCCGCCAGCTGGTTGTACAGGCCGAACACCGCGTTTCCCTTGCCGGTCGTGGCGTGCCCGTCCATAAACTGCCCCGTGATCAGGTAGCCGGCATCGTCGATCACGACGGATTTCGGCCACCTCGGGTCCCGGATGGCCTGCTTGATCCTGTTGTAGTCGCTGGACACGCCGCCCGGGATGCTGCCCCTGAACGGCAGCGGCTTGTTGATCACCTTGATCAGCCCGAAATCTTTGCCTGCACAATTCTTCATGCTCCGGGACTTGCCCGTCCCGGACTTCCCCATGATCAATACCGGAATGCCCATTTATTCCGCCTCCCGCTGCCGTTTCCAGTCCGGCCTCGAAAAATCCAGCCCGGCGAGCGCCGCCAACAGCGCATCCCTGACCTTCCCTTCCGTAGGAATGGAAGGCGCCCAGTAAATACATGTGCTGCTCTTGAAATACAAGGTATTGCCGCGGCTGCCGGCTGCCACGCTTGCATAAGCAGGCATCTCCTCATCCGGGAGCAGTTCCCTGTCGGAAAACATATCATCCGTCCTGTTGGAAAGCGTGATGAGATACTCTCCTCCCGCAGCCTGGTACACAGAATAAACATGCGTCCGGTCTGTCAGGCTGAGGGGCGTCCTTATCGCCCGTACTTTTGCGTCGTACCATCCGCGGTAGGGGGCCGGCATCGCCGTATTCTCTTTCTGTACCCCATGTTCCGCGGCGGTGTACCGCCAGCTTTCGTTTTCCTCCGGAAGTTCCCCGGTCATTTCCATGATGAGCGCCTTGAACACATTGGGCGCTGTTTCAATCTCAACACTGGCGCCCCATCTCTCACCGCCTCCGCTGACGATATAGTTCTGCCCGTCATTGGAAACGGCAAGGCCCCCAAGCGTGAGCGAATTCTTCATTGCCTTTTTCAGTGCCGCTGTTTTCAGGAACATTTACCCTTCCTCCTTTGCCGTGTTCTTCTCCATGCTCTTCTCCATTCCGTACCGCAGCAGGTCCAGCACGATCCCCATCTCATCGTAAGTCAGGTGCCAGATCCCGTTCACCATCTGGTCCGTCACTTTCCCCGCGATCTTCATCAGCTGGTTGAACCGGTACGGCGTAATGCCGTAATCTTCCGCGCGCTTCTCTTCTTCCATGTTGTCCGCGCCTCCTCTACCGTATCCGCAGGCTCTCGCCGCGCGGCTCCAGGTGCGCCCACCCTATGTCCTCCGTGCCGGACTCGCTCAGCAGCTTCCGGATCGCATCGCCGTCGGTCTTCGGCGGCTGCGGAATCAGGTACTTTACGGGTATCTCGTCCGGCTTGTCGATCACCAGCGGCGCAATGCCGCCGTTCTTCTGGATGGCATAGCTGAACAGGGATGTCTTGAATTTCGTCTTCCCCGTCAGCTTCATGGCGGACTCCAGGTAGCCCTTCAGCCATTCCGCACGGTTCTCCAGCGCCTTTCGGCGGGCATACAGGCGGTCCTCTTCGCGCCTGATCTCGCTGATGTCCGACTTCATTCCGGAAATGATCTCCGCGATCGCATCCGCCTTGTCCTCAAAAATGCCGTCAACCGCTTCCAGCGTGTCCCCGATGTCGTTCGGGTCCACATCCGGGTCATAGGCCATCTCCTGGACGGCCAGGTACTGTTCCGCCACATCGTACAGCTTCATGTCTTTTCCTCCTCGTAATCATAAAATTTGCTTGCGTTTCCCATTGGTTCCGGTTATAATGACTGCAGTGTCTTTTTCAGATCCCCGGGCGGGCCTTATGCGGCTCCCCGGGGTCTCCTCGTTTAAACACTGCGCGGCTGCTTCCACCCCTCTGCCCCCTTTCCGGTTTCCTTTGTGTACCTTACCGTCCTGCCGCCGGCTTTCCGGATCACGATCTTCCCGCGCCCCGCCGCGATCAGCGCGGCGCAGTGCCGTATCTCCTCCCATTGCTTCAGCTGGTCGGGCGGCATCCTCTTGACATTCTTTTCAGATGCTTCGCCCAGCGTCACGCACGCCTCCGGCTTCATAAGGAACCCGCACCACCTGTTCAGGATGCGCAGGTCCCGGTACGCGTTCCCCGCGCCCTTTTCCCTGATGGCCCTTTCGGTATATTCCAGCAGCGAGCCATGGCTGATTTCCCTGTACCCGGCCTGATAAAATGCCCGTACCGTGTTCTTGTAGTTGCTCCGGGCCCTCGGCCCCGCATCGCTGCTCAATTCCAGGTACCTGCCAAACTCCTCGATCTTGTCCGCTTCCTTCAATTCCCGCATCACTCCTTCACGATATAGACATCAGCCCTGCACTTACCGAAATTTAATGCCGCGTCGTGGCTGTCAAAGTAGATGTCAATGTGCTTCCCGCGTACTGCGCTGCCGGTATCCTCCGCCACGTACTCATGGCCGTCAATGATGATATGCGTCCCAAGCGGGATCACCGACGTGTCAACCGCTACCGTCCTCCCCGCCTCCGGCATTGTTCCGGACTTCGTGGGGCCGCCTGCCCATCTGCCGCAGCATTTCTCGCAGGAACAGTATGCCGTCAGGGTGAACTTACCAAGGTATTTCGGTTCCGGGGCCGCAGATGCTTCCGGCTCCTGCTCCGTGGGCGGTTCTGTTTCCCGCTCTGTGGGCGCTTCTGCGGCCGTTCCTGCCGTTTCCGGGGCGTCCGCGGGGATTTCCCCGTCCGTGACGGAAGCGGCCGTTTCCGGGGCTTCTGCGGCCTCTGCGGTAAATTCCGCGGCGATTGCGTCATGCGGCGGCGTCAATGCCAGCACGACCGCCCACAGCACCGCGATGATGATTACAGTCAGTGCGGCGAACAGAAGGAATTCCAGTACCTTTTCCGCGATCTCCGCCATGCGGCGCCGTTTCCGCGACTGCCTCATCAGCTCATCCATGCCTACATAGTCATAACTTTTCCTTTTCATCCGGCCCTCCTTCCGAAATTCGTAATCGCCTGCGCCGGATAGCACAGCGCCGACAGAAGTTCTTTTATGTCTTCCAGCGTGTATGCCTTCACGTCGGTCCCCATGATGAAACTTAGTGTCTCCGCGTCAGACCATCCCAGTGCTTTTGCCATCGGCACCACGAACCCGACCGGCATCCGCTCCGGCTCTTTCCGGTAGACGGATGCGGTGGAATCGGCGATGTCCAGACGCTTTGCCAACTCTTTCTGCGTCATGCGGTTCCGGGCGAGTCCGGCCTCAATCAGCGACCGGGAATATGCTCTGCGCCGGAGGGAATCCGGCTGTCTCACTTTTGGCATCTTGTATCACCTCGCTTTCAATATTGATTCTATCGCCCCAAATGTCCGGCTTACCCCGAAGGCAATTGCTTATGCTAAGACATTGGCTTAAAGCTTTTCGTAAAGCGCCGCCTGGGCTGCAGCGTATTTTTTATGCTTCTCCAGATACGGCCCCAAAATTCCCTTTGCCTTTGCAATATCCTCCTCGGAAATGCCTGCGAGAAGCTCCAACAGTTTGGGAACTGCAAAGGTCAATGTAACCTTCGGCTTTTCAAGATTGCCGCCGCTTTGGTCAAACGAAAACCCATCAAGGATCTGCCCTATTTCTATTCCGGCAAAATATACTTTTGTCGATCTGTCATGGTTTTCGATACGGATCAGTGTCTCCGGCACGTTCATTCGCTTCCTTTCATGTTAAGGTTTTTCATGTTAAGGTTTTCAATACCGAGATACCCGCATACAGCGGCCAATTCCGAGCTCCGCAACTCTCGCCGGCGGCTCTTGTTTGACAAGCTGTTATATAATGCCCGGTATGGGATACCGGTTTTGCGGGCCATCTCTGACAGGTTGATGTTGCGGTCACGGATGTACCGCAAAAGGTAGTCCTCAATAGTTGCCATCATTCACCTCCTTCATGGGATGCCGGAGTAAGACGCACTCTGTATCCGTCAGCCGGACTCACTTCGGAAGGTGTTATCACTGCTATGGATATAGGGTTTTCTTCGTCAGTCTCCACGACTATTCTTTTCCAATCGCGCAAATCTTGTTCTTCCACTTCAACTCACCTCCTTTGGAATTACATACAAAAAGCAAATGTTTTTATTGAATTTTTGATGCCCCTGTTTTACAATGTTTAGAAAGTTTTAAATCCAAGCGGTTCATAGAAAGGGGCTGTTTATATGTCATTAACCAAAGATTCTGAAAAGGCATTTAAAATCATATACTGTGAATACAAACGCCTCAGAAAAGCTGGCTTTAGTAAAAGTGATGCGCGCCAATTTGAAGACGGAAGTATTTATAAAATATCTGCCTTTTCAGAGTGGCTTCGCCCAGATATAAAATCTGCTATTGAAGAATTGGAATCTGCAAATTTTATAAGTGAAAATATATTGGGCGATATTACAATCACAGATTGCGGAATCAAATATATGGAAGATAAGCCACGGGAATTCTTCAATGACTTGTCTGGTCTATTTAATCTCGTATCTCTGTTTTTATGAACTAACAGTTGCTCCGGGTGAAAACCATGGGGCGTCTGTTTTGTATTGATGTTCATTTGTCTTTTGCTGATCTTCTCCGTAGGTAGCAATGATTACTGTCGTGCCGATCTCAATTCTGACATCAAAATCGTTGTACCGGTTACAGTGGATCGTAAAACCCGTGCAATTTTCTCCGAAATCCTCTCCGTTAACGCGAAATATCTTCTTTTCGGCGTCAACCTCGATTGTTTTCAACTCATGCGGAATAAATATCCTGTTTTCCATTCTCTCACCTCTCACATCTTTCTTTTGTTCCAGAAACTGCTCAACCTGCCCCCAGCACGATAACTCTTGTAATTCGCACCAATCGGGGTAAGGCATTGAGAAAGACACTTCCACTTGATAAGGTTCTTGCCTAGTGTTATAAAAAGTGTCGATTCTTACAACGTGATTCTCATCCTGATGGTCTGATTCCGTCTCTCTCACCTCCTCTCACATCTTCGCCGCATCCGACAGGCGGGCGGGCGACATCCACGGCCCTCTGCGGCAGGAATCCTCTTTAGTTGCGTTACGCAACTTATTTAGAAAAAAAATATGTTGCAAATTCTGCGGAGGGTATTTTTAATAAATCAGCTAACTTTTCAGCTTCATCTAAGTCCATTGGGCGGATATTGTTGATTTTTTGGTTTATTGTTGGCTGCGCTAGTCCTAAAGCAATTGACACATCTTTTTGTGTAATGCCCATTTCTACCATCCTCCCTTTTATCTTTCTTGTATTTATCAATATATCACCCCCTTCCTCCTTAGCTGCATTGTAGCACTACGCAACTCGTGTGTCAATAGCATTATGCAATTTTTTTTGAAATTATTTCTTTTTCCTATTGCGTTATGCAATACGGCATTGTATAATGTTTACGCGGAGGTAAAAGCAATGGATAATCAAGAAATCGGTAGGAGAATAAAATACGCTAGAGAATTAAGAAACGAAACACTAGAAGCGGTCGCTCAGGACGTTGGCGTTGCTCGCTCAACAATACAGCGATATGAGAATGGGAAAATTGATAAAATCAAACTCCCTGTAATAGAGTCCATTGCAAAAGCACTCGTGGTAAATCCTGCATGGCTCTCTGGGAAAACAGATGATATGTCCTATGTGGATTCTTGCCCTGATTGTGGGTGGGTTTACGATAGATTTAACAAAAAAGACACTTCAGAACATCAAAAGCGGCATAAAGCATGGGAAAAAGCAGTTGAAAAATTCGGGGAATTATACTGCGGTCATATTGAAAGGGAAAAAATCAAGGCTGAAAACAGGCATATCAGAGATGATTCTTCTCGTCCGTTAGACGAACGTTATAAAGCTGAACTTACGGTTCTTCGTTGCCTTTTTTCAAGGAGTTTAGAAGCAAATGAATATGATTTGAATCATGCGTCTTTTGATGAATATGTGGCAATGATGATGAACACTTCTTATAAAATGTGCCTTGATAAAGAATTATCTGATAAAATCATTAAAAATTATGGAACAATGCCCGGAATAGAAGAAGGGAAATCTTATTATTGGCCGTCATACACTAAGCTATGCCCGAATAGATTGTTATCTTCCGAGAAGTTCCTATTGGAGCGTTACCGCACCCTTGACGCCACCGGCCGACAGCACGTTGAGACCGTACTCGACTGGGAGATTAACAGAGTAGAACAAAACGAAACTCCCACCGCAATTATTGAGATTTTCCCTACCCGCAAATACCTCCAGTCCGCGTCCGCCGGTTACGGCGATTTTAATGACGATG